>JANNWU010000089.1:0-3459 GCA_031408755.1 Gemmatimonadaceae bacterium | reverse complement strand
CCCGCTTGCAACGTCGCAAATTTCGACGACACGCCAATGTAGGCGTCTTCCGTGCGCGCCGATAACACGCGATCACGTCGCCCAAAGAACTCAGGGTCAACGCGCATGCGTCGATCAGCCAAAACGCGCATCGCACCAGTGAACGGCCCTGACTGCAACAGCGCGCGCACCGTGAATCCGGGCGCGAATGTATTGACGCGATCTGATTGCATGAGATCACGCGTGCCACTGGTCTGCGCGACGGAGTATGCCGCGAGTCCGGCCACAAACACACCGCTATCGGCGTCGGTTACGCCAGGTGCGTATTTGTCAGCGGCCCGTTCCAGTGCGCGCAACCAGCGCAGCGCGCGCGCGTCACCTCGTTGTGCGCGTGAAGCAGCGATCGCCGCCCGCACCGCACCAACGCTGTACGGCCGTTCGATAAGCGGCAGCTCGCGCAACATCCCTCGCGCCTGTAAACCGTCGATGTAGGTGTACGAGATATCGTCCAGCGGCAACATCGCGCGTTGCGCTTGCACTACAGATGACGCGATCCCGAGTACGGCGCACGAGGCCACAACGCTACGAATTGCGCGTGCTATCTGCGAAATCACTGATGCCACGCCAAGCCGCGCACCCCACCGCTGGTAAACTCCAGCGCCGGTGACGGAAAGTGATAGTGACGCAGCCCTTTTTTGATCGTGACCCACCATGGCGCCTGTCCAGGAAGCTTGAGTGGATCGATATCCAATGACAGCATGAAGCGTCGACGCGCGCGGATAAACTCCCCTGTCGCAGGATTTATCCAATCGCTGATGGTGTGGCCAATGGACATGCGTAGTAGTCCGGGCCAGAGTTCGCGTGCACGACCGCGCAACAGTGTGTCCACATCAACCGACAACCAGTATGTCTGCCCGCTGTAATCAACCGTTGGTCGCAAATCACCGGGAATGCGACCCGCCCGTACGTTTCGTAACGCTTGCGTGGGGCGATACGACATCGTCGGCATCACGGCACGCATCGGCGGAACGAACGCATGCGACAGCGATAAACCCTGACCGATTGTGTTAAACAAAATATCAGGCGGTGAAAACCCATACTTTGCTTGGCCGCCGTCCCAATATTCAATTTGCAATTGGAAAAGCGCGGCGTACGCCACCGCCCACGCGGTTGCTTTCTTCTCTGACATACAGGCGCTCTGAAGCAGTTCGCGACCGCCTTCACTGAGCAGATATCCGCCGATCAAATGACCAAGTTTATCTTGATCTCGAAATGGGCCATCCCAATCGTAATTCACAAAAAATGGAGCCTTCTCGCCTGACCACCACGCCCGTCGGAAGTACTCGTACAGTGCGAGATTTCCACCCACGAAAGTCGCGGCGACCGCGGTTCGCGCCACACCTTTTCCACGTGCCCCAGGCGCGCACCATCGCGGTTGTGCAACTCGGGCAACTGGCGCACTGTCAGCCACGCTCTGGACAAATGGCACACTACGCAATTGCATCGACAGCGAATCCATCGGAATGCGAAGTGCAATCGCGGGATCACTCTGCGCGTGCGCGACGCTTGCCGCGCACAGCGTCAGGATTAGCGCGCAGCGTCTGATCACGCAGAGCCGGTCTGATGCAGCGCGTCATACGCCGCAAGTACTTCCGCTGGCGTGACCGTCGCTGCGCCCATCTTACCAACTTCAACACCAGCAGCATAATTCGCGATCACCGCCGCCTCACGAGCATCGGCACCGGCTGCCAGCATCAGCGCTAAGTACGCAGTCACAGTATCGCCAGCACCGACCACGTCATACACCTCACGCGCAGTGGTTGGGATGCGCGTGATTGCACCGCCACGTGACACCAGCGCCATGCCATGCTCGCTCAGCGTCAACAACAAATGCGCCACATCAAGGCGCTCGAGCGTAGACGGCAAGGCTTCCGGATGCGCAAGATCTACCGCGGCACCAAGAGCCTGCTCCAACTCGCGACGATTCGGTTTGAAGATGGTGGCCCCTCGATAGCTGAAAAAGTTGCGGAACTTAGGATCTACAATCACTGGGATCTTTCGTTCCGCAGCCAACGCGATCGTCGTTTCAATCACTAACGGAACGAGCACGCCCTTGTTGTAGTCTTCAAGGACCACCGCATCGGCCGTTGCGAGCGCATCGGTAACCGACGCGATCACGCGAGCCACATCGTTGGCTCCAAGATCGGCATCCTCCTCTTCGTCAAATCGAAGCAATTGCTGCGATCGTGCGACGAGTCGAGTCTTGGTGGTAGTCGGCCGGTCAACCGCAACCAAAGCATCAGTGGCGCCGCCGAGTGTGTGGAGCAGCGCGCGCAATCTTTCACCGGCGGCATCGTGGCCAATGGCCGCTACCAGCGAGCATTTTGCATCAACCGCTAATACATTCTGCGCAACATTTGCTGCGCCGCCGAGCGCATCGCGGCGCTCACGAACGCGCACAACAGGAACGGGAGCTTCCGGCGAAATACGCTCCACATCGCCACGCAAATAGACATCGAGCATCGCGTCGCCAACCACAACTACTCGGCGGCCACTGGCAGCGGCAAGCAACTCGGCAAGGCGGTCGCGTGAGATTGGTGCTAGCATATTCTTAGCAACCTACTCCCAGTTCGGCTCGTCGAGCAATCCAAATTCTCGTTCTCGTTGCCCATCCGCGTGCGTCGTCTGATTCAGACCGGTGTTCTGGCACTGCAGGATCTGATGCTCCTGACATGGCACACCGCGCGCGCCTTTCCCGGCGGACGCGGGGCTGGAGCGCGATTGCTTGCGCAGCTTGATGCAATCGGCGTGCGATCGGTTCCAATTGTGCTGTTGACTGGTTTGTTCACCGGAATGGTGTTGGCGTTACAGGCATCGGTACAATTGGCGCCCTTTGGTGCGACGTTATTTGTGGGTCGATTCGTTGCCGCATCAATGCTCCGCGAACTTGGACCGGTACTGTCGGGAATCATGGTGGCTGGGCGCGTGGGTGCAGGGATCGCAGCCGAACTAGGCGCAATGAAAGTCACTGAGCAGCTTGACGCGCTGGAAACGTTGGGGGCCGATCCGGTTCGCGTACTCGTGTTGCCGCGAGTGCTTGCAGCAGCGCTGACTGTTCCGCTGCTGGCACTCATTGCCGATGCGGCAGGGCTGGCCGGTGCTGCGCTTGTCTCGTCTACCTACCTGGGCGTGCCGCTCCGCGCATTCTGGGGCGCTGCGGTGGACCAGATCACACTCGATGGTTTCGTGTGGAATGTTATTCCAGCGGATCTGGTGCAGGGGCTCGTAAAGCCTTTGGTCTTCGGCGTGCTTCTTTCCTTGCTGGCGTGTAAGCATGGGTTGCAAGCGAGCGGCGGAACCGCCGGTGTTGGGGTTGCGACTACACGAGCAGTGGTGAGCGCAAGCATCACAATTCTGATTGCCGACTACTTTCTCACGCAATTGCTTCTCGCACTGGTTTGATATGTCGGAAACTTTCAG
>JANNWU010000088.1:0-2217 GCA_031408755.1 Gemmatimonadaceae bacterium | reverse complement strand
GCGCATCTGGATGCGCGACCCCGCTTCTGTTTTCTGCTGAAGCTGAAACGTCAAGTGCGTGGCCGGCGCAAACGGAATTGCAATTTTGGGCGTAAACCGTTCACACAGTCATGGGGTCTCAAGCGAGATTGTTTAGGCTTTCGCCTGCGCCCTTCTGCCACCCACGCCCGATCGACATCTCGTGATCCTTCGTCGTTTCGTCGCGCGCAGTGTGCTCGCTTTCGTCGCAATCTTTGCGTCGATGCCGCTCAGTGCGCAGCAATTGGATGTGATCCGCGGCGTGATCACCGGTCCCGATTCGATTGTGATCGCCGGTGCGCGCGTCACGGCGACGTCGCTATCGGGCAACGTCAATCGCAACGCACGCACTGACACCAAAGGACGCTTTACGATTACCTTCCCCGGTGGAGAAGGTGATTATTTCATCACCGTCACTGCGCTCGGTTTCAGTCCGAAGCGCTTTGAAGTGAAGCGAACCGCTGATCAAGAAATTCTGATCGCAGACACACGAATGTCGCGCGCCGTCACGCAGTTGGACGAGGTCCGTGTTGTGGGTGATCGTACGCGCACAACGCGCGACGATCGCACACCGGACATCAGTGGCAGCGAGCGCTCAGTGAACAACACGAACGTTGGTGCTGCGCAAGCGGGTGATCTGGCCGCAATGGCGGCCTCGCTTCCTGGCGTACAACTGGTTCCGGGCCAGGAAGGTGATCCATCGGGCTTTTCTGTGCTCGGATTAACGCCGGATCAGAACAACACCACGCTCAACGGGCAGAATTTTGGGGGTGCGAATCTGCCGCGTGACGCTGGCGTTTCAAGTTCACTGGTGACAACGCCGTACGATGTGTCGCGTGGTGGATTCAGTGGCGCGCAGTTTTCTCTGCGCACGCCTAGTGGCTCAAACTTCACGTCACGATCCACGAGTTTGAACCTTGACGCACCGGCGTTGCAGTTCACCGATCGGGCGGCGCGCGCGTTGGGTCAGGAGTACACAAATGCTTCGCTTGGCGGATTGATCGCCGGCCCACTCGTCCTGGACAAGGCGTTCTACAATCTGTCGTACCAGTTGGGGCGCCGGAGCAACGACTTCCGCACGTTGTTGAACACCGATGCTGACGGATTTCTCGCGACTGGCATCGCTCCAGATTCTGTGCGACGCGTGCTCGACGTGCTGCAGCGTCAAGGGATTCCGCTGTCGTCAGCATCTAATCCGCAGAATCGATTGAGCGATCAAGGGTCGCTGTTTGGCACGATCAACCTAGCGCCACCCGGTTCACGACTCGGACAAGCATTCACCTTTGCGAGTAACGCATCGTGGAATCGTACGACGCCCGCGTCGGGATCAATCACCGAACTTCCAGCGCACAGCGGTGACCGGACCAACTGGAATGGCGGGCTGGCTTTGCGTCACTCGGCGTATTTCAGTAGCGGTATTTTGACCGAGACCAACGTCAACGTGAATGGATCGCGGAACTACGGAACGCCATTCTTTGAGCTTCCGAGCGGTACCGTGCGCGTCAATTCTCCGCTGGCTGATGGTACAAACGGTGTGCGCGCTTTCTCGTTCGGCGGAAGCCCTTTTCTGGCGACGAGCTCGCGCAACACGAGTGCTGGAGTCTTAAACACGTTGTCGTGGTTCACGCGCGACAACAAGCATCGCTTAAAGTTCACTAGCGAACTTCGGCGTGACGGTTTCAGTCAAGATCAAACGTTCAATCGACTTGGCTCATTCAGTTTTAACTCGTTGGCTGACCTTGAGGCTGGGCGCGCGGTTTCATTCACGCGTCAGTTGGCGCCGCGCGTGCGTGACGGGAGTCAGTTGATCGCGGCGCTGTCGCTTGGTGATGCGTATCGCCGTTCGCCCAATTTGCAATTGCAGTACGGTGTGCGATTAGACGCGAACAGATTCGACCGCGGACCAACCGAGAATCCCGATATCGAACGACTGTTTGGCGCACGAAATGGTGCGGTGCCCAACCGACTTTACGTGAGTCCACGGTTAGGCTTTAGCTGGACGTACGGCACGGCGCCACAGATCGCAGGCTTTGAAGGCGCGGTGCGTGGACCACGCGCAGTAGTGCGCGGCGGCGTCGGCATGTTTCAGAATACGCCGCAAGCAACGCTGCTCGGCTCCGCATTGGATAACACCGGTCTTCCCGGTGCAGTGCAGCAGCTTGGATGTTTCGGTGCGACAGCGCCGGTGCCGCAGTGGAC
>JANNWU010000087.1:0-5334 GCA_031408755.1 Gemmatimonadaceae bacterium | reverse complement strand
CTCGCCGAGAGATGCCTGACGTTCGCCACCACGCGTGGGATGCAATGCCGCTGGACGAATTGTCGCCGTTGATCAGCAGGCGCCTGATTTCGTCGGAGAAGATGATGTTGGCGCATGTGTATCTGAAGCAGGGTGCAATTGTGCCGGCGCACGAGCACATCAACGAGCAGTTCACGTATGTGCTCTCTGGCGCGTTGCGGTTTTGGATTGCCGAGCATGCCGATGCACCGGGCGCGGTGTTCACCGATGTCCGGGCCGGTGAGGTGCTGGTGATTCCGAGTAGCGTGCGGCATCGCGCAGAGGCTTTGGAAGACACACTCGATGTAGATGTATTCAATCCGCCACGTCAGGATTGGTTAGACGGCAGCGATGCCTACCTGCGTGGAACGCGGTAAGCAATGGAACTGGGAATTCGCGGAAAAGTGGCGCTGGTGTGTGGTGCGAGTAAGGGAATTGGATTCGCAACGGCCGAAGAACTCGCGCGTGAAGGGTGTTCGGTAGTGATCTGTTCTCGCGACGCCGATGCGATTGGCGCTGCCGGCAAGAAACTCGCGGCGATTGGCGGACCGGTGCACGCTGTCTGCGCGGATCTGTCGATGACCGCGGGGCTCGACACGATTGTTCGTGAAGTCAGTGCGCGATTCGGACACGCCGACATTCTTATTGCGAATACCGGAGGTCCACCAACGGCGCCCGCGATGGAGCACGATTGGGCTGCGTGGACAAAAGCGAGCGAGCTGTTGCTGCGCAGCGTGGTGGAATTGACGCGCGCCTTCATTCCGGCGATGCGAACGCGCGGTTGGGGACGCGTGATCAGCATTACGTCGAAGGCGGTGAAAGAGCCGGTGCCGTCACTGGTGCTGAGCAACAGTTTGCGGGCTGCGGTGACAGGATACTTGCGCACACTCGCAAATGAAGTTGCGCCTGATGGTGTGACGGTGAACACGGTTTTGCCCGGCTTTACGGCTACTGAACGTTTGGAAATTTTGGCGGCGGCAACGATGCAGCGAACCGGTTCGTCGCGCGACGATGTGTACGCCGGCTGGGTTGGCCGCACGCCAGTGGGTCGGTTGGGTCGCGCGGACGAACTGGCGGCAATGATCGCGTTCCTGGCGTCAGATCGCGCGGGATTTATCACGGGGCAAGCGATTCTTGTTGACGGTGGCGCTGTCAACAGCTTGTTGTAGTTCTGGCCGAGTACTCTCTAATCACATTCTGAATTTGTATGAGCCGAATTTCCGAAACTGACTGGATCTGGCGTGATGGGGAGTTCATTCCGTGGGCAGATGCTCACGTGCACGTCCTGAGTCATTCGATGCAGTTTGGATCGTCGGCATTCGAAGGAATTCGTTGCTACCACACGCCGAATGGTCCCGCGATTTTTCGACTCCGTGAGCATCTCACTCGACTGCTCAACTCGGTCAAAATTTATCGCATGGAGTTGGCGTACTCTGTTGACGAGTTGAGTGCAGCCTGTTGTGCGCTGGTGCTGAAGAACAAACTCGATGCGTGTTATCTGCGCCCAATGGTTGTGCGCGGTTATGGTGCAGCAGGGATGGTGCCATTCGAGAGTCCGATCGAGGTGTATTTACCCTGTTGGCCTTGGGGTGCGTACCTGGGCGATGACGCGCTCGCATTAGGCGTGGATGCGTGCGTGTCGAGTTGGCACCGATTTGCACCGAACACCATTCCGTCGCTCGCCAAGGTTGCAGGCAATTACCTGGGCGGTCAACTGATCAAGATGGAAGCCTTGGCGAACGGTTTTCAGGAAGCAATTGCGTTGAGTCCAAGCGGTACAGTGAGCGAGGGATCGGGTCAGAATGTGTTTCTGGTTGCTGACGGCATGCTGATCACCACGCCGTTGGATGGGACGCTCCTAGGTGGCATTACTCGGGCGAGCATTGTTGCACTTGCACAACGCGACGGACTCACCTTGCGCGAGCAGATCATTCCGCGCGAGATGCTCTACACCGCTGACGAAGTGTTTTTTACCGGTACGGCGGCAGAGTTGACGCCAGTGCGGAGTGTCGATCGCATCAAGGTTGGTAATGGGACCGTGGGTCCGGTGACGAAGCATTTGCAAACGGCGTTTCTTGATATCGCGAATGGTCGCGCACCGGACACTTTTGGGTGGCTCACTGCGGTGCGTTGAGCGACGGAATGTGATGGTGCAATTGGCGGTGCGTGCCGCGATGCTGCTCGCACTGTTGCTGCCGGTGCGAGCGGCCGCTGATCCGTTCGCGGAGTGTTTGCGCACGCTGCAATCGTCACGTCGTGGACGCAGCATCACTAACGTGACTTGGCGCCACGTTGCAGGCATGCAGCCCGACACCCTGGTGCTCGCGCAACTGAACGCGCAACCAGAGTTCACGCTGCCCATCTGGGATTACATCGCGGTGATGGTCGATCAGGAGCGCATTGATGATGGTCGCCGCTTGCTGGTTGAGCATCGTGCAATTTTCGACGCGGTGAGTGCGCGATATGGCGTTGATCCGCACACAGTGGCGGCGGTTTGGGGCATTGAGAGCAACTACGGACGCGGCGTTGGAAAATTCTCGGTGCTCCGATCACTGGCAACACTGAGCTGCATAGGACGCAGGCAAGCGTACTTTCGTGGCGAGTTTTTGGCGGCGTTGCGAATTGTGCAGGCGGGGCACATTGCTCCCGAAAATTTTCTTGGATCGTGGGCTGGCGCATTTGGTCAGACGCAGTTTATGCCTGGTATTTTTTGGGGACGCGCGGTGGATTTTGATGGTGATGGGAAGCGCGATCTAATGACGAACGTGAGCGATGCGCTTGGCTCGACGGCGAATTATCTGCGCATCGCTGGATGGCGCACGGGCCAACCGTGGGGCTATGAAGTAACGCTTCCAGATGGGTTTAGCACGCGCGGCGAAGGACGTCGAGTGCGACGCGCGATCAGCGAGTGGGCGGTGCGTGGCGTACGGCGCGTTGATGGCTCACCGCTGATTGTCGCCGATGCCGGCACGTTCTCGACAGCGGGACTTTTTGCACCGAGCGGCGCGAGTGGTCCTGCGTTTTTGGTCGCGTCGAATTTTGAGGCCGTGTTTCGCTACAACGCGGCAGAGAGTTATACGCTCGCAATTGTGCATCTGGCAGATCGATTGCGCGGCGGTGCACCAATCACCGCGGCATGGCCAACCGACGACCTCGGATTGTCGCGAGCCGAGCGCCGCGAACTACAACGTTTATTGATTGGTCGCAGGCACATGATCGATAACATCGACGGGTTGCTCTTGCCACCGACCCGCGCGGCGGTAAAGCTTGAACAAGCGAAAGTTGGCCACGTTGTCACGGGTCGTCCGGGACAACGCCTCCTGTCGGCCTTACGCTCAATGAGCCGGAGTGATCCACCATGATGTCGATTCGTGGCGCTGTCGCATTATTTGCGACGTATTTCGTGGTGACAGGGCTCGCAGCGTGCGCGTCATCCGGCGCGTCGCCTGCCGTGGTCGCATCGCCGCCTGCCACGGTCGCCGTTGGCGCTCCGCCGCCGACTGCTGGAACTGCGAGGGGCCGAGCCGATCAACAGTTTCTGACGCGCCAGGAGATTCGTGCATCTGAGTACACGAGCATGTACGACGTAATTTTTGCCCTTCGAGCGAATTGGTTCCGTCAGCGCGGCGCCGACAGCTTTACATCAAACGCGGTGTTGCAAGTGTATTTAGACAATCAGCGCTTAGGCGGCATCGCTGAGCTACGCGCGATGGCACCGATGAATATTCTCTCGGCGCGCTTTTTTGACCCCGTTGCCGCAGCGGCGCGATGGGGTGCTGATCACCGCGCCGGTGCGATTTACGTGCTGACAGCGAAGTAGCGACTCCGCTACCGCGCAGGATGTGCTGGGACGGTCCCGCGCGGGCGCTCTTCCGATTTGAACAAGTACGCCGCTTTTTCGACGCGTGCTCCCTTCTCGTCGGCCACAGCGAAATCACCACCCGCGTAGATGCTCGCGCTGCCGTAACGCCCGTCCTTTGCAAGCGCGTACACGTTCAAGTCGAAGCGCGGACGCCCGCGCTCATTCAAAAAACGCGCTTCAGTCATCGCGATCACACGCTCGAGAGTTTTGAGCGCCGCCTGCTCAGGCGCCATTCCCTGTCGCATGTGTTCGACCGTCAGAAATGCGCCGCATGCTTTGATGTTTGCTTCGCCGCGTCCAGTTGAACCGGCTGAACCAACGGTCTGATCACAGTATTGGCCGGCGCCGATAATCGGACTGTCACCCACGCGACCCGGCACCTTCCACGACATACCGCTCGTCGTTGTGACGCTGCTCATATCACCGGCGGCATTCACCGCGTTCATGTTGATGGTGCCGGTGGTAAAGCGAATCTGCACCGTATTGTCAAAGTCCAGAAACGCGTCGGTTGGATTCAATCGAGAACGCCACCGGAGCCACGCTTGTCGACTCTTTTCTGTAAGCAGATTCTGTTCACGGAATCCCATGTCGAGAGCGAAACGCTTGGCGTCATCGCCCACGAGCATAATGTGATCGGTGTAATCCATGATTGCTTTTGCGACGAGCGATGGTGTTGCGATTCCTTCAAGACACCCAACGGCACCGGCGCGCTTTGTTGGGCCGTGCATGCAACTCGCGTCGAGCTGCACCACGCCCTCCGCATTTGGTAGCCCGCCCAGTCCGACAGAATCGTCCTCCGGGTCCAGCTCCTGAATGTTCACGCCGGCGATGATTGCATCGAGTGTGTCTTCGCCACGCTGGAGCAACTCGTAGGCGCGAGCAACGCCGCGAAGTCCATTCGTCGAGCTGATGATGCGCACCGGAGCGAAGCCCGCGGTGGCGACAGTGGCATGGGCAGTGGCATTTGCTAACCGGACCGCATGGAGGCGCTCGGTGAGCGAGAGTGACGCTGCGGCGGCGGCGCTGCTGGCGATGAACTCGCGGCGGGAGATTGGCATGGGATGGGTAGGAAGCTGGTACTCGCGGTCGGCTGGGCGCATCTGCCATTTGCACGCGTCAACAATACCGCGGTGGACCGGGCCGAGCACTGAGCCAGGGAGCGGCCTTAACACTTGGCAGCGGCTCACGTCTGTGCTGGTGAGGGGAGCGCGGCCCTGCGTTTTCACGTCGTCGGTCGCGAGCCGTCGGACGCCGTGCGGGCACTGGCGCATGAGCGTGTCAAAGTCACGGGCACCGTGCCTGATGTTCGGCCCTATCTTCAGCATGCCGCGTTGGTCGTGGCACCGTTGCGGCTTGCACGTGGAATTCAGAACAAGGTGTTGGAAGCGATGGCCATGGGCAAGGTGGTGGTGACGGCGCCTGGCTGCGCGGCGGCGATCGGTGTTGAGGCTCAG
>JANNWU010000086.1:0-5688 GCA_031408755.1 Gemmatimonadaceae bacterium | reverse complement strand
CAACGCAACGAGTATCGGGTCGTACGATCCAGTCATCAGGCTCCTTGTTGGAGCAAGTTCCGCGCCAAGGTTGTGGGTCTTGAAGACGCGTCTGGCGTGGAACAGCCGGAACGAATGGCGAGTGTCGTTGTCCAGAAGTCTTCTCCTCAGTTGTCCTCAAAGTTCCTGCATCGTTCGTCCGTAAGTCCCTGTGCCTCCCGGACGCGCACGCGCAGCGTGGCGGGACACAACTCGCCAGCCATGCCCCTTGACGACTCCGCTCCGGCGCGTCCAGGCGCACAGCGTGGCCGCCATCTATTCCGTTGGTGCACTTGCGCCGCTTGCGGATGAACGGTAGCCCCTACCTCTTCATCAGATGACTACCGCTTTGCTCGTCATCATTGTGGCGGCCCTCGTCGCAATCTGGAGGACCCTCGACGAAGTTCGTGGCCTGCTCGGACTCACACTCGAGCGTCAGGCACGCCTAGACGCGGATCGCGCGGACAGACGTGCTGCGCGGGCGGCCAAACAGCAGCAGATAGCAGACGCACGACAACGGCAGACGGCGGCGGACAACGCGTCGCATCGGCCGCAGCGCCTCATCCAGGCACCAGCAGCAGATGACCCGTGGCGTCGTCCGCGACTGAGTGACTCGTGGCGTCGTCCAGAATCGTCGCCCGTCGCGGAGGAGCCATGAATCTCGAGTTTCGCAGTGCGCCACTCGCGCATTCAGCCCCTGATGATGTCGACGTCAGCCTGAGCGGAAAGATTCTCCTTCACCCCGATAACTACCATCGACACTACCGTGCCCCTGATCTGCAGCTGCTGACCAATGCGGAGATGGAAGGGGCGAGTCGGATCGCCATGCCTTCGGAAGTGCGCTTCGTCCGTGAACCGGAATGGGTGGCGTGGTGGGGGCACCTCGCACCAGATAGTGAGAAGGCAAAACCAGCGCTGTACGAGCGACTCCTCGACAACGAGACTCGGGCCGCCCTGCATTTCATGCGGCCCCACCGTGAGGCTTTGGACTGGCGGCAGCCACGAGAGTCGCTCTACGTCATGGTGCGTCTGACGGAAACACGGTTCATGGCCGTGGAGGATTGGCTTAAGGACGCGGCGCGCCGCGGTCACGCGCCCACACCCCGTCTCTGGTTCGAGCTGGTTACGGAGGACCTGTCCCGGCCACGATACCTCCCGACGTGGGATCAGTTTCTCTCCGCTGCCTACGTCGAGGCACCGATGCTGTGCACCAGCGTCGGGATGAGGATGCTCACGCGGCCCGACATGCCTGAAATCTAACGGATGGTGAGAGGGCGCCGGGTGACGTTGCCCGGATGGTCCTACGTCAGTTGTCCCGAAAGTCCATTCACGTGCGCTCCGCGTGTCGTTGGGTATCCCGGACCCGTCGAACCAGCCGCAAGACATGGAGTGCGACCTCCCGCTTCTCGTCCTTCGAGAGCAGCTGGACGGTTGTCAGACCGAGGGCCTCCCCTACACCCCCGCCGGCTTCACCCCATACCGCGCCGTAATCACGCTCTTGATCCCGCCCCGCACCGCAAAATCGCCCTTCACCTCAAAAAACACCGGCTTCACCAACTTCACTAAATCATCCAAAATGTGGTTCACCGCGCGCTCATAAAAAATCCCGTCATTCCGGAAACTCCACAAATACATCTTCAAGCTCTTCAGCTCCACGCAAAACTCCGCCGGCACGTACGTCAAATACATCGTCGCAAAGTCCGGAGCGCCGCCCTGCAACTGACTCAGCTCCAGCGCGTCCGTCTCAATGCCGCCCAGCGGGCACAGTGACGTGAACTCGGTGCAGATCATATGAATTTCGTACGGACGGTCCGCATACGGATTCGGGAACGTCTCCAGGAACTCGGGCTTCGGCATATCATCGGGGCTTAAGGGTCTGCAGCCAATTTACCACCGCGCCCAACCGCACCCGCGAGCAAGCCGCACTTGCACACCGCTGTACCGTCCCCTAGCGTACAGGTATCGGTTCGACGGCGCATGCTGTCGACCATCTCCGCTGCGGTTCGCCCGGCGGTATAGCCCCCCGGCAAGTCCGGGGGGCTCTCTTTTTGTAGTCGTCGATTTTGATTCGCGTAACTACGCGATCGGCCCGCGCATAGCGTCTGACAGCTCGCGCAATCGCGCCTGCTCGCGCGACGTCAACCCATCGCGGCCGCCGCTGCTCGACATCTTGTCCAGCAACGCATTCAACTCCTCCATCGCACTCTGCACCGGCGGAGCGACTGTCGCCGCGACTGCCGGTCGAGGCGCCGCGGCGGCGGGCTGGCGGCGCTGCACCAACGCGTTGCTGCGCGCCACCACATCATCAATCGGATCAGCGCCGCTTTCCGTACGTGGCGGTCGCGCACCACTCGTACGCGGCACGGCGCGCAACGTCTCGTCTTCGGGTAACTCCGGCGCAGGACTGAATCGATCCTGCCACGCACCCATTTTGCGCGCCGACGGCAACCGCACCAACACCCACGCCGTCGCAAATCCACCAAGGTGCGCCCAATGCGCCACGCCCGCATTACCGCCGCTCACACCAAACAACACGCTCAACGCCGCAAAGCCCAACACGTACCAGCGCACCTGCATCGGGATCACGCCAAAGAACAACAGCATTGTGCGTGGCCACGCATGCGCAAACGCATACATCACACCAAATACTGCCGCACTTGCACCAATGATTGATGCGGAACGCTCTTGCATCGACGGCAACATCAACGGCAATGCCCAATGCAGCGCGGCACCACCCAGCGCACACAACACATAAAATCGCACAAAACGCGCGGTGCCAAACAGTCGCTCAACACGCGGTCCAAACTGCCACAAACCCACCATGTTGAACAGAATGTGCACAAAGCCACCATGCACAAACGCGTATGTAATTGGTGTCCACCACTTCGCCTGCGAAACGGTCGCACCGCTAAACGCAAACAACTGCGCCATGTCCTCCGGGCGCACCACGGTCTGCTGCAGGAAGTAGATCGCGACATTCGCAATCAACAACCACTGCACCGCCGGCGTTAAGCCGCCTGGACCACTTTCCTCAACGATGGGACTGGACATGCGAAACCGCGGCAATTGGGCGTGAACAACAACGTTCAAAACGATGAAACACACAGCACCTACGTCGGTTCCGACGTAATTGCGCTCACGACGACGAAAACGCGCAACGCGCTATCCAGTTGAGGACGACCGCTCCTTCTCGACGTGACGCGTCGAAGAATCATCCACCAGTGGAAACTCCGTACCGATAGCTCGTCAGGCAAGGCCGCGCCACGCGCACCGTCGTCACAACTCGTCTACACCTCGCCAAATACACTCGTGATTCGAGGCCAAATGCCGAATCCATTACTGCACACCTTTTACCGAATTGCGTCCTGAACCAGCTGATCGCAGAACGCCGGAAAACTTACCCCAGCCGCCGCCGCGCTCTGCGGCACCAAACTGAGCGCCGTCATGCCCGGCAACGTGTTTGCTTCCAGACAGGCGAGCTCACCATCCGCGCGGAGCCGAAAATCAATCCGCGCGCAGCCCTTCAGCTTCAACGCCACATACGCCTGCACCGCAAACCGCTGAACCGTCGCCGTCATCTCGTCACTCAGCTTGGCGGGAAACTCTTCCCGCGCCATGCCAGGCGTGTACTTGCACTCGTAATCATAAATCTCCTTCACCGAGATGATCTCGCCCACCGGCAGCGCCACCCCCGCCAGCACCGGCACGGTCAACTCGCGCCCGGGCACGAAGGTCTCGCACATCACTTCGCGATCAAACCGATGCGCCTCAGCCACGGCTGCGTCAAACTGCTCGCGTTCTTTCACAATCGTCAAACCGACAGTTGACCCTTCACGGTTCGGCTTGACGATCAGCGGCAAACCCAACGCGGCAATCGCCTCATCGGCGCTCACGGGCGTCATGCGCCACGTCGCGGTTGGCACACCGGCGTGCATCAACACTCGCTTGGTCATGTCTTTGTCCATCGCGATCGCCGTCGCCATCGCGCCGCTGCCGGTGTACGGCACGCCAGCCACATCCAGCAGCGCCTGCACCGTTCCATCCTCGCCCTGACCGCCATGCAACGCCAACACGACGCACTCTGCATCGCGCACCAAGGGATGCGTTGGCAATGTCGGAGTCTGATCGTGTGCTCGGAGCGCGGCTAACTCTTCCACACCCGGTGGCTCGGCGCCCACACTACGTTCGCGCCACGCCGCCTCTGTTGCAGCATCAATCACACCAGTTGCCGGATCAAGCAGGCGCACTGTGTGCCCCACCTCGCGCAATGCGCCCGCCATGCGCAATCCACTCGCCAGCGACACATTGCGTTCGCTTGATGTACCGCCGAGTAATACCGTCAGCCGCATTGTTTATCGCGCCATCAGGTACGAGAGCACATCCGAACGCGTGACAATGCCTGCGATGTTGCCATGCTCACGTACGAGCACTGCCGGATTGGTTTTCGACAGCAGCGTAACAACCGCATCCACTACCTGCGTACCGTCGACAATTGGATACGGCGAGTCCATCACTTCGCTCACCGTTGCATCTAACATGCGCGGATTCTCCAGACTGCGACCGGTCAACGACCATTCACTGATGCTGCCCACGCAATTCTGCCCATCCATTACTGGCAACTGCGACACATCGTGCATCGTCATCAACCGCAACGCCTGTCGCACACTTTGACCGGGTGATGAACTAATCAGCGTTGGCGCGGCAACATCTTTCGTTGAAATCAGTGCGCCCAATGTGGCGCGATCAGAGTCGAGCATCTGGTTCTCGCGCATCCACTCGTCGTTGAATTGCTTCGACAAGTAGCGTTCACCAGTGTCACACAAAAACGTGACGATCAATGCGTTCGGATCATCCACTCTGCGCGCTAAATTCAACGCCGCGTGCGCAATCAATCCCGCCGATCCACCAACGAAAATTCCCTCTTCACGTGTCAGTCGGCGTGACATCGCAAACGCTTCGCGATCACCAACGGTCACGTAGTCGTCGATCACGCTCATATCCATCGTGCCAGGCACTTTGTCTTGCCCAATGCCTTCCACTTTGTACGGCGCACCTTGAATCACGCTCTCGCCGTGACTGCGCCAATGTTCGGCCAGAATCGATCCATTTGGATCAGCGCCAATGATTTTGACGTCCGGATTCTTCTCTTTCAGAAAGCGACCCACGCCACTGATCGTCCCACCGGTGCCCGCCGCTGCAACGAAGTGCGTGATACGCCCTTCCGTCTGCTCCCACAGCTCCGGTCCGGTGGTGCGATAATGCGCATCAGGATTGGCGTGGTTGTAGAACTGATTTGCCAACACCGCGTTCGGCGTCTCAAGCGCGATGCGCTTCGCCATCATCACGTAATTATCGGGATGATCGTGCGCGACAGCGGTTGGTGTGATAATCACTTCCGCGCCAAACGCTTTGAGCAAACGCACCTTCTCCTGACTCATCTTGTCGGGCATCGTGAAAATGCAGCGATACCCTTTGTGCGCCGCTGCAATTGCCAGACCAATGCCGGTGTTGCCGCTTGTGCCCTCAACAATCACACCACCAGGCTTGAGCTGCCCACTCGCCTCGGCTGCTTCAATGATCGGCAGTCCGATGCGGTCTTTGACGCTGCCACCCGGATTGAAATAGTCGGCTTTACCATAGAGCGGCGTGCGAATGCCACGACCCACGCGC
>JANNWU010000085.1:0-3676 GCA_031408755.1 Gemmatimonadaceae bacterium | reverse complement strand
GGGTCAGATGCGAGACCATTGATCCGTACGACCAACCGACCAACGTTGGCGCTGGAAGTCGCGGATGGCGTTGTGCAACGAAGCGGAGTACCGCCGCTACGTCGTTCGCGGCGCGTGACGGAGTGAGCCAGCCGGTGCTGTCGCGCGGCGTCGCGCCGTACCCGCGTGCATCAAGCGCATACACCGCGTAGCCTCGCTGTACGAGCGCTTGCATCACCGAGCGATTTTCGCCCGGCACGACGAGGACAAAATCCGGTAACGCGGACCACGTTCGGCCATGCAACAACACAATCGCACCTTTCGGTTGCCGCGGTGCGCGCGACCAGAGTGCCAGCGGATGTCCATCCACGGTGACTGTGAGGCGTGTTGGTGAGTAGCCGTTTTGCGCGAAGCCGGTGCTCGGTGTTACGGACAGCGCACACAGCATTGAGAACCGAACAACGCGAAGTCGGCGCATGCTCAAGGTGTGGTTGGAGAAACTGCAGCGGGCCGAACGTACGGTGAGACAATGGTGTCCCATGGTTTCGCGCTGGCCGCACGCGTCGTACCCAGTGTTTCAAGTTTTTGCATCCATTCCTTGTTGAAGAGCGAGCTCGATGCCGGATCGAGCGCGATCTCCGATGGAATCGCCGTCCATTGCATTTGCATCGTTAAACCCGGCACGCCAGCAGTGGCGGCTTCCGCCAAATACTGCAAGCCCTGCAATATCTGCGGCTGCGTCATATAGAACATCAAGTTGCTCCATCGTGTACCGATTTGCCTGCGGCTTGCCGGGTTTACGATTAGTGGTGCGGCGTGTGTCCAACCGTTGACCACAACCCAGAGGCGCACGGTAACTGGCGTGCTCACTCCGGCAGCGCGCACGCGTGCGAGCATTGCCTTGTAATCATCGAGTGTGAGCAATGTCAGAATGTTCGAGACAATTCCACCGTCAGAATGAACATGTCCTTCGTACACGACAGGTGGAAACACTCCAGGTATCGCGGTCGCAGCTTTGAGCAGCAATCGCGTGTTGGTCAAGCCGGTGCTGTCTTGGCCAAGCGTTGTTTGCAAATCCCACGTGCGACCGGTCGCAATATCCAAATCGGTTGTGCCAAACACTACCTGTCGGCCTTGGGCAAATGGCGCGCGCAAGGAATCGCGGAAGGGCGCATCAATGACTCGTGCCAGCGTCGCGTCGAATCGTTTGGTGTTCACCAGTCCACCCGTCCGACGCAGCCAAAACAACCAATCGAGCGACGGTGCAATGCGGTCCGCCGCGCTACGATAAATCTCCGTCAACGTGTCGAGCGCTGGTGCGGTGTTCATAAGCGCGAACGGCGCTTGCACGGAACCGGTACTGATCGCCGTGATCAGATCGAATGCTGGCATTGGAGCGTCTCTTCGCGCACGCCATCCACGCAAAAATCCAACGCCGTACGATCCGTTCTGACCTCCACCGGAAAGCATCAGGATATCGACGGTGTGATCAGCGCGGTCAATCGCGCGCCGAGCCAGTCGCGCAACCACCGTGTCACGAAGTCGTCGCTCGGCAAGCCGAGAAGCATCTGCGTCGGTGAGCAGCGCCGCGACCGTGGTGGTGGGACGGTGGACGGCGGCGCAGCCCGTAGAGAATACACTGACCAACACTACGAGGCTGCAGTGCGCGCGCCATCGTGACGAACCGTTAGGAAACAGCATTATTTTTCGGCGGTGAAAAAGGTTAGACCAATGCGAATGCACGAACGGGGAACGTTCCGAACGCGCGAACTTTCGGCGGAACTGCGTAGAAACGGGAACCGCGTGCAGGTAGTTGCGCGAGGCCGGTGAGATGTTCAACGATCGGGATGTCAGCACCGAGGAGAATGGTGTGCACTGGCCGCTCACCGGTGTCGGTACAATCAATGTTGAACGAATCGATACCGACCAGTGTGGCTCCCGCATCTACAAGCCATGATGCGAGCGCGCCGGTCAGGTATGGATGCCCTTCGAAGTATTGGTCGGTGCGCCAGTGTGCGTCCCAATCAGTCCGCACCAGAATCGCCTGCCCACGAACCTCGACAGCGTCAAGCGGCAGCGTGTCGATCGCGCGACCCGACCGTTGCGTGCAGTCCACCACCAGACACTCCAAGTTTGCCAGCGACTCGAGCTTCAGACCGGCCAAGTCGGTGCCGTGCGCGTATCGATGGAACGGACTGTCGATGTAGGTGCCGGTATTGCCAACCATCTCGATGGTGCCAATTTGAAACTCTGTGCCGGGCGCATACCGCGCCACCGAGTCCTCTCGGCTGAGAAAGTCGCACATCAGCGGGGCAGGCAGGCCCTTGTACGTCACCATGCCATGCTCAATCACATGGCTGAGATCCACGGCGTTCGTGCGTTCCTGGTCGGGCATCGTCTCGTGGCTTAGGGAATGGACCAACGCTTTCCTGCCGCGAAACTTATAGTTCGCACTGCCCGCCGTTGTCCCGCTCCCACACATCCCGGTCCGCGATGCAATCCCGTTTCCTTCGGTCTAGCCTGCTCACGATCGCTGCACTGGTTGCGAGCGCAGCCGCTGATGCGCAGCGCGCTGCGTCAACCTCCGCGCCGATCGCCATTTCGACATCGCTCGACTCTGCCGCGTTTCGTGCGCTGCAATGGCGAAACATTGGCCCATTTCGCGGCGGTCGAGCGAATGCGGTGACGGGGATCGCGTCGCAGCCGCTGACGTACTTCGCTGGATACACCGGCGGCGGTGTGTGGCGCACTGACAATGCAGGGATGAGTTGGCGGAATATCTCGGACGGTTTCTTTCGTACGGGTTCGATCGGCGCGATCGCTGTCGCGCCATCGGACGCAAATGTGTTGTTCGTTGGCACCGGTGAACACGCGATTCGCGGGCAGTCGTCATCGTATGGCGACGGCGTGTACAAAAGTACCGATCAGGGCCGCACGTGGAAAAATGTTGGACTCGCCACGACGCGCCAAATTGCAGCCGTACGCATTCATCCCACGGATCCAAATGTGGTGTACGTCGCGGCTCAAGGCGATCGATGGAAAGGCAGCGCAGACCGCGGCATCTATCGCACACGTGATGGCGGCGTGACGTGGAGTTTGGTGTTGCGCGGCGAAAATGCCTTCAGCGGCGCGAATGATCTCTCAATGGACCCGAACAATCCTCGTATTCTGTACGCATCGTTTTGGGATCATCAGCGCACGCCGTGGCAGGTGCGCAGTGGTGGCGCTGGTAGCGGAATCTGGAAATCGCTTGACGGCGGCGACACGTGGAATCGGCTCGCCGAAGGACTGCCGACGTTGATGGGGAAAATTGGTGTCAGCGTGTCACCTGCGAATTCTGAACGCGTGTACGCAATTGTCGAAGCAGAACGCGGTGGATTGTATCGATCCGATGATGCCGGAAAGACGTGGCGCCGCATGTCGGAAGATCGACTGATCCAAACGCGCTCGTGGTACTACATGAAGGTGTACGCCGATCCAAAGAATGCAGAGATTGTCTGGATCACGAATGCACCGGTGATGCGTTCGATCGACGGTGGTCGCACGTTCCAGACTGTACCCGCGACGCATGGCGACAATCATCAACTGTGGTTGAATCCTGTAGATGGCCGCTCGATGATCAACGCCAATGATGGTGGCGCATCGGTGTCACTTGATGGTGGGCAGAGTTGGAGTTCGCAAGACAATCAGCCAACGG
>JANNWU010000084.1:0-2413 GCA_031408755.1 Gemmatimonadaceae bacterium | reverse complement strand
TGATGCGTTGCGCGCCACACTCGATCCGCCGAGCGATGCCCGTGATAATGTTCGCTGGGCAGAGTTGCGTGGTCGTGCGGAAACGCATGGTGGAAACTCGCGACAGAACAATGCGCCAACAGTTTTACTCTACAGCGTGCCGTTGGATCTCGCGCCAATTTTGCGCGATGATCTGTTCGGGCGATTGAGCAGCACGGTTGTCACCAGCGCGACGCTCACTGCTGATGCCGACTTCGGCTTCTTACTCGGCCGACTTGGTCTTGATGATGCCGATGCGCGCGTTGAAACGGCGCAGTTTCCGTCGCCATTTGATTACCGTGAGAATGCGTTGCTGGTGGTGCCGAGTGACACGCCGGCGCCGAACATCGATCCCGCCGGACATCAGCGCGCGGTGGTTACGCATGTGCTGGATGTCGCGCGCGCGAGCGACGGTGGATTGTTCGTACTGGCAACCAGTCATCGCGATGTGCGAGCGCTCGCCGCTGCATTACGTGATCAAGCAAACGCAAATGGGTGGCCGCTCCTGGTGCACGGTGAAGATGGTCGCGATGGATTGCTGCGACGATTCCGGACATCGGGGCGCGCGATTTTGGTTGGCACGGCAACCTTCTGGGAGGGGGTTGATGTGCCGGGTTCAGCGTTGCGCGGATTGATCATCAGCAAATTGCCGTTTCGTGTGCCAACTGATCCAATGGTCGCTGCGCAATGTGATGCGATCAACCTTCGTGGTGGCGATCCGTTTATGGAGTACATGCTGCCACACGCCACTTTGCGACTGAAGCAGGGCGTTGGTCGATTGATTCGCACCGCGACGGATCGTGGCGTGATCGTGCTGGATGACGTGCGCGTTGTAACAAAGCGCTACGGTCGGGACTTGCTCAATGCGCTACCGCCGGCGCAAAGGGTGATGGCGCCGTGGGCCGCTGCGGAACGTACGATTGCGGATTTTTACGCCGAACGATCGGCAGCGACTTTCTCTTCAACTCTCGCGTCACGTTGAGCGACAGAGGCACCTTGATGCGTCCTGGAAAGATTGTCTGCGTTGGTCGCAATTACCGCGAGCACGCCGCCGAACTTGGTAACGCGGTGCCTGTCGAGCCGCTGCTATTTCTCAAACCGTCGAGCGCGATCATCGCGCATGGCGAAGCGATTGTGCTGCCGGGCCTCTCGAAAAAAGTGGAACACGAGGCCGAAATTGGTGTCGTGATCGGTACGCCGATTCGTCGTGCAAGCGAGGCGCAGGCACTGGCTTCGATTCGCGGGATTGTGGCGCTGAATGACGTGACGGCCCGCGACATTCAGAAATCCGATCCACAGTGGACCCGCGGTAAGGGTTTTGACACCTTCTGCCCGATCGGTCCCGAGTGGGTGGGCATTCCTGATTTCGCGTCGCTGGTGGTGGTCGCGAAGGTCAACGGTGTCGTACGGCAGAGGGCGACTGGTGCCGAGATGGTGTTCTCAGTGCCGGCGTTGCTGGCCTACATTTCTCAGGTCATGACACTGGAGCCGGGGGACGTCGTGGCAACTGGCACGCCGGCTGGTGTAGGACCGCTTGTACCCGGTGATCTGGTCGAAGTGGAAATTGAAGGGTACAGCACCGTCTCCAACCCCGTCGTCGCCGAAATCTGATGCCTCCGCGTTCACACCGATTCGATACACTGCCGGATTATCCGCTCGCTGCGATCCCGATTAAAAAACGAGCGCTGATCGCGCGCGGCGTTGATGTCATTGACCTTGGTGCCGGTGATGCAGACTTGTCACCGCCGTCCGCAGCGATTGCTGCCCTCGCAACGGCGTCGAACACGCCCGCGATGCAACGTTACGGCTTTGGGCTTGGTAATCCGGCGTATCGTGAGGCGGTAAGCGCGTGGATGCAGAAGCGCTTCAACGTCACGTTCGATCCGTACACCGAAGTCATTCCACTGCTCGGAAGTAAAGAAGGGTTGTCGCACATCGCCCTCGGCTACGTGAACGAGGGCGATGTGACCATCGTCCCTGAGCCGGGCTACAACGCGTACAAAGGTGGTTCGTTGCTCAGCAGCGGCACGCCGTATTTGTACGCGCTGCGGCCGCACAACAACTTCTTGGTGGACTTGGATGAGATTCCGGCCGACGTGTTGCAGCGCGCAAAGATTCTCTATCTGAATTATCCAAATAATCCGACGGCAGCCATCGCACCGCGCGATTATCTGGAACGCGTGGTGCAGCGCTGTCGCGAGCTGGACATTCTGCTGGTGTACGACAACGCGTATTCCGAGATGGGTTTTGACGGGTATGTGCCGCCAAGTATTTTTGAGATTGACGGCGCGCGCGATGTCGCGATTGAATTTCATTCGCTCTCGAAGACGTATAACATGACTGGTTGGCGTTGCGCGTGGGCGTGCGCGAAGCCGGAGATCATTGCGACGTTGTC
>JANNWU010000083.1:0-12291 GCA_031408755.1 Gemmatimonadaceae bacterium | reverse complement strand
AAGTGGTCACGATGGACTGGCTTGCCACGCAATGATGTACTCGATGCAATCCCCGCAGAATGTGCGGACATACACTGCAGGAGCGGTATGAGCGACGACAAAAAACTCCCCACCCGCGCCGAAGATTTTAGCGCGTGGTACAACGATCTCGTACTGCGCTCCGAACTCGCGGACTACTCGCCAGTGCGCGGCTGCATGGTCATCCGGCCTGACGGCT
Source organism: Gemmatimonadaceae bacterium (assembly GCA_031408755.1). Lineage (GTDB taxonomy): Bacteria > Gemmatimonadota > Gemmatimonadetes > Gemmatimonadales > Gemmatimonadaceae > JACMLX01. The sequence goes on along the minus strand of JANNWU010000083.1, from coordinate 12,074 downwards.
ACGGCATCTGGGAGCGCATGCAATTAGCGCTTGACCAGATGTTCAAAGCCACGGGCCATCGCAACGCATATTTTCCACTGTTTATTCCCGAAAGCTTTCTGAAAAAGGAAGCGAGCCACGTTGAGGGATTCGCGCCGGAATTAGCAGTCGTGACACACGGTGGTGGCTCCAAGCTCGAAGAGCCGCTGGTAGTACGTCCAACGTCAGAGACGATCATCTATCACATGTTTTCCAAGTGGCTGCAGAGTTATCGCGATCTGCCGTTTCTCTACAATCAGTGGGCCAACGTTGTGCGCTGGGAAATGCGCACGCGTCTGTTCTTGCGCACGACGGAATTTTTGTGGCAGGAAGGGCACACTGCACACGCCACGCATGACGAAGCAGAGATTGAGACGCGCCAAATGTTAGGCGTCTATCGCAAATTCATGGAAGAGTGGATGGCGATGCCGGTCATCACGGGTCAGAAGACCGACAGTGAGCGATTTGCGGGCGCGGTGCGCACGTATTCTTGCGAAGCGATGATGCAGGACAATCGTGCGTTGCAGGCAGGCACGTCACACAATCTTGGTCAGAACTTCTCAAAGGCATTTGACCTGACGTTTCAGACGGAAGCCGGCGGTATTGAGCATGCGTGGAATACCAGCTGGGGCGTCAGCACGCGCATGATCGGTGGATTGGTCATGACGCATGGCGATGACAATGGATTGCAGATCCCGCCGCGTTTGGCGCCGACCGAAGTGGTAATTGTCCCCATTTGGAAGACAGAGGAAGAACGCGCGCTGGTCTTCGAAATGGCGTATAAAGTGAAGGCCGAGATCAGTGGTCGCGAACGCGGCGAAACTGGTCGCGTGTCAGCGCACGTCGATGATCGAATCGGGATCAAGCCAGGTGCGAAGTACTATCACTGGGAACTGAAAGGCATTCCAATTCGCATGGAGATTGGACCGCGTGATGTGGCGTCCAATCAATGCGTGCTGGTGCGTCGCGATGTGAAGGGGAAGCATCCCGTTTCATTAGATGGCGTATTGGCAACAATTCACGCAATGCTCGACACGATGCAGTCCGACATGTTTGCGGCCGCAGTCGCACGACGTGACGCGCAGAGTTATCGCGGCGAGATTACATACGATCGTTTCAAAGAGATCATGGAAGGCCCGGGCGGCTTTGTGTACGCGGGCTGGAACGGCGATCCAGCGGTAGAAGCGAAGGTCAAGGAAGAGACGAAAGCAACGATCCGCTGCATCCCTGATCCAGAATTCCGTTCGCCAAACGCGCCAACAACGTGCATGGTGACCGGCGAGCCGGCGAAGTACGAAGTGCTCTGGGCGAAGGCATACTGATGCCAGGTTTTGCGCACCGTGTAAGCGAATTGTTTTGTGATGATGTCTCGCTGACGACAATTGCCGACGCGGTGGGAACCCCGACGTACGTGTACTCGGCAAATTCGGTTCGTGCAGCGTATTCGCGCCTGGCGCATGCGTTGCATGGCTTGCCGCTGCAGATCCACTATGCGATGAAGGCGAATTCGAATCTGGCGCTGCTCTCCGTCATTCGCGAATGCGGCGCCGGAGTAGATGTCGTGAGCTCAGGTGAACTGTTTCGCGCGCGCGAGGCTGGATTTGCAGGCAGTGATATCGTCTTCGCCGGCGTTGGCAAAACTCGGCAAGACCTTGAATACGCGCTTGATGTGGGCGTGCACTGCGTCAACGTAGAGAGTGAAGAAGAGTTAGAGTTGCTGTCCGAGGTTGCACTGTCGCGCGGCGCGGTTACGCCTGTCTCACTACGCATCAACCCCGGTGTTGCGAATGTGTCGGCGGGGCATGCCTACATCGCGACCGGCGAGGAAGGGACGAAGTTTGGAATCCCGATGTCGCGTGGGGTGTCGGCAGCGCTACGCGCGCATGCGTTGTCTGGGGTTGCGCTGATCGGTCTCGATATGCACATCGGGTCGCAGATTGGTGAAGTCTCGGCATTCGCCGATGCGCAGCGCAAATTGCGAGGATTGCTTGATGCTGTGCGAGCTGCCGGAGTCGCATCCATTCGCTATATCGACGTGGGAGGCGGCTTTCCCGTTGCGTACAGGGCTGCGGAACCCGCCGCTGATCTGCCGGCGTTTGCCGCCGTGCTTCGCGATGCGTTTGGTGATGCGAACGTGAAGCTAATTGTTGAACCGGGACGCTTCTTGGTTGCTGAGGCTGGCGTGTTGTTGACGCGCGTGCTGTATCGCAAGGAAAGTGGCGGGAAGAAATTCATGATTGTTGATGCGGGAATGAACGATCTCATTCGACCGTCGCACTACGAGGCGCATCACGAAATTGAAACAGTGAATGTGTCAGACGCGCCTCTGACGACTGTCGACGTGGTTGGCCCCGTCTGCGAGAGTGGCGACTTTTTGGCACTCAATCGCCCAATGCACGACGTTGGAGCGGGAGCGCTGCTCGCAGTCCGAAACGCTGGAGCGTACGGCCACGTGATGAGCTCCAACTACAACTCGCGCCCGCGTCCGGCAGAGGTGATTGTGGACGGGGATAGATGGGGCGTGGCGACTGTTCGTGAGTCGTTCGATGATCTGGTGCGGCACGAGCGCATCGAACCCGAATGGAGAACTACCTGATGCGAATCGGTTTGTTAGCTGATACCCACGATCGCGTTGACGCGGTTTCTGAGATCGCGAAACGTATGGTCGCAGGAGGCGTGGGCTATGTCATTCACGCAGGAGATTTCTGCGCTCCATTCAGCTTGAAGCCGATTCAGGATGAGCAGTTGGCGCTGAGCGGGATCTTTGGTCGCAATGACGGAGATCGCGAAGCGTTGCGCGCGATGGCGATGACTGGCCTTGGGTCCGAGCTATTTGAATCGCCTCATAGTTTTGAGTTAATGGGGCAGAAAATTCTGGTGGTGCACGATCTCAACGAAGCCAATCCGCGATCAGTCGAAGCCCACGATATTGTTGTGCATGGCTTCACGCATCGCGAAGAGATGAAAACGCGTGGCAAGACATTGATTGTGAATCCAGGCGAAGCCTGCGGATGGCTGCATGGATCGCCGACTGCGGCGATACTCGATCTGGAGTCGCGGCAGGTGGAAATTATCAAACTGACCGACAGCATCTGGAGTGCGCGTTGAGCAGTCGAATCTTGATTTTGGATTGCGGGTCTCAATTCACTCAGTTGATCGCGCGACGCGTGCGCGAAGCGCGCGTTTTCTCTGAGATTCATCCGTACACGAAGTCGCTCGAGTGGATTAAAGAATGGAATCCAACGGGCATTATCCTCTCCGGCGGGCCAAGTTCGGTGAGCGACGTTGGCGCGCCCACGATTGATCCTGCGCTGCTCGATATCGCTCCGATGCTCGGCGTGTGCTACGGCATGCAACTGATCGCGCATTTGCAGGGCGGCACGGTGATGGGTGGCGGTAAACGCGAGTATGGACGTGCAGATGTTGAGGTCATGGAGGCGGCTGGATTGTTCGCCGGTTTTGACGTTGGTGATAAGTCGCAAGTGTGGATGAGTCATGGCGATCACGTTGAAACTGTACCGCCTGGCTATGTGCAGACGGCCCGCAGCGGGAGCACCATCGCGGGATTTCGTCATCAGACAAAACCCATTCATGCGCTGCAGTTTCACGCGGAAGTGATGCACAGCGTGCGTGGCGCAGAGATGCTGCAAAATTTTCTTTTTACAGTCTGTCAGTGCACGGCGGACTGGACGCCCGGTCACTTCATCGACCAACAGATCGACAGTATTCGTGCGCGTGTTGGCGATGCGCAGGTCATCTGCGGATTGTCGGGTGGCGTAGACAGTGCCGTGGCGGCGGCGTTAGTGCATAAAGCAATTGGTGATCAGCTCACGTGCATCTTTGTTGACACCGGATTGCTGCGGCTGCATGAGCGCGAGCAAGTGGAACGGACCTTCAGCGCGAACCTTGGGATCCGGTTAATCACGGTGCGAGCTGAGAAACAGTTCCTCGATGCACTCGCGGGGCAGGGCGAACCGGAGGTGAAGCGGAAGCGAATTGGCCACACGTTTATTGATGTGTTTGAGCAAGCGAGCGCCGATGCAGGTAAGGATGCGAAGTTCCTGGTGCAAGGGACGCTCTATCCTGATGTAATCGAGTCCGTGAGTGCAACCGGTGGCCCGTCAGCGACGATCAAGACGCATCACAACGTAGGCGGACTCAAGCCCGATATGAAGTTTCAGTTGATCGAGCCGCTACGCGAGCTATTCAAAGACGAAGTGCGCAACGTGGGCCGTGAACTTGGCCTGCCAGAAGAAATGGTTGGTCGTCATCCGTTCCCGGGTCCCGGTCTCGCGATTCGAATCCTCGGCGAAGTGAATGAGCATGCGCTCGACATTCTTCGGAAGTCTGACGCGATCTACCTCGAGGAGATTCGATCGGCCGGGTTGTATCCCGATATTTGGCAGGCTTTCGCGGTGTTTCTGCCGGTGAAGTCCGTCGGTGTCATGGGCGACGGTCGCACGTATGAGCATGTGATCGCGTTGCGTGCAGTGACGAGCACCGATGGTATGACGGCCGACTGGTATCCATTTCCGTACGATGTATTGGGCCGAATCTCCAATCGTATCATCAACGAAGTTGACGGTGTCAATCGCGTGGTCTACGACATTAGTTCGAAACCACCAGCGACGATAGAGTGGGAGTGAAGCTGCTCGGTTGCCCCAGTGTCGCGCGTAGAGCATTTGCGACACGGTCACGAAGACAACGGTGTCTCCTTCGGCGATATGTATGACGCATCGTGCCTAACGGGCAATTCTCGCTGCTCTCGCATCGCTGAAAGGGCCGACGCGAAATCGGTCTGGCAGCGGAATCCAAGTCTGCGTTCGGCGGCACTGGAGTCGTACACACGCCCGATAGTTGTCGGCAGAACCCAGCCGCGCTCGGCGAAGAGAGTCGGTGCTTCGGGGAAGTAGCGCGTGATCACGGCTGCTGCATCGCGCTTAAGAGCCATTGCATCTGCGCGAACGAACGGTGTGGGCGCCGAGAGAATGAACGTGTCAAAACCGAGCGCTGGAGCGCGATCGAGTGCGATGACGTGCGCGACTGCTGCATCTTCGACGGTAAGGCGCCGGTACAGAAGTTCATTCACCTTCAGGTTGTCGCCCGCCGGCGTTGCATGCGTGTCATCGTCCTCCGGAAAGAACCTGCTCGTGCGCAAGATGACGCACGCCAATCCGTGCTCCGTCGCGAAGAGCCGACACAACTCTTCGGCTGCAAACTTTGTGACGCCGTAGATGTTGCGCGGTGCAATAGGGCCGCTTGTTTCGTCGAGCCAGATTGCGGAGTCATCGCGCTCATCGCGAATGCGCTGACTGATCATCAGCGATGTCGTCGACGTGAATACAAAGCGATCGTGACCAGCCGCACGCGCTGCTTCGAGCAGATTGAGCGTCCCCGTCACATTCACATCGACGAATGCCTGTGCGGGATAGCGCACGATGTCCGGCTTGTGCAGAGCACCCGCGTGGATCACGGCCTCCACGCCATGGTCAAACGCGCGATCGACTGTCGCTCGATCAGCGACTGAGCCGACGAACTGTGTATCGGCCCCTGGTGCCACGTCGAGACCGGTGACGCTGTGGCCGGCCAGTCTGAGACGTGGTGCAAGAAAGCGCCCGAGCCAGCCGGAAGAGCCTGTGAGGAGAACGTGCATGTTGTCGTGAACGAGTTAGAGGCAGCCGATCGCTCGGGAAGAATCTAGAACAGAACCGTCACGGGAGCATGTGGTGCATTGAGCGCGCGGCTTCCACCGTGAGATGCAATCGAACATTGGCGTTTGATGCAGGCACGGCAAACGGTGCAGAGATGAGACGTTCACTGCGAATCACGCTCCGGCGACGCGTCAATTCGTGCCGCAGGCGAAGAGCCAGCGCGAATAGACACGAATTGTCGGATCAAAGTTGGCTGGTCGCCGAAATCGTTGATGCACGAGCGACTACTGCCGTGCTACTGCCGTCGCCAGCGTTCTCTCAACTTTGCTGTAAATCAGCGGCGCCATCGCGCGCGTCACGATCTTGCTGCCGAACAAGGTGAGATGATTGCCATCGGAGTACAACAGACGCCCGTCACGCATTGCATTGCATGCCTTAGCGTCGCATAGCGCGAGGCTCGCGTCGATTACTTCGAGCTGTGGAAGACGCGCTTGTAATCGAGCAACGAGCAACCGGTACGCAGCGTTGCGCAGATTGACGGTCGCGCGTGGCACTGCACAAGGCGTCCGCACTTGACGAAGGCCGAACGGTCGTCCAATGACACACTCTTCCGGCTTGAACCCTAATTCTGGGACGTCAAGCACCAGAATGACACGCTTCTTTGCCGCAAGAAGGGAACGAACCGAACGTTCGATGCCTGCGTCATACGCGCGCGCTAACGTCAGCGTATCAGTCGGGGATTTCATGACGACCAGTGGCACGACAGTTCGCAGCGAATCAGCACCATAGTCTGCACCAGAGAGATACATCGGGCCACGAGAGACGAGCAGTACCGTCCCGATAGATGTATCTGACACAATCGCATTGTGCGCGAGTAGCATCGCGTTTCGGCAGATCTCGGCAAGGCGATCAGCTATTGGCTGCGCATTCAACGCCGGCGCGCAGCCATTCCGCCCTGTCAACAGAAGTGGTGCTCCACTGCCATGCGCCACAAGGCCTGAGAAAATCACCTGCGCGTGACTATCACCAAAGACTGCGACTCCACGCCCCGCCCCAGCGGTGCGCCAACACCAGGTTGCGGTCCCCGCATCGTTCAGCTTGCAGCGTGTCGCAATTTCGCTATACGCCGTAATGGAATCTGGCGAGGCGTCGCGCAGCACCACTGTCGCGTCGGCACCTTGTGTACTGTAGCGTTGCGGAAGTCCATGCAGTTGCAGCACGACAAATCCAATCACTACCAGCGATCCAAGTGCAATTCCATACGGCCGGAGATTCACGAGCGTAATGACGCGGTAACGAAACACCTGCGCCGCACGTCGTTGCGCCGGTAACTCGATTGCGACAAACGTCAGATGTGCGAGTGCGACCGCAACGAACATGAGCAACACGGCGCTCACGTTGACGGTCGCACTACTGAGGCCGCGTTCAGATGCGAGAATATGCAAGAACGCAAGTGGTGGCCAGTGCCATAAGTACAACGGATAGCTGCGTTGCCCAAGCCAGCGAGCAACCGAGAGCGACAGCAGTGAACGATTGATTATTGCGCGGGGCCCTGCACCGATTAGCAGCGTCGTTCCAAATACTGGTGTCAGCGCTGCGATACCAGGCCACGTACCGCCAGCTTTGTGCGTGAACGCGGAACCGAGCAGTATCGCAGCGCCAGAGAATGACGCGATGTCGCGCAGGTGATCGGTACCGTGCTTTCTGCGAATAAGTCGCGTATGAAGCACAGGTAGGATAAGCGCCAACAATCCGCCCGCGCCCAACTCCCACGCGCGTGTATGCAGTAAGTAGAACGCGTGCGATGGATCGGTGTACGCTAAATTCTCACTCAGCATCAGCGACAGCATCACCACGAGCGCGACGCCCAGGATGCGAATTCTGCGCTGGAGTGGTAGCACGATAAGAAACAGCGGCCAAAGCAGATAGAACTGCTCTTCGACGCCTAATGACCAAAGATGCAGCAACGGTTTCGTGACCGCCGCCGAATCGAAGTATCCGACCTCGTGCCAGAGAAGTACGTTCGATGCGGAGAGACTGCCGGCAATCAGATGCCGCGACAGGTTGACGAGTTCAGGACCGGTGAGAATGCACAGCCCAATGAGCAACGTGGCTGCGAGCACTGTCGCTAACGCGGGAACGATGCGTCGGCAGCGACGCCACACGAAGTCCACATACCGGAATGTTCCAGCCTGCATCGAATCATCGAGAATTCCGGTGATGAGAAATCCGGAGATCACGAAGAAGACATCAACGCCAATGAACCCACCGGGAAGCAGGGAGGGAGCGACGTGATGAATGACAACCAGAAAAACAGCGACAGCGCGAAGGCCGTCGATGTCTGGTCGGTAGGATGCGTGCTGGGTAGACATGCCGTCCAAGAGACGGCGGGCGGTCGGACAGGGTAACGCGCCCTACGTGCACTACCGGCGCGTTAGACCTACAAATTCTTCTCTGCCAATAACTGCATGAAATCCTCAGGTGTGCGCAGCGCCATCAGCTTCTCAGGCACATCCAGCTCTTTACCGAATTGCGCGATTTTTCCGAGGACCGGCAGATACTGATTTGACACCTCGAGCGGCGGCGCGACGATGAGGAAGAAGAAATGCACCGGCTTGTCATCCATCGCCCGAAAATCCACGCCCGCTGGCTTACGACCAAACGCGACGCGCAATTTGTTCACCACCAGCGAGCGACAGTGCGGGATCGCGATGCCGCGCCCAATGCCGGTGGAACCCAAATTCTCTCGCCGCTTGAGCATCTTGAACAACATGCCGTCGGACTTCTCGTCGAGCTTGAGCAGGGAGATGAGCTCTCTCAGTACGTCATCTTTGGTACTGCCCTGAAGATCAAGCTGCACCGCATCTTGAGAAAAAAACTCGCGGAGTTCCATGAGGTCCTTGACTGGGCAATCGTCGCCGAGCCGCTGCTACGGGTGGCGGGAGTAGCGGGCTACTCTCGGGGAACTGGCGAAGGTACCCCGGCGTGCAGGGGGTGTCAAACCGCGGCGCTGCACGGAGTTGCCAGATGGGGGTAAGTTCAAACTATGGAATTCCCGTTTCCCGTTAGCCATGCCATTCCGCTGATTCTGGCACCGATGGCAGGTGTTTCTGAGTCGCCCTTCCGTCGCCTTTGCCGCGCGCACGGTGCGGACGTGGTCGTGACTGAGTTTCTCTCTGCGGAAGGGATTCGTCGTGAGAACGAGGCGACCATTGCCAAGCTGCGTTTTACGCCCGACGAGCATCCCATCGGCGTGCAGATCTTTGGATCCGATCCGGTGGCAATGGGAGAGGCGGCGGCGCTGGTCACAGATGTGTTTCGTCCGGATTACGTCGACATCAACTTCGGCTGTCCGGTCAAGAAAGTCGTCAAACGGAACGGTGGTTCTGGCTGTTTGCGCGACTTGGATCTTGTGCAAACGCTGATCCGCGCTGTCTCGAAAAGCACGCACTTACCAGTCACTGTCAAAATCCGTAGCGGCTGGAATGAGGAGATGCGAGACCCAGTGACGATTGCGCTGCGCTGTCAGGATGCGGGTGCGCGTGCGCTCGCATTACATCCGCGGACGCGCACGCAAATGTATACAGGGCATGCACATTGGGATGAAATTGCAGCTGTGAAAGCGGCGCTTTCGATACCTGTCATTGGCAACGGCGATATCAAGACCGCGGAGGACGCGTTACGGATGCACACCGAGACTCACTGCGATGCGGTCATGATTGCGCGTGGCTCGTTTGGGCAGCCGTGGATCTTCAATCAGGCGCGCGCATTACTCGAAGGTCGCACGCCTCCCGCTGCGCCGCCGGTTGAAGAACGGTTTGCGATTGCGGTGCAGCATGCGCGAATGGCGGACGTGTATGAGGCTGATCGCCGCGGCGCCGCGATCGAGTTCCGCAAGCACTTGGGCTGGTACTGTAAGGGGCTTCCGGGTTCGGCGAAGTTGCGCGAGCGTTTGCATCAGGTTGATACTCTGACGCAGGTCGAGGACATTTTCGCGGACTACCTCCAGAATCGGGCCCGTTACTTTGACGGCCACGGTAACGACACGGGTGCCGGCGCAGAACTGACGCCCGCCGAGGCATAAGCGGGTCCTCCTCGGTAGCTGAGCTGCAAGTGGAAGGGGGCGGAGCGAGCGCGGCCGTATCATTTTCGGCAGCTCGGTCGTCTTGCGGCCAGAATGTCCCAATCGCCCAGCCACCCATCTACCGTGTCGCGTCGACCCGCGCGTTCTAGACAAGCGTACGTCTTGATGGCGATGCCGTGGATCGTTGCGGTCGGCGCGTCGGTCTGGCTGACGGGTACGCCCGTTGATCCGGCTCATCGCGTGAAGCTGGGCTTCGTGGAATTCGCGGTTGGTTTCCTCATAGTGGCTGGCGCATCACTGATGATGCTGACCTCCATTTCCGATGTACGTCGGCGTTCACTGGGATTCGGTGCGAGCATGTTGGCACCGTTTTCCGCTGTCGTCGCGATTCAGACCAGCGGACCGAGGTCGGTCGCCTTCATCTTTGCATGTATCTGCGCGCTTGCCGCAACCGTCGCGGTTGGCTGGCGCGGAGTATCAATTGGTGCAGTCGGTGCGCTAGCTGTCGCGCTGTTGGCGCCATGGATCGCTGGTGTTCCGCCGTCGCTTGGCGATGTGGGCTACGCGATTGCGGTCGTCATGACCGTAACGATTTTACCGGTCGCGTACATCGTCCGATCGCTGCAACGCGGAACAATGAAAACGCTGTCAGAGCTACCGGCGTTCGCAACCACGGCGACGGAGCCGGTACTTGCATTCACCGGTTCGTCACTCGATTCGCGTTCGATGGCGGAGTCTGATGCGTTAGAAGTACAAACGCGCGTAGAAGCACTGGCGCGGTATCTCCGACAAGTTCGCGATACGCTTGGTGTGACTGATGCGGTGTACTGGCGTAGCGGTCAGAATGGGCAGATGCTCGTACCCGTTGCGTGTGCGAGCGGCGGATCGGACGAATGGCGTGTCGGTCACCATGCACTTGGTGAGGAACTGCTCTCGGTCCAGAGCGCATCGCGCGTTGCGCTGTTTGATCGCGGTGCTGCTGGTGAGATGGCGGCAGTCGCAGTGCCGGCTTCAATCAACGCGAGTGGAGTACTCTCGTTGCATGCAGGAAAGTTTACTGTGTCCCCCGACGTGCTTGCTCGCTGGCTGCCACGCTTTGCAGACAACCTCGGGATGTTTGCGCAGTTGCTGGAAACGCAGGCTGAGCACAGTCGGCAGAATCGACAGTCACAGTCGCTGCTGCAGGCATCGCAGACGTTTCAGCAGCAGCGCACGAATGAGTCGCTCGGACAATCGATTTGTGATTCGGCACTCACGGTGACGGGCGCAAGTCGTGCGGCCCTCATACGGTGGTACCCCGATTCGCAAACCGGTGTAGTACAGAGCGTGAGCTCGGCACATCATGTGCAGCGCGGAATGCCCGTTGTGCTAGAGTCACTTGTGGGGCAACATTGCTTGGCTGGCTTGCCGCATGTGTGGGAGGATGCGCACTTGTTAGAACAAAACAATCCCGTCTACTCACCACTACATACGTTGTCGCAACTCGGCAGCTTGAGCATTGTACCGTTGAAGCAAGGTGCAATAGTTACTGGCGCGATTGTCGTCGAAAGTGACACTGTTGGCGGTGTACTGAAACGAGACATGCGCAATGTTCGACTGCTTAGTGCGATCGCTTCTGTGTCGTTGGAAACTGTATGGCAGATTGAAGAAGCGACGAAGCGCGCACGCACCGATGCGCTCACCGGACTAGCAAATCGTCGCGAGTTTGATGAAATGTTGGCGCGCGCAGTGGCAGAGGCAGATCGATTTGGACACAGCGTTGGTTTGGTCGTATGCGACGTTGACAATTTCAAACGTGTGAATGATCTGTACGGGCATGAGGTTGGCGATCACGTGCTGCGCTCGATTGCTGCGACGCTGAGCACGAACGTGCGTGGCGTGGACCTGGTGGCCCGCTACGGTGGCGACGAGATCGTGATGCTGCTGGGGAAGGCCGATGTGGCGATGTCGTGGGAAGTGGCTGAACGTATGCGCGGCTCGATTGAAGCGAAGAGCGTTGGCGTCGGGGAGCATCTTGTGCACGTGACCGCAAGCTTCGGCGTGGCGTCATATCCCGAAACTGCGCGCTTGGGGGATGACCTGTTTCCGGCGGCCGACAAGGCGCTCTACGAAGCGAAGCGCGAGGGGCGGAACTGCGTACGATTCGCGAGGCCGCTGGGGTCGGAACAGCGCCGTGAGGGTGAGGGTATGAATGAGTTCGAGGGCGGCGAATTCGAGATTTGAGTTCGTGTGCCGCTGGTGGTCGTGCGTTGGTGGGTAGGACAGAGTATATTTGTGCACGTCGGGGGCGACTTGGCTTCGACGGGGATGTAGCAGTTACG
>JANNWU010000082.1:0-2513 GCA_031408755.1 Gemmatimonadaceae bacterium | reverse complement strand
CATCTGATGAATGATGTGGCGCAGTCGACGAAGGGGGCATCGGAACTTGATGCGTACTTCGCGAAGCAAGACACACTTTTCGATTCAGCCGCATACCGACTCTACTTCACGTCGAACCACGACGAGAATAGTTGGAACGGCAGTGAGTTTGAGCGGATGGGGAAAAATCATCAAGCGGCATTTGTGTTGAGCGCGACGGTACGAAACTCGATGCCGCTACTGTACTCAGGGCAAGAGGCGAGTTTCAAACGGCGGCTACCGTTTTTTGAAAAGGACTCGATTGATTGGAATGGACCGTCGCTGGCCGAATTTTATCGGTCGATCTTTGATCTCCGGCACACGAATGACGTATTGTGGAATGGTGGCTTTGGCGCACGGCAGACGAGGCTTGTGACGACTGGTGGTAACAGCGTCTATGCGTTCAGTCGCTCGCGCGGAAACAAGTCAGTATTGGTGATCACGAACTTTGCAGATACTGCCGCTGTTGTTTCGTACTCGGCGCTCGCGCAGCCAGGTGCGTACACCGACTGGTTCAGCAAGGCACCCACACCACTCGCAGTCGCTGGAACCATTGCGGTGCCGGCCAACGGGTATCGCGTGCTGGTGAAGTAGTCGCCAGTGAGGTGACTATTTTGCGCCGCCGCTGGTAACGGCGGGGTCCGCTGCATACACTGGCACCGTTGCCGCGGCCGATGGTCAGCCTGACTGATTCGGCCCTCTCAATTTCCGGTCGCGAACGAGGCCCCGCCGATGTCCGTAACGTCCATGCCGAAACGAGCCAGTCTCTCGTTCGGACAGATTGTGAACATGAACATCGGATTCTTCGGAATCCAGTACAGTTTCGGGTTGCAGCAAAGCAACATGAGCCCGATCTACAAGTACTTGGGCGCAGACGAAGCGACGTTGCCGTTGCTTTGGCTGGCCGGTCCGATGACGGGATTGATTGTGCAGCCGATCATCGGTGCGATGAGCGATCGCACCCTCAGTCCGCGTGGTCGTCGGACGCCGTACTTCTTGGTTGGTGCCATTCTCTGCAGTCTCGCGCTTCTGGCGATGCCTTTCAGTCGTGCGCTCTGGATGGCCGCGGGATTGTTGTGGATTCTGGATGCCGCCAACAACGTCACGATGGAACCGTACCGCGCATTCGTCAGCGACAAGTTGGACGAGAGTCAGCATTCGCTCGGTTTCTTAACGCAGAGCGCATTCACTGGACTCGGTCAGACGTTGTCGTATCTGACGCCATCAATTCTTGTGGTGCTCGGTATGAATCGCGACGCGGTAAACGGTCGCGGTATTCCGAACATCACGATGTGGGCCTTTCTCATTGGCGCTGTATTTTCGATTAGCTCAATTTGGTGGACACTGAAAACCACACCGGAACTGCCGCTGAGCACCGAAGAGCGACAGCGAATCGAATTGTTGCCGCGCGGCTTTGGTGCCGCTCTCAGCGAGGTCTGGGAGGCAATCCTGGAAATGCCGACGACAATGAAGCAGTTGGCGGTTATGAAGTTCTTTCAGTGGTACGCCATGTTTTGCTATTGGCAATACATCACGTTGTCCATCGCGTTTACGATGTTCGGTACTCGTGACGCGTCGACAGCGGGCTTTCGCGAAGCGGGATTAGTGAATGGACAGATCGGCGGTTTTTATAACTTCATTGCATTCGTTGGCGCGTTTGCCATGGTTCCATTCACGAAACGTTTCGGCCCAAAAGTGATGCATGCGTTTTGCCTTACGCTGGCCGGTATCGCGATGATCATGCTCCCGACGATCCAAAGCAAGGCGCTGCTGTTCATTCCGATGATCGGTGTGGGGCTCGCGTGGGCGAGCATCATGGGTAATCCGTACGTGATGCTGGCGGGGAGTATTCCGCAAGAACGCGTTGGGGTGTACATGGGCATTTTTAACATGTTCATTGTGATTCCGATGATGATTCAGATTTTTACGCTGCCGCTCTATTACAAGTCACTGCTGGATAGCAATCCTGCGAACGTGGTTCGGTTGGCCGGTGCATTGCTGTTGTGCGCGGCGGTGAGCGTGCTGTTCGTGAAGACGGCCGTCAAGCGTGCCGATGCAGCGACGATTCGACAGTCAGCGGGGCATTGATGCGCCGCGCCGGTCCGATCAGTTCTAGCATGGCGCCAATGCGTCCGACGAATGGATTGCTCGGCGAGTCGATACGCCGGAGTACGTCTCGCGGATCTACGGTTCGGACGATTGTGGTGTGTGCCGCAATCACGTTCAGTGCGACGAGCTGCAATACAAAGAAGATTGTTGACGGTGGCGTTGTACCGGCACGCCCGCTGCCCGGTGCGTACGATGCTGCGCGAGATCTTGGCGCACTGTTCCACGATGCACAGATGGCGCAGGTGTTCGCCGATTCAAAGACATTGGTTGATGCGCGACCTGTTGTGGCACCGACTGCCCTGCGTGCGCAGTACGAAGCGCAGCGCGGCAAGGCTGGTTTTGACATCCGAAAGTTCGTGTCGCAATCGTTCGTGGCGCCGTCCGCC
>JANNWU010000081.1:0-33311 GCA_031408755.1 Gemmatimonadaceae bacterium | reverse complement strand
GCAAGGATGCTGATCCTGAGTAGGAGGCCCGGCGACGCCATCATCATCGATGGCGGCATTCGAATTGTGGTCGTGCAGTGCGATCGTGGTGGTGTGCGCATAGGCATTGAAGCGCCCAGCGATGTCACCATTCTGCGCGCCGAACTGCTGCAGCAAGTCGCCGAACACAATCGTCGCGCGAGTGTTGTCGCTGATGGCTCTACAGATGCGCTAGTCGCGGCAGGAAGCGCACTGGCGCCAAAGCGAACGCTGTCTGCGGAAAACGTCTCTCCAGCGGCAGGATCTGCCTGACAGACCGGGCAGCTGTTGCCGCGTGAATGTTTGGCGCATTTTGTAAGCTGTTGTTTCACATAGCGTTAGCATCGGCACAGATCGTGTAATTGTGGTTCACTATGGCCACGCGACTCTTCGCTGTTTTCGTTCATCACACCGCTCACTCCGCGCTGTCGCGGGCGAGCGCACAGTGAAACACCCACTCATCTGGCACGGGTCGGCATTTCGCCCCACCGGTTACGCCGACGAACTGCGCGGCATGGTGATCGCGCTTGAACGTGCGGGAATTCCGGTGATTCTGCGTGACAATCCAGCGGAGCGCTTGCCGAGTTTTGCCGACACACTTGTCCCTGCCGACGCTGCAATGTTGCAGCGCGCAATCTCGCGTAGCAATCCCACCACGCCGTTCGTGCAAGTGCAACACGCACCGCTCGACAGCTTTGGTCCAACGCATCCATCGGCGTATGCAGTTGGTCGATCAATGTTCGAGACTGACGGATTGCCAGCGCAGTGGGTTGCGCGCGCAAACACGCTCGACGAATTGTGGGTGCCCAGTGCATTCAATGCAGAAACATTTCGCCGATCGGGCGTGACGGTGCCGACGTACGTGATTGGGGGCGGAATTGACAGCGATGAGTTTCATCCACTGGTTGCACCGATGCCAATCGCCGGTGCACGCGGCACGGTGTTTCTGAGCGTCTTCGAATGGCGGCTGCGTAAGGGATGGGACGTGCTGCTGCGCGCGTGGGCGAACGCATTTCGCCCCGATGACGACGTCACGTTGGTGCTGCGCACCTACCCGATGTGGCAAGTGGATGGCGTCAACAACGCAGACGCGATTGCTTCGCGGATTGACAGCTTTCTACGCGAATCGTGCGACGGTCGCACGCGAGCCGACCTCGCTCCAATTGTTGTTCTCGGCGAACAAATTCCGGCCAATTCGATGGCCTCGCTGTACACCGCCGCCAACGCTTTCGTATTGCCAACGCGCGGCGAAGGGTGGGGCCGACCATTCATGGAAGCAATGGCGTGCGGTGTTCCCGCAATTGCGACGAACTGGAGCGCGCATCTCGAGTTTATGAACTCGCGCAACAGTTACCTGACGAATGTTGATGCGCTTGTTGCAGCCGACTCCATCGAAGTGCCGCAGTACGCGGGCCAGCAGTGGGCGAGCCCGTCCTGCACGGACTTGGCGGATCAGCTGAAACGCGTCCACCGCGACAACAGCGAGGCGCGAGCTATCGGTGCGATTGCACGCGATGACATGGTCAAGAATTGGCCGTGGTCGCGCACTGCATTGCTTATCTCAAATCGACTGCAAGAGATCGACGGTCGCGTTGCGTCACGCGTAGTCAAGCGCGCAACGGCAACGCGAGAGATTCAGCACGCAGAATCGTTTGGCGACGTCATTCCTTTCGTGCTCTCCGAGCCTCGCGCCACAGTCGTACTGTTTCATCCGCAATGGTCGTCAGACCATACGATGAAGACGCTCCGCACCTTCGCCGAAGCGTTTGGAGCAGATGACGATGTGACCCTCGTCGTCTGCCTTGATCCGGACCAAGGCGTCTCGGCCGAAGACGCCGCGGCGCGCGTACAAATGGCCTGCGCGTCAGCCGGGCGTAGTGCAGAAATGGCACCAGATATTTTGCTCGTACCAGACTCGTTGACGCAACTCACCCTGCATGAATTGCGTGCAGCGTGCAGCGTTGTGTTGGCCATAAACGATCGCGAGGCTGGTGCGCACGCATTGCGCGCTGGTCGAGCAGTGTTTGACACACTCGATGCGCAAATGTGGCGCGATGTACTTGTGCCACAATCCAGCCAAACGTCAATTTGCGTGACGCCAGAGCCGCAGAAGTTTCGTGTCGCAGTCTGTGCGCTCTTCCGAAACAGCGCGCGCTACGTCAACTACTTTCGCGCAGTGCTGTCGGCGCAGGAACGCGAGAACCTCGAACTGGTGTTCTCATTGGTCGAAGGCGATTCAACTGACGAGACGCCATCGCTCCTGCAGCAGTGGGCAGCCGATGACCCGCGCGTCATCCTCACCACACACAACGTTGAGCCGGTCGCTGATCATGATGACCGGGTGCGCAAATGGGCGCAGCTGGGAAATGTTGCCGTCCAAGCCGCAATCACGCGCGACTGCACGCACATTCTCTGGTGCGAAAGTGATTTGGCGCTGCCGCTGGATCTTCTTGAACAGCTTGTATCCGCCGAACGCGACATCGTCGCACCAGCAATTTTCCTCGGCGGCATGTTCTACGACACGTGGGGATTCCGTGGTACCGATGGCGTCCGATTCACAAACACCGCACCGTACCACACGCAATTTCAGCCACACGCGTTGGTCGAGTTGAACTCTGTTGGAAGCTGTGTGCTGTTCAAACGCGAGATCTTCGACGCCGGCGTGCGCTTCCGCGGCGAGTACGAGAACGGACTGCTTGTCGGCGTCTGCCGAGATGCCGCAATGCACGGTTTCCGAACGTTCATGGACAGTCGCGTATCCGTGCTGCATCCCACCACACTCTGGCAGAAGCAGCAGTACCGCCTCGCCGTTGTGACGGTGACAAACACCAACAGCGCGCACCTCGCCGCGCTCCAAGCAGCCGCGACGCAAATCGCAAATGAAACGCGGATTACACTCGGCGCTGTTGATCTTCCCGCAGATCACGCGGTCTTTGCGCCGGTACATCGCATCATCAGCACGCATCTGCGCGGCGCACCTTATGTGCTCACTGTGCATCTCGCTTCCGAGACGCGAAAGCAGTACAGCCTCGAACTCAGCGACGTTCCCGCAAGTGTGGCCGCATGACGCCAATTCGCTATCCCGTCACCGAGCCGCACCTCGACGCGACCGACCGAGAATCGCTCATGAATGCGTTTGATTCTGGCTGGATCTCGTCACAGGGGCCGTGTCTTGGACAATTCGAGCAGACCTTTGCGAAGTTTGCAGGCGTCAACTACGCGCTCGCAACATGCAATGGGACCGTTGCGCTGCACCTCGCACTGCTTGCATTGAACGTGCAGCCCGGCGATGAAGTCTTGGTGCCAACGTTCACCTACATCGCGTCAGCCAATGCGATTCGGTACTGCGGCGCAACACCTGTTTTGGTCGATTGCACTGATGACACCTGGAATATCGATCCGCTCGCACTGGAAGCAGCAATTACACCACGCACGGTTGGCATCATGCCGGTGCATCTCTACGGCCAACCGTGCGATATGCGCGCGATTCAGAAGATCGCAACTGAGCACGGTTTGTGGATTGTCGAGGATGCGGCCGAAGCGCACGGTGCCACCGTTGAGAATGAACCGGTTGGCAGCACGGGTACCATTGGCACCTTCAGTCTGTTCGGCAACAAGATCATCACCACCGGCGAAGGCGGCGTTGTCACCACAAATGATGCGACGCTGGCTGAGCGCATGTCGTTGTTTCGCGGACAAGGCATGGATCCGCAGCGTCGGTATTGGTTTCCGATGGTCGGCTACAACTATCGCATGACCAACCTCGCCGCCGCACTCGGCGTATCACAACTTGCCAAAGCTGACACGCTGATTGCAGCGCACCGGCGCGTTTACGCATGGTACCGCGACTACCTCGGCAACCTGCCGATGCTCGCGTGGCAGGCGCAACCCGCCGGAACAGAGAGCGTGCAGTGGCTCACAAGTATTCGACTGATCCCTGCTGAGAATCATGAAGAACTTCGTGACGCGCTCATGACAAAACTCCGCGCTGATGGCATTGATACACGCCCATTTTTCTATCCGATGCATGTAATGCCGCCGTACCACACAACATCGCCATTCCCTGTTGCTGATCGTATCGCAACATCAGGGCTCAACTTGCCATCGTCGCCACTTTTGCGTGAGCATGATGTGGCGTGGATCGCATCGCGTGTGCGGCTGCATGTGCATGCACTGCTCGCCGGTAACGTCTTCGCGACACCAACAGTTCGCGCACCGCACAACACCACAAGCTTATCCGTTGAGACCGCCGCATGAGCCGTATCAAGGTCGCGATACTCGGCGCGGGCGGATTCGCTCGCGAAGTCTGGTGGGCGTTGCAAGACGCGCATGCTCACGAGAGCGCGGCACAGTTTGAGACCGTGATGTTTGTGGAGCGTGTCGCGCGATCCACGTTGCTGAAAGGCTTACCGGTGCGAACGCTCGCTGACGTACCCAACGATGTAGTGCTCATCTGCGGTGTTGGTGGTATGACCGAGATGAAGGAGCGCATTGTCTCAGAAGCTGCGACCGCCGGCTACTCTTTTGCGCCCGCTGCAATTGCAGAGAATGCGCGTATTGGTCCCGATGTCACTATTGGTGACGGATCAATCATTTGCGCAGGTACCATCATTACAACCGACGTGATAATCGGCGCACATGTTGCACTGAATCTCGATTGTACGGTGGGCCACGACGCCCGAATCGACGATTTCACCACCGTGTCACCAGGCTGCCACATTTCTGGCGACGTCAGGATCGGTCGCGGTGCATACCTCGGCACAGGTGCTGTCATTCTCGAACATCTCACACTCGGCGCCGGAGTGATTCTTGGCGCTGGCGCCGTCGTCACGAAGCATATTCCAGACTGGTCACTCGCAGTGGGAATACCTGCGATGGTCAAGAAAACCCTTATCCGCTCCGAGCCAGTCGCCGCATCGCTTTCAGACTTGGTAACGTCCACACGACTGTCGCAACATCCGGACTGAGACTCTGCTCAATTTGCACACGCGCGCTCGCCAGTAACGCCGCAGCAAGCGAAGACGGTCGGATCACTCCTTGAGCACGCAGCACATCGCTGTCGTCGCTCGGGTCGCGCTGTGCCAGGAAGGTGATCTTTGCCTCATCGGCTGTACCGGAGTATGCAATTCGCACAACGCCATTTGGTGCCGCGAACCCCTTGAGCGCGGTAAGTAACACCAATGTCGCGTGAGTCAGCGCGGATTCAGCAGCGAGCACCGGTGGCGTGTCCGAATGGCCCTCCAGATAGCACGGCACCTCGCCGACACTCGTATGCGATCGATGTAGTTGCAGTGTGGCGGACAATACGTCGTGCAACAGCAACGCTATCGGTTCGTGATTGACGTCAAAGGGAAGAATACGGAACTGGCGCAATTGATCCGCGAGGCGTTCTGACTCGCGCGACAGTGCAGCACTTGTTGGCCCGCCAATCGGTTTACGCGGATCGAGCGATTCCAGCGTTGCACCCAGCGCCAGTGCGCGATTGTTGAGCGCGTGACCCATTCCACGGATGATCGCGTCGATGGTCTCAAACCAGAGCAAGACATCCGCCCACTCTGGCTCGCGCGCCACAGCAATTGGCAGCGTCACGCGACTGCCGAATAATTCGCAGTCCAGCCGCCGTCGAGCCCGTCCGATACTCCTACTCGGGAGACGACTGCGAGTCGTCCGCTGACCCTTTGCCTGGACTTACCTGCCGTGTTTCTGATCATCGGTCTCGTGGTCGTCATCGGATCCGTCATTGGCGGCTACGTGATGCATCATGGCAAGCTCGCCGTGCTCTGGCAACCGACGGAATTCATCATCATCATCGGCGCCGGTATCGGCTCGATGATTATCAGCAATCCGCCCGCAGTGCTCAAGAGTATCATCGCCGGTGTGCTCGGATTACTCAAGCCAAATCCGTTCACCAAAGCGGCGTACGGTGAGTTGCTCCAGGTACTCTTCGAGATTTTCAACAAAGCGCGTAAAGACGGGCTCGTGGGTCTTGAAAGTCATATCGAGGATCCGTCAAAGAGCGACATCTTCGCCAAGTATCCAGGTTTTATGCATCATCCGCACGCGGTGTCACTGCTTGCTGACACGCTCAAAGTATTGCTCACCGGCACCGTCGAAGATCATAATCTGGCCGAGATCCTCGACATGGATCTTGAGCAGCATCATCACGAGTCGTCTCTTGTTCCCGGTGCCATTGCGACTGTTGGCGACGCTATGCCGGCGTTCGGTATCGTGGCCGCAGTGCTCGGCGTGATCATCACGATGGGCGCGATCGGTGGTTCGCCTGCAGAAATCGGTGGCAAAGTTGCCGCGGCACTCGTCGGGACATTCATCGGTATTTTGCTCGCGTACGGCCTATTCAGCCCAATCGCGAAGTCCATTGAGATGCGCAACTCCAGCGAGCACGCGTATCTCATGTGCATCAAAACGGCGCTACTCAGCTTTGCGCGCGGTGACGCACCGATGACGGCCGTCGAATTCGCGCGCCGCAACGTCGAACCTGGCGATCGACCATCGTTTGCCGAGCTCGAAGAACTCGCCAAGAAGTCGAAGGCGACGTAGTCATGGCGAAGGACGGCAAGAAAATCATCATCGTCAAGAAGAAGAGTGGTGGCCACGGCGGTCACCACGGCGGCGCCTGGAAAGTGGCGTACGCTGACTTCGTGACCGCAATGATGGCCTTCTTCATGGTGCTCTGGATCGTTGGTCTCGACGATCAAACGAAGAAGGCGGTTGAGGGCTATTTCGCAAATCCGGTTGGCAACAAGAACGCGTATAGTGGCGGATCATCACCGGTTGCATCCGGCTCATCGCCCGCGAAAATCTCCAAAAACGCGCTTAAACTGATCGTACGCAAAGTCGAAGAACAGCAGTTCCGCGACTTTCAAAAACGGCTCGCTGCAAAACTCGATAGCAACACCGCGCTGCAAGGTCTCAAAGGCTCAATTGAAGTGATCGTCACCACTGATGGATTACGCATTGAACTGATTGAGAAAGGCAGCGGCGATGATTTCTTCCCAATTGGTTCGGCAACGATGCGTCCGCGCGCCGTTGCTGCAGTGAAACTCATCGCCGAGGAGATTGGGCTGCTGTCGAACCCGATCATTCTTGAAGGGCATACCGACGGTGCAGCGTTTGGTATTGGTGGACCCTACACCAACTGGGAGTTGAGCGCCGACCGCGCGAACGCAGCGCGCCGTATTGTCAGCGCATCGGGTATTCCAGGCGATCGATTGGTGCAAGTGCGCGGCCTTGCAGACCGCGAACTTCGCAATCCCAACGATCCATTTGATCCTACCAATCGGCGCATCTCAATTTTCCTGCCATTCCGCACCGTGGACGACACCAATGCCGATTCTACAGGAACGCGCGGTGCGGTAGGCGCAGCGTCACCAGCTAAGGTCTAAGCGCACGACGCTGCTGCACGCGCATGCCGCACCCTTACGCGGTGGTCTTCACCTGCTCAATCGCCCAGCCCAGCGCGTTCGGATAGTGCGACGCAATCTGCACCAACACGAAATCGTTGTTCCCGGTCACCATCTCTACACGATCCCAGTCGCCCACCTCATACGCTTCAATACCAGCCAGCAGCGAACCGTGCGGCCCAGTGCGTTCTAAGAGTGCCTGCTTGACGGTGTCAGAGAGCTGCATTGACCCAATCACATCTTTCATCGGCGCTTGCAACAGCACGTGCAGCATCGAGAACATTCCTACCAAGAATCGCTGATCCCGATCGCCGCCATCACTCATTAACTCCAGCAATCGAGCGCGCGTCAGACTGAGCTTGAACAGTTCGCGCTGCCGTGCACCGCCTGCCGAAAAATTGGCCATCACCAGGAGCGTCAACCACCGTTCCAAACTCTTGCGACCGAGCAATCGCAGCGCGTGCGGAATTGACTCCACGCCATTGAATCCCGATGCCGCATTATTCACAATTCGCAGCAGCTTGAATGTCAGCGCTGGATCGCGCTTAATACCTAACTCCACTTCTGCCGTTGGCGTCGCGTCGCTGCGCACCAAGTTGAGAAGTTGTAACGCACTCGACTCACCCGCGCTCAGATCGCGTTTTACAACCGTTTCTGGCTGACAGTAGAAATAGCCTTGAAATAATGAGAAGCCGATCGACGCGCACTCAGCGCGCACCACATCCGTTTCCACTCGCTCTGCCAGCAACTTGACTTTGTACTCGCGCAGCTTTGTTACCACGGGTATCAACTCTGCTTTGGTACGGCCAAGCACATCAACTTTCACGATCGACGCTAATTGCAGAAGCGGAATCCATTTTTCGTGCCACACAAAATCATCGAGCGCAAGGATGTAGCCGCGCTGTCGAGCCTCTGTGCACGCGGCGATCACGGCGGCGTCTGGCTCAATATTCTCGAGGAGTTCCAGCACCACAGTCTTTGGGTCGAGCAGCTCCCACGCTCTGTCAACGATCAGATCGTATGACAGATTGATGAACACGCGTTCACCCTCGCTCAGGCGATCAAGTCCAATGCCGAGTACTGCTTGGACCACCGTGTTCGATGACATGATATTCGACGTCGCGCCTCCCGCGAACGTCGCGTCAGCGGACTGTCGATAGAGCAACTCGAACCCCACCAGTTTCTGGCGGTCATCGAAAATCGGCTGGCGCGCTACAATGGCGTCGGACATAAGTGAATCGGCAGACGGTACGACAAGGTCGCCTCGCACGTTCGCGAGTCGGGAGGACGATCCTGTCTGAGTATCGGTCGCTTCGACCGTGGCCTTGCCTTGCACTCTAAACTCGGCCACCGTTCGCCAGATGCTACCCACTGATGCCGCGACTCCGGCGCCCGCACCTCTGCCGATCGTTCCGGCCATTTTGGTCCGCAACTTCAGCAAGCGCTATGGGAACGTCCATGCGGTAAAGTCGCTGAACCTTGAGGTGCCACCGGGCGAAATTCTTGGCCTCGTTGGGCCCAATGGTGCCGGCAAGACCACCACGCTCCGCGCCCTCGCCGGAATCTTACGGCCCACAGAGGGTGCGCTGAGCATCGCTGGCTTCGATCTCGCCGTCGCGCCTGTGGACGCGAAGCGCCGCCTCGCGTTCATCCCCGACGAGCCGCATCTTTTCGACTATCTCACCGTCGAAGAGCATCTGCGTTTCACCGCGCGATTGTATGGCGTGTCAGATGCAGAAGCGAGAATTCCCGTGCTGCTCGCAGAAATGGAGCTCACCGAAAAGCGCGGCGTGCTGCCCAGTGAACTCTCGCGCGGTATGAAACAGAAACTGTCGGTGGCGACCGCGCTGCTCCACGATCCATCAGTGCTCATTCTTGATGAACCACTGACCGGACTTGATCCGGCTGGCATTCGTCGAATGAAGGACACAATTCGGCGTCGCGCCGAACGCGGGACCGCCGTCATTCTTAGCTCGCACCTGTTGAATCTCGTGGAAGAACTGTGTACACGAGTGCTCCTCATGCGTCGCGGTGAAATTGCGGCGCTTGGGACAATTGCCGAACTGCGCGCATTACGACCAGAGCTCGCAACCGCATCACTCGAAGATCTCTTCATCGCGCTCACCGATGATCACGCACCCGCACTGATCGTCGCAACACCAGCGGCGACACCAGCGGCGACACCGACGGGAACACCAGCGGCAACACCGACGTGAACATCAACGCGGATATACGCGCCCCAAGTCCGACAAAACCGTGGGGCGCACTCTGGTACCTCTACTCGCGAACTTGGCGCAATCGTTTCGTCGCGCAAGTTCGTCGGCTGAAGCAGCCTCGATACATTATCGGCGCGCTGGCAATGGCCGCGTATATCGCGTCATTCTTCTACTCGCAGACTCGCGGTAGCGGCGCCGTCATTGATCCCACGCTCCTCGATGTCAGGCATCTACTCTCCATTATCGGACTGAGCCTCGCACTTGTCGCGTGGTGGATCGCAGCGCCCAGCGACAACGCGCTCGCGTTCAGTCCTGCCGAGGTCTACTTCCTCTTTCCTGCGCCCGTGAAACGGCGCACGCTTGTGCAAGCACGCTTGTTCAGCACGCAAGCAGTGCTGCTATTTCAAGTGTTCATCTGGACATTGCTTCTACGACGCAGCAGCGGCGAGTTGCCAGGCGTGTTGCGCGCATTGGGGCTTTGGTCGCTGTTCACAACGGTCACGCTGCATCGACTTGGTGCGACGCTCGCGCGCACACATGCGCCAGATGTTCCGCGTCGCAAACCCGTCGCACAAGTCGTGGCGGTGCTGTTCAGTGGCGCGCTCGTCATCAGCATGTTGACGCTCGCGCCAGCAGCGCTCGCCGTGTGGAAAAATACCGTCGCAGCTGGTGTCACTGACGTCACACATGTCGTTGACAGAATGACCGCTGCGCGCGTCGCAATTCAATCGCTGCTTGATGCGCCGCTTCTGCACGCGCTGCTCTGGCCTATTCGCGCCGTGACCGCTCCCGCATTCGCGCGCAACAGCATGGACTGGTTGCGCGCGTTACCCGGCGCCATCACCGTGCTCCTGCTGCACTACATCTGGATTCTGCGCGATCCGCAACCCTTTGAAGAACTTGCACTCGGTGCCAGCGCACGATTCGCAGACCGCGTCGCGAGGCTCCGGCGAGGCGGTGGCTTAGAGCAACTCAAGCCTGTGCGCGTGCGCTGGCAACTCGCACTGACTGGCCAGCCTGCGATCGCGTTGGCGTGGAAGAATGTCACCGCTGCGCTGCGCACCTTTCGCCCCCGTACACTGCTCGTTGTGCTCGTGATGGTGTTGGTCATTGCCTACGTGAGTGGCAGAGGCGATGGAGAAATCGATGCCTCCACCAGTGCACTGCGCTCCGCATTTGCAACCACGTTCATCGGTGCGTTTGCCGCCGGGCTCGTCACAGCACCGGCATGGTTCAAACTCGACCTGCGACACGATCTGACGCATCTGGCGTTCCTGAAAACGGCGCCAATCCCCGCCCGCACCATCGTCGGGACTGAGATTCTGACCGCCGCTGCGATCACCACCATCGGCATGGCAACGATCTTTGCCATTCCCGGGTTCTTTTTATTGCGCAGCTTGGGCGGTCCGCTTGGCGCTGGTGGTCTCGCCTTTGCAATTCTCGGTATCGTCGTCGCACTTGGCGGCATCAACCTGCTGCATATCACGCTCTACAACGCCGTCGCGCTGTGGCTGCCCGCCTGGGTACCGCTCGCGCAGGGCGGCGCCGCAACTGGTGGCGCTGCGGTTGTGGGGCAGGTGTACATCTCGTTGATCGGCATCCTGGTCGCGCTGGGCGTCCTGTTGGCTCTGCCGACACTCAGCGCGTGGGGCATCTGGCTCGCCCTGAACGGTCGTATTCCTCTGGCGCTGATCGGAACGCTCGCGCTGATCGTCGCGCTGATCATCGTCACATGTCAGTGGCTCGGCATTGTAACGCTGCTCGGACGCGCGCTGGATCGCCTCGAACCAGCCGATGTACCAACCGGGGCGTCCTGAAACTCACCGACGAAGGCGGGTTAGATTTCGTGATGTTCGAAGACGACGCAGACGAGCGCCCCGACGGCGCCGATCCATTTAGCAATGATGCCGCAGGCGACGATGAGCGCCCAGCGGTTTTTGTTACGACCACCACCGCCATCCCCATTTCCGTGCAGCGGATGGAGGACGAACGCGCGCCGGAAGGCGTCTGCCTTGGCGCGTTCATTGGTGAGCGACTGATTGCCCGATGTGCGATGCCAGACGATGCCATTCAGCATCTCCTCAAGCTTGATCTGTTCGCCGATCCAGTCCCGCTCGGCTTGTTCGCGTACGAGGAAGAGCCCGGCTTACAGTGCCGACTGTTCGCGCTTGTGCTGCCAGACAAACTCAAGGATTCCGACAGCGCCGACGAGCCATGGAAAGAGAGCGTGCCCAGCTACGAGCAGTCACGCGCAACCAACGGTCGCGACGACAATCCGCTTCAAGATGCTGACGACGGCGAAGACGGTGAGCGAACGCAGCGCGAGACCGTGCTACTTGGTCACATTGTGCGATTTGATAGTGATCGTAAGCACAATGACGATCTCGCGGCCGAAGCGGTGGACATTCTGCAAAAGATCATTGTCGGCGGTCCGCTGAATGATGCTGACGTGAAAGCGATCGATGATCTTCTCGACTCGCTGTAACATCCGTTTACAAAAACCGGAACATTAGCCCCTTCCAATCTTCGTGTTCTTGGTGCCATTTTGGCGACATGAGATCCGGTCAGCGCATTGCCTGACTGTGACGAAATCACCAAACGGATGTTTATGGCCCCGATTAAAAAGATCGAAGGAATTGGCGATGCGTATGCCAGCAAGCTTGCGAGCGCTGGTATTACGACAACCGAAGATTTACTGCAGTTCGCCGCCGATAAAAAAGGTCGCCAGATCATCTCTGCTGCCACTGGAATCAGCGAAATCGTACTGTTGAAGTGGGTGAATCAAGCCGATTTGCAACGCGTCAAAGGCGTTGGTGAAGAGTACGGCGAGTTACTCGAGCGCTCTGGTGTGGATTCGGTTCCTGAGCTCGCTCAACGCAATGCTGCAAATCTCGCGGCCAAAATGCAGGAAGTGAACAGTGCTCTGAAACTCTCAGGTTCGGTGCCAACTGAAGCGCAGCTTGAGTTGTGGATTGCGCATGCGAAAGAACTCGGTCGCATTGTCACGCACTAAATCACAGCACGTAAAGGCGCTTTTAAACCGCGTCGCATTTGCATGACGACAGCTTGACCACCATCGCCATACTGCAAAACCGGCGCGACTCCATGACTGGAATTGCGCCCGTTTTGTTGTCGTGCCTTCACTGCACACGCATGAGAACTAGAGCTCCATCACGCCGTAGCGTTCTCGAAACACGTTCATATGGTGCAGCTCATGACCGGCAATGATGTATGCCAGTGCGCGAACGCTGATCGGTGTGTCGGACGCAATGCCTGTACGGTCAAAGTCGCTGTCTTGCATGTTTTCAAACAACAGAATTGTTGCCGCATGCACGGCCATCAATTCGCCCAATATGCGTTCAAGCGGAATTGTATCGTATCCCGCCTCACGCACAAATAAATTCTCATCGAACGAGGGCAATGGTGTTTTATCGCCTCGTGCCACGCGTAACGCGCGATACGCAAACACGCGCTCCGTATCAATCATGTGACCGACCGCTTCACGAATTGACCATTTACCCGACGCGTAGCGAAAGCGCTCCTGTTCTGGCAGAATCGTGCGCAACGCACGGAAATTTGCGTCGAACACCACCGGCAGAATTCGACGCAAATCACCGTCTGGCACCAGGTCGATGTACTTCCGATAGAACTCACCGAACGTGCCGTTCTGCGGACGTGCAAAATTCAAAAACTCAGAATCATCCATCGTGTCGGTCACTGTCATTGGCGCACCCCCGCCGGTGATGCTGGCGGAACTCCAACCAGCTCAACCTCGAACACCAGTGTCGCCATCCGCGGAATGGCTGGCGCACTCCCAATGTCGCCATACCCAAGCTTTGGCGGAATAATGAGCTGGCGCTTACCACCAACGCGCATTCCCCGCACACCTTCATCCCACCCGCTGATCACCTGTCCAATACCGACGGTAAAGCGAATGGTCTCTTTGCGGTCGCGACTGCTATCGAACTTCGTTCCGTCGGCCAACCAGCCGGTGTAGTGCACCTCGGCAGTCGACATCGAATCTGCCACTGCACCCGTACCAACCACGACGTCGTGCACATACAGCCCACTTGGTCGCAATTCAGTCGGTTCCAGTTTCACCGAGAGCTCTTTTGCGAACGTCAGCTCAGTTGGCTGGCCTGAGACAGACGGTTTCGCCTGTGGAGCCTCCGTGCATGCACCCAATACGACAGTGGCGGCCACAACACGCCAGGAAATACGCGAGAGAATCGTCATACGCCAAAGCCTAGTGACACGGCTCGCCTCGCGCGACCGCTCGCGGAAACCTTGCCGTGCGCTGCGATGGGGCACACGTTAGCACCCATGCCCTATGGTTTGATTGATGTTGAAACGCCCGTCCCTCTCGTCGATCTCGATCGGCTGGCGGTAAATCTCGATCGCATGGCCGCGTATGCAGCGCTGCATCAGTTCGCGCTGCGCCCACACGTCAAAACACATAAATCGTCACGCATCGCCGCAGAACAACTGCGCCTCGGCGCCGCCGGACTCACCTGCGCCACGCCGCGCGAGTTACAGGTGATGAGCGAAGTCACCGATGATATTTTCCTCGCGCATCCACCGCTTGGTGCCAAGATCAGGCGCGTGCTGACGTTCAGCGAGGATGTACAACTGCGCGTCGCGCTCGATTCGCATACCGCGATCGAAGCGCTGGGCGCTGCCTGTCGTAATCGTGATCAAACGGTCGACGTGCTGGTCGAAGTCGACATGGGCATGAAGCGCATGGGTGTCGTCGATCCCAGCGACGTCATTCGATTGGCAGGCGCGGTGCGCAGGCAACCAGGTCTCCGGTACCGCGGCATCAGTTTTTACCCCGGTCACATTCGCCTTCCGGTGGCGCAGCAAGAGCCCATGATCGATGCGCTCGCGACGGATTTACAGACGCTGCTCGCGGCACTGGATTCCGCCGGACTCGGTGCCGAGGTCGTGAGTGGAGGGTCGACGCCCGCCGCGTTCCGAATGCATCACATTCCCGGACTCACAGAGATCAGGCCGGGAACGTACGTGTTCAACGATCGTGACACCTTCGCGATGGGTGCCTGTGCGTGGGAAGACTGCGCGCTCACGGTCCTCGCGACCGTCATCAGCGATGCGGTGCCGGGCCAGGTCGTGATCGATGCCGGTACCAAAGCGCTTGGTCGCGAGCTGATCCGCGTGAGTGAAGGTGGCGGCTACGGCGCACTCCTCGATCACCCCGAAGTCACCGTCGCGCGTTTAAGCGAAGAGCACGGAATCCTTGATCTGAGCGATTCTGTTTGGCGCCCACAAGTTGGTGAGCAGGTACGCATTGTGCCCAACCACGCCTGTATTGTCACCCATCTTTTCGACGCAATGCTCGGCGTGCGCGGCGAAATTGTGGAAACGTGGTGGCACGTAGGTGCGCGAGGGCGACACAGTCCGGAACTTGCGCCTGCGCCACTCTCAATTTGATGCACTAACGCCGCGGCGCATTGAACCGGCTCAGGGCGCTGATCGCCCCGCCAGCCGCATGCATGGCAGCGCACCGGCGGCGAGGTTCAATGCGGAACTCGTTTCGACACCGGTGGCGAGGTTCGCTGCGCAACCGGTTCCGACAGCGGCGCCTCACCATCAGCGCAGAGTTTACTGCTCTACTTCCACGTACACCGCCGTGCCGTAGCAGAGCACTTCCTGTACGCCCTTCATCAGTTCATTTGCATCGTAACGCACACCAATAACCGCGTTCGCACCAAGATGGCCGGCGTGACTCACCATCATGTCAAATGCGTCGAGGCGCGATTGTTCGCAGAGCTTCGTGAAGACTGTGATGTTGCCACCGACAAGCGTTTGAAGAGACGCTAATCCAGTACCAAAAACTGAGCGCGACCGGACCACAATACCGCGCACAATTCCGAGTGTCTTGGTGGTTTTGTAGCCGTCGATAGTGAAGGCCGTGGTTGTCATTTCATTCACCATCGCTCAAATCCATCCAGTGTGATAGGAGTAGAGTTTCTGCAGCGCCTCGTTGTGCGCGCGTCCAGCAAAGTCAAGAAATCCTTGCTAGTTGCGATTGCACGCGTCGGTGCGCGCACGGCCAGCAAACCGAAGCTACATTCGCTCACACAAATGCACAGCGGGCCGCAGTGATCACTCACCGCGGCCCGCTGAATTCGAACGCGCAAGGCGCTCAAGAAAATACCGTTACACGTTCCGCTTACGACGCGCCACGCCAACCAAGCCAAGCAGGCCGGTTGCCATGAGCGCATATGTCGACGGCTCTGGGACAACTTGGTTGTTCAGCAGTCCGAACGTGACCTGGCCCGGACCAGTCACAGCGTTCGTGAAGGCACCGAAATCGGCATTGGCAAAACCAGTCGTCACGATGTAGTACTGCGTGCCTGACAGCAACGCCTGCGTAAATCCAGAGGTCCCGATACCACCCGGGCCGTCATCATTGCTGTTGAGACAGTTCGTGAACGGTGTCGCCGCGTTGAAAGCGCCGTTGTACAGGAACAAGAAATTGTCCCAGCCGCCGGTTGCCGTGCTCGCAAATGTGTAGCTACCGGCCACGTTCGTGTACAAAGCCTGCACGTGATAGCGGACCGCGGTGCCTACGCCTGAGAGAACAGTGCAGCCTTGCTGCGGGCGATTGTACGTCGCCCCGCCAGTCGTATTTGCGCTGTAGCTCTGCGCGCCAGCCACCGCCGCCGAGACACTCAACGCCAGTACCGCAACCGCCGTACGCCTAACTAAACCTGCTGATCGCATACCAGCCTCCTTCGGGTGGAATACTCGCCAACGTACCGCGAATCTCGCGGCGTAAACACTGCTGAGTCCGCTCGAGGATTGCCAATCGGGACACCTGCTGTTCCGAAAAGCCCAACGCGCACGCTGCATGTGCCTATTTCCACGGTGGCGAACTCCGTGCCAATCCGATGCGTGAGCGCAACGGTACTAATCCGGCTAAGGATGAGACCGTCAGACGCAACAAATTCGTTGCACATCAACCACACCAACGGCAACTGATGCCGCGTACCCCAGAGCAAGAATTAGGGTCAAACCGCCTAAAAACAGGCGCCACATTAGTGATGCCCAATTTTAAACGCATAAGCTTCTCACGAGAGAGTTTTGCTGCGCGTATCCGCTCTCATCCAGATTTAAACGTACTTCGCGACCGAACCATAGCCACCGACACACGCGTCACACCAATCGCACCGTCAACTTCGTCGAGCAGTTCTTGAGCAGTTCTTGAGCACTTCTGAAGCGGCTCTGGACCAGGGCCGGCGCAGTGCTGGAAGCAGTTCAGGAGCAGTGCTGGAGCAGTGCTGGAGCAGGTCTGGAGCACCCGGAGCAGAGTTCTGGAGCAGCGCAGGAACAGATCTCGTAAGTTAGACGTAGCCAACGTGGCACTCGTCCTATCGTGCTGCGCCGCCACACCACCGCGACCCCACCGCCCATGTCGATTCGCTCGCTCGCTACTGCCGCCGCACTCACCACCGTGTTGCTTTCCGCCGCTGCTATCCACCACGCCAAGCCGCTGCGTGCTTCAGCACCGGTCGCGCTCACCACTTTCACTGTGGATGCCGCGCACAGCATGATGATCTTCAAGGTCAAGCACCTTGGACTTAGCACAGTCACCGGGCGATTCACACGTTTCGCCGGCACGTTTCAACTCGACCCAGCCACAGGTCAGGCGGGTGCCGCTGCGCTTCGAATTGAGACCGCCAGCGTGAACACCGATAATGAACGCCGTGACGGCCACCTCCGCTCAGCCGACTTCTTCGCCGCTGACAGCTTTCCGCAAATCACCTTCGCTTCGACGCGCATCGAGAAGCTCAGCGGCAACAAGTATCGCGTGCTCGGCACACTCACCATGCGTGGAGTGACCAAGCCGGTGACGCTCGAAGCTGAAGTCGCAGGCACGCGACAGACGCCGCAGGGCATGCTCGCTGCCGTCAACATGACCGGCACAATCAAGCGCAAAGAGTTTGGGCTCCAGTGGGATCGCATCACAGAAGGCGTCGCGGTGGTAAGCGACGACATTGTGCTGCAGCTTGAAGTAGAAGCGAAAGCAGCGCCGTAAGGTGTCGCGGTTGTAGCGAGGACATTGCGCTGCAGCTTGCAGTGGAAGCGAAAGCAGCGCCGTAATGCGTTAAGAATTTTTGCACGATGGGCGGGTGTCACCAAACATCGTGACATCCGCCCGCTGTGCTTTCTTCGCACACTACATCGCGCGCAGCGAGTTCCGCTCAAGAGCAGAGCGCGCAGTCTGCATGAGTAACTCCGCCATTGTGCCGAGTGGTGCGAAACGTGGATCGCGCGTCACGCCGGCGGCGTATCGCGCGTACAACTGCAACACGACAACGGCCAACTTCGCGAGCCCGAACGCCCACCAGTACACAGGGTCATCGATTGTAATGCCGCGCTGCGCACCGTAGCGCTGAACAACTTCGTCGCGCGTTAGACAGCCCGGTGCGGTCGTCACGCCCAACGCCAATGCTCGCAACGCCACAGGATCGCCCGCCTCCACCCAGTAGCCCAGCGACGTCGCCAAATCAAAGCGCGAATCGCCCACCGCGGCCATCTCCCAATCCAGCACACCGCGAATCGTTGTGGGGTCAGCCGCATCGACCACCAGATTGTCAAACTTCCAATCGTTATGCAGCAGCGATGGCGCAATCGGCGTCGGCAGAGCGTCGGCCAGCCATTGGAAGACCACTCGCGCATCTTCGTCGCTCACATCCTCTGTTCGCGCCGCAATCCAACGCGTTAACCAGCCCTGCACTTGCCGCGAACCGTAACCCTCTGCCTTGCCTGCGTCATACAACGGCATCTGCTGTACCGGCAGTGCGTGCAGCGCCGCCAGCCCATCAATACACGCCTCGCTCATCCGGCGCATCACCGTCTCTTCGCGCAGCACAGGCGCGTCATCAAGTGCTCGGACCACCACGCCGTCAACCTTTGACATCAAAAAAAACATCCCGCCCAGCACCGACTCATCCTCACACAGCGCCAGCGGCTTGGGTACCGGCACCGCTGAGCCGTAGACCGCCGATAGCACGCGAAACTCGCGACGCATATCGTGCGCACCACGATCAGCACGCACTCCCACAGGCGGCCGCCGCAAAATCATCGGTGCGGTAGTTGACACCGCATCACCCACCGAAACTTCGAACGTGAGGTTCGAGTAGCCGCCACCAAGTCTCGTCACACGCAAAGAATGATGCGGCAACACACCTAACGTGGGAGCCGCGGCGCACAACCATTCGCGAAGCCGAGTCGCATCAACCTCACTCAGGAGTACGGTCACAAGGTGGCGTATCGTTTCAGAATTGCGCGCCCCAGCGACTGCTTGTGCACTTCATCCGGCCCATCGTAAATGCGTGCACCACGTTCGTGCGCCCACCACAGTGCAAGCGGTGTCGCGTCTGTGAGACCCATCGCGCCGTGTACTTGAATTGCACGGTCAAGCACGCGCTGCAAGACTGCCGCTGTGTGAAACTTGATCGCCGAAATCTGTTCGCGCGCACCGTGCGCCCCACGCAGTTCCAGCGCCTGCGCCGCCTCTAATACCAACAAACGCGCCGAATCAATCTCGGCACGACTCTCCGCGACCCAATGCTGAATTGTCTCGCGTGTTGCAAGCGGTTCACCCGGCGACAACTCACGCGTGACGGCACGCGTACACATCAGATCGAACGCGCGCTCACAAATACCAATCCACCGCATGCAATGATGCACGCGACCCGGACCAAGTCGCGTTTGCGCTAAGGCAAACCCTTGCCCCTCGTCGCCCACTCTATTCGATACCGGAACGCGCACCGCATCAAACCGAACTTCTGCGTGACTGTGATGATCGCCACCACGCTCGCCCATCACTGCAATGTTCTGCACAATTGAGAAACCCGGCGTATCCATCGGCACAAGAATCATCGTCGCGCGTTTGTGCGGTGCAGCGGCGGTGTCGGTTACCGCCATCACAATCGTGAACGCCGCACCATCGGCGCCGGTGGTAAACCACTTGTGACCATTAATCACATAGTCATCGCCATCGCGCACCGCAGTTGTCGACATCCAGACCGGATTGGATCCTGCATGCTCCGGTTCTGTCATCGCAAAACAACTGCGAATCTCGCCGCGCATCAACGGCGTCAACCACCGCGCTTGCAACGCCGGCGGTGCAGCGAGATGCATGAGTTCCATATTGCCAATGTCAGGTGCTTGGCAATTGCAGATCCAATGCCCAATCGGCGAACGACCCAATACTTCACTCACGCGCGCAAACTGAACCAAGCTCAATCCAAGTCCGCCATCTGCAGCGGGTAGATGTGGCGCCCACCCACCAAGTGCCTTCACCTGCTCTCGCAATTCGTGTAGTCGAGGTAGCGCGGCAACCCAGCCGTCACGCAACATCACGCGTTCCACGTCCAAGCCCGGACCGTCCAGCAACGCGCGCAGACGCGCCACGAGTGCGTGCACCGACTCGTCACGGTCTGTGGACGGTGAAACTGTGTGCGGCGAAACTACCTGCGGTGAAACCGCGTGTGGTGCAACTCCGATCGGTGAAACCGCTTGCGGTGCAACTCCGATCGGTGAAACCACGATCGGCGGATTGACGTTCAGCGGCATTCCATCCGGAGTGCTCATGCTAGGTACCCACCATCAATTGTGAACGTCGCACCAGTAGTAAACCGCGCCGCATCGCTCGCCAAATACAACGCCATCGCCGCGATATCTTCGCCCTCACCAATGCGCTTGATCGGTTGCGAGCGCAACATGTGTTGCATCGTTTTCTCATTCTGCCACAATGCCGCGCTAAAATCGGTCTTGATCAACCCCGGACAGATAGCGTTCACTGTAATCGCGTCAGGACCCCACTCCGTTGCGAGCACACGCGTCAGGCTCAGCATCGCGGCTTTGCTCACACTGTAAATCCCAAGTCCTGCCTCTGGTTTCAGCCCGCCAATGCTGGCAATGTTGATGATCGAACCGCCACCGCGCATCTGCATGTGCGGTCGAGCCGCTTTCGCTAATTCAAACGGGGTGTGCAAATTGACGTTCATAATTTTTGCAAACACATCCGCTGTGGCTAACTCCACCGGTCCGTAGATTGGATTCGCGGCAGCGTTGTTGACAAGAATGTCCAGCGCGCCGTAAATCGACACCGCAGCAGCAATCAATGCCGGAGCATCTTCAACGCGACCGGCATTCATCGGTAGCGCCGTCGCGACGTGGCCACCTGCCACAATCTCGCGAACCGCGGCATCAAGCACGTCAACTTTGCGCGCATTCAGAATCACGTTCGCACCCGCGCGCGCGAAATTCTGCGCGATAGCAAGCCCAATACCACGCGATGCGCCGGTGATCAAAGCTGTTTTCCCGGCCAACGAGAATGGCGAGGAAAGCGCAGCAGCGGTCGCTGTGGACATTGAGATCTGCCTGAATAGAGTGCACCTACTGTAGCGGCCGAGGTTTCGCGCCTACAGAATACTCGCTGCGCCGCGCCGCGCCGCTATGCCACACGTTCATTTCAACAACTCATCAAATGCCGCGCTCCAAGCATCGATTTGTTTCTGCGCTAGCAATCGCTGGCATCATCCTGTCCTTTACATCGCTCCACGCGCAGGCGATCAGCCGTGTCGCTCCGCCCACACTTCCGCCAACTGGCGGACGCTATTCGCACGTCGTCACAACCGAGCTGCCCGCTGGCGCTCGCCTCATCTTCATTGCGGGTCAGGTCGGTGCCGATTCCGCCGGTCGTCCGGTAGGTACAACCGCCGCTGAGCAGATGCAGCGCGCCTACGACAATCTGGACCGCGCATTGGCCGCCGCCGGCGCGACGTGGGATGACGTACTGAAGACGACCACCATTCTCACGCGTGCGTCAGACCTGCCGGCGCTGCGCGAGGTGCGCGCCTCCCGCTTCGCCGGACGACCGGCTCCCGCGAACACACTCATGGTCATCCAAGCGCTCTACGATCCTGCGATTCTCTTTGAAGTCGAAGCGATCGCCATCGTCCGATCCGCTCCGCGATGATTTCATTCCGTGCTGCTCACACCCAACGCGTCAAACTCGCGACCGAAATCGTGGTCCGGCTCGCCCCGTGAAATACGAAAGCACCCGACAATCATCAGTCGGGTGCTTTCAGTCAATGCAATCGCACAGCATGCAGAGGCGCGGGCGGGAATCGAACCCGCGATTGGTGGTTTTGCAGACCACTGCCTTACCACTTGGCTACCGCGCCAAACTCTTCACACAGACATCTCCAGACTGGAAAGCTCGTCCGGGATGGTCCTCGCGACAAGGGCGCACCGGTTCCAGACTTCTTGATATTGTTGTGCTGCACGCGGGCTCCGCGCACCGCACACCGCCTCGACTCTGAACTCGCCGTCAGTACACAATGCCGCCGAAGAGCATGCTCCTCGCCGTTGCCGGCATGGTCGGTACCGGCAAAACGACGCTCACCAAAGCGCTTGCGCAACGCTTCGGCCTGCAAATGGCGCTCGAATCCGTGGACGAAGAAAACCCTTGGCTGACTCCCTTCTACGGTCCAGAAGCTGAGGCGCGCGAACAATACGCGCTTCGTCTACAGCTGCATTTTCTGGCCACGCGCTTCCACGCCATGCGCCAGATGCGCGCGCAAGGCGGCGGCTGGATTCTCGACCGGACTTGGTATGAGGATGCGGAGATCTTCGCCCGTGGACTGTTCGAGCAGCAGGTGATGACGGCCGATGAGTTCGAACTCTACCAGCGACTGTATGCCGAGTTGTTGACGGGTCCGGCCGCCAAACCTCCGAGGCTGCTCGTCTATCTGCACGGCCCGCTGGATGTGGTGGTCGCGCGGATCGGGCAGCGCGGACGTGTGGCTGAACGCGACATGCCGCCTAGCTACTGGAAATCGCTGCACGCGAGGTATGAACAGTGGATCGGGCAGTTCCGCCGCTGTCCGGTGCTGCATCTAGATATTCGCGAGTATGACCTCATTCGCGAGCCTGGAGCAATCGAGGAGATCGCGACGGCCGTACGCCGTCGGCTCGAGCCTGAGCTGCCCCAAACCGAGCTCTGGCCGGCTGGCTTCTAGCGAACCAAATCCGAACTTCCCGTTGGAACAGCGTGGCAACATTGGATGTGGCCGGCTGGGTTCTAGCTCACCAAGGCCGCACATCCCGTTGGAACAGCGTGGCAAAGTTGACCACGGCACAGCTTCGATCGTCGCTCGCGCGGGAGTTAATCCGAAAGCTGCGCCTGACGGCCAATCACAGCGAGCTCTACCTTGACTGGCGAAATCTGCCTTACAATATTTCTTACACCCGGCGCACGCCAGCTCGCGCACTTTGCTCGATTAGAGCATGGAATCGCACGAAAGTCGTATTAGTTTTGCAGTTCTAGCACAAAAACAGAGTCAGACGTAGAAATCAGCGCTTTACACCATCGCCCTTCCCTCTCCGCTCGCCAATGCCTTCGATCAATACGCCGCGCACCTCCGCACTTCGTGATATCGCCACGCGACCCGCGCTTGCCGATTCTGTCGGGCTCCCGCCGCGCACCTCTGAGTACTTCGGCAGCCTGACCTTCGGCGCCCGACAGATGCGCGCCAAGTTGCCGCCCGATGTCTTTGCCAAGCTGTCCGCCTCCATCCGACTCGGCAAAAAGCTCGACATCGATATTGCGCCGGTCGTCGCACAGACGATCAAGGAATGGGCGATGGCCCTGGGCGTGACCCATTTCACGCATTGGTTCCAGCCGCAAACGGGTCTGACCGCAGAAAAGCACGACGCGTTCCTGAGCTTCGATGACAACATGACGCCGCTGGAATCATTCAGCGCCGATCAGCTCATTCAGTCTGAACCCGACGCGTCCAGCTTCCCGTCCGGCGGTTTGCGCGCGACGTGGGAAGCGCGCGGCTACACGGCGTGGAATCCAGCCAGCCCTGTATTCATTATCGAAACCGCCGGCGTCAAGACGCTCTGCGTACCGTCAGTGTTTATCGGCTACAACGGCGAAGCACTCGATGAAATGACACCGTTGCTCCGCAGCACCGACGTGCTCTCGACCAAGGCGATGGAGCTGCTCGAAGTGCTCGGCGACAAAGATGTACAGCGCGTGTACACCACCATGGGAACCGAACAGGAATACTTCCTCGTCGATCGCGCGATGTTCGCGATGCGCCCCGACCTCGTGATGTCGGGACGATCGCTGATCGGCGCACCGCCGCCGCGCGGACAGCAGCTTGAAGATCACTACTTCGGTGGCATTCCCGAGCGCGTGCAAGCGTGCATCGCGGAAGTCGAACACGAGTTGTACAAGCTCGCCGTACCAATCACCACGCGGCACAACGAAGTTGCACCGTGTCAGTTTGAAATGGCACCGCGCTACGAAGAAACCGACGTTGCCGTTGATCACAATCAGATCGTGATGTCGGTGCTCCGAAAGGTCGCACTGCGTCACGGCTTGCAGGCGCTGTTGCACGAAAAGCCATTCGCTGGCATCAACGGCTCGGGCAAGCACTGCAACTGGTCAATGGCCATTGCGTCGAGCACCGCAGAGTTGAATCACTTCAACCTGCTCAAGCCAGGAAAGACGCCCCACCAAAACGTCCGGTTTCTCGTATTCCTTGCGGCAGTGCAACTCGGCGTGCAGAAGCACGCGGGTTTACTGCGCGCAGGTATCGCAACCAGCGGCAACGAACATCGCCTTGGCGCGAATGAGGCGCCGCCAGCAATCATCTCTATCTTCATGGGCGAAACGCTCACGAAGGTCATCAACGAAATTGCCGACGGAAAGACCGGTGGTAAGACCGCTGCGCAACGCATGCTGGATCTTGGCGTTAACAAATTGCCTGAGATCACACAGGACAACACCGATCGCAATCGTACGTCGCCGTTTGCATTCACAGGAATGAAGTTCGAGTTCCGCGCCGTTGGCTCATCGCAGTCAATTGCATTCCCAGTGATGCTGCTGAATGCCGCCGTCGCCGAAGCAATCGGTGAGTTGACGGCGAAGTTGAAGCAGAAGTTGCACGAGAAGATGCCGATTGATGACGCCGTGTTGGCAGTTGTCAGAGAAGCGTTCCGTGAGACCAAATCCGTCCGATTTGAAGGCAACGCCAATACGGATGAGTGGGTTGATGAAGCAGCGCGTCGCGGCTTGCCGAATTATCGGAAGACACCGGAAGCACTTGAGCAGCTCATGACGCCAAATTCGCGCAAGGTGCTGAAGGATCTTGGCATTTTGTCAGAAGTAGAACTTGAGAGCCGTTTCCACGTGCGCATGGAGCGCTACGTGAAGGACGTGATGATCGAAGTCATCACGCTCAAGGAAATGGTTGACACGCTCATTTTGCCAGCGGCGTTTACGTACTACGGCACATTGGCGCAGGCAGCGGCAAACGCGCACTCCGCCGGAATCACTGTCATTCCACAGAAGGCGCAAGCCAATCATATCGGCACCATGATTCAAGAATTGCAGACGCGTCGCGACGCACTCGCAAGTGTGATCGATCGTGCGGAAGGGATGCATCACGATCCCACCGCGCAGGCCAAGCTGCTCACCGGCGAAGGTGCGGATGCAATGGCCGCAGTTCGCGATCGCTGTGACGCGCTGGAACTTTCGATCGCAGACGACGTGTGGCCGTTGCCGAAGTACCGCGAAATGCTGTTCCCAGTCTGATTCGACTTTGGTTTGATTCTCTCAGCGAGCATCAGCGGCCATTCGTTCCCTGATGCTCTGTTGAGAAACTGTTTGCAGATGGTGGGTTAGGTCGTGCGCTTCTGCGCACCGACCCAATCCACCATCTTTCTTTTGTATGCTTCAACACCTTTTGCGTAACCAACTCGTGTCGCTCGTCCCCAGCTCCATCGTACTCGCCGCCCGGCTCCAGACGGCGGCACTCTGTGGCTCACTCTTGTTGTTGAGCACGCCAGCTTTAGCCCAGCAAAAGCCCGACACCATCGCCACGACGCTGCTCCGCGGCGCGCATCCGTGGCTGGGCGCCGATGGTCGGATTAGCGATGTACAACGGGTGCTGCGCGACCTGCGAAATGCCGATAGCACACGTGCTCTCCGCTGGAGCACTTCGGCCGGCGCCGCATCGCCCAGCGCGCGAGCAGTCTTAGCGTACATCGCTTCCAATACGGAGACGTCAAAGCGAGAACTTGCTGACGTGTCGACGCTTGATACGCTCGCGACGCGATTCCAGAGCAAAAAAGCTTCGGTCGCTGAGCGCGAATTGTTTGACGTGGCAATGGATGTCGTCTCGCTCCGGCACGCGTATGTGCATCGCCAAGGTCGCGTTGATCCCTCGCGCGTGCACGCTGAGTGGTCGCTCGCATCGCCTGAGTTGGACGGGACTGCTGTATTGACCGCACTCGCGAGTAACTCGACACCGCAACAAGTGTTCGCTGCGCTCGAACCGCAGACTCGTCACTATCAGATGCTGGTAGAAGGTCTCGTGAAGGCGCGTGCCGATGACGCCGACTCCACACTCGACGTTCCAGCCGAACCTCGTCAAGCAGTTCGTAGTGGTGGACGTTACGACGATGCGCGGGCGTTGGCCCGCATTCTTGTTGCACTCGGTGAATTGCCAAAATCGTTTGAGGTCGCGACGGTGCGCAACACGTATTCGCGTCCGCTGGCTGATGCGGTGGCGCGGTGGCGTCAACGCAAGCTGAAACGCGGTCGCGCCACCGGACAGTTGGACGCGGCGACCGTCGCACTCCTCGTCCACGAGTATGACACGCGCGCTGATCGTCTCGCATTGGCGGTAGAGCGCTGGCGTTGGCTGCCGCGCACCTTCTCGAACGAACCGTTGGTTGTGAATCTCCCTGAGTTTCGCTTGCATACGTACTCGCGATTCGAAGGCGATTCAGTAGACAATTTGAGCATGAACGTGGTAATCGGTCGCGCCGACTCGAACGCAACACCTGTGTTTTCGGCGAATATGACGCAGGTGGTATTCAGCCCGCAGTGGCATGTGCCTACGTCTATTATGAAGAAGGAAATTCTGCCGGCAGCAACTCGCGATGGTGCATACCTGGCGCGTCACGACTACGAGCTAACGAATGCGCGTGGGCGTGCGATTCCATCTACGCCACAGAACATCGCGCGTATCGGCACCGGCGTGATGGTGCGGCAGAAGTCGGGCGATGGTAACTCGCTTGGCAAGGTGAAGTTTCTATTGCCCAACGAGCACGCCATTTACCTGCACGACACGCCGTCGCGCAGCCTGTTCTCGCGCGTGCGTCGCGATTTCAGCCACGGCTGCGTGCGTCTCGGCAATCCGATGGCGCTCGCACGCTACGTACTTGGCAGTCAACCAGTGTGGACCGATTCACGCATCACAGAAGCGATGAACGCCGGTACTGAGCGCTTTGTGCGTGTGCCGCGCCCAATTCCGGTGCTGATTGTCTATCAAACCGCTGTAGCCGAGCCTGATGGAACGTTCCGGTACTTCAACGATGTCTACGGTCATGACCGGACACTGGCTGACGCGATGGAGAAGGCGAAGTAGGCGCGACAAGCGCGATCGGACTCTTGCCGACTCGATGGAGAAGTCTAAGCAGTCGCGACGCACGTGTCGTAACGCGGGTTTCACAATCGAAACGTCGAGAATTTTCGCAGATCACGCGACGTTCATCGAGGCGACGCGGAGTATGCTGCGGAAATACCGTATGAAAAGCAATCGCGGGAGCATGGCAGCACGCCACGCTCCCGCGATTGCTTTCGGTGACTCGACCTGAGATTTAGATCGAGAAACTCAGATCATTCTTCTTCACGCGATAGCCGGCTGGTAGAACGAACAACGCGGCATCGGGCGGCGTTGTCGTCAGCGACGTTACTTCAACGCTCGTGCGCTTCGCTGTTTCACCACGTTCAGTGACTGTGACCACCGTGCGCATCGGAAAGCCGGCAAACAACGCAGCGCGTGTGCGCGTCAGATTGGATTGGTGCGCTACATCTTGCTGCGCCGTTGCTGATGCGCTGCGCGTGAGCAGCTCAAACATCGGATTGCGCGGCGTGCCTTCCGCAGTCGGCACCCAGTAATCGGTCACCACGCGGTGATGCTTCTGCTCCGCGTTCATGCCAAACACACCGATGTTCACGTTGTACTCTTCGATGATCCGGAATTGATGCGTCTGGATACCCGCCACACTTCCACCTGGGCCGATGTCGCGTCCCAGAATTCCGGCGTCACGTACTTGCATCCGCACCACACCGTCAACGGCAGACAGCGCCTTGCCGATGATCTGCTCAAATGACTGCAGCGGCATCTCGCTAATTTCGCGTTCTTCTGGCTTTACCGTGCGGACAGTATTCGTCGCGAAGTCCACAATTGTGTATTCGCCACGACGATTGCTGACGGTAGCCGACGCGGAATTGCCGTTGCCGCGGCGCGCGCGACTGCGATCGCGATTCATCTCGATACGCATCACCTGCCCGCTCCACGATACCGCGCCGGTACTCACGTCGCCGTCATCGTCGGTACTCGTGAACTCATACGAACCGGCGGGAAGTACACGTGCCGCAATTGGTGGCGTGAGCGAGCCAGCGACGGCGGCGCGCGCCTGTGCTTCAAGAACGGGAACCACTGCCAGCAGCGCTGCAGCGGATAGAGCAAAGGTGACTGAACGACGCATAATGAGCCTCCAAAGGCGGGAGCGACGATCACACTACGCCGACGCTCCACGCCAGTTTCGACCCATCCCGTCGTTACTTGTTGAGCGCAAACGCGAACGGCTGCTGCACCAGCATGCGCACCTTCGTCCCGCCCGCCTCAGCCGGAAGGAACCGCATTCTTGGCAACGCCGCGCGCACCGACTCGCCAAACGCATCGTGTGTTGAGCGAAGCACTTTGAACGAGCCTGGCTCCACGCGCCCCAGTGTGTCGACCACAAACTGTATCAGCGCATCGCCCTCGACACCGGCGCTTTTCAGCATTTCGGGATACGCTGGACTCGCCGATCCCGGAATTGCTGCGGCGGCCTTCTCGACTTGGAACGCGAAGTACGGCGCGCTCTGCTCGATCGGTCCCGTCACTCCTGCGGTGCCGGTGCTCAATCCGCC
Organism: Gemmatimonadaceae bacterium; assembly: GCA_031408755.1. Taxonomy (GTDB): domain Bacteria; phylum Gemmatimonadota; class Gemmatimonadetes; order Gemmatimonadales; family Gemmatimonadaceae; genus JACMLX01. The sequence goes on along the minus strand of JANNWU010000081.1, from coordinate 4,617 downwards.
TGGCGTTCCCGTGCCGGTCCAGTCGGGAAGATTTGTTTTCGCGTTGCCCAAGTTCACTGGCGGAATATCCACCGGAATGTCCACGACTCGGGGCAGGACTTGGAAGCCGAGTGCTGGTGCGGCGGTCGCGACGGCGGTGAGCGGCCGTTTCGTCACGATTGGCGCTGGCGTGTCTGGCTTCGGCACCGGTCGCACGATCACTTCCACCGGCTTACCGCCCCACGCCGTCGCCGTTTTGTGCGTCAACTGAATCGCGACCGCAATCACGACCAGGTGTAGTGCGACGGATAGCAGTGTTCCGCCAGTCTTCCGTTGTGTCGCTTGCTTCGTTTCCAGCAGTTGCGTCAGCATTGCAGCAGCTCCTGTGCGTCGGGTGAGAGTCACTCGTGACGCATGGAACATGGCTGTGCTGCATTAAGCGAAAAGCGGTGTTTCGGTTACCGTTATCTTAAGGAAGCATGACGGTATCGTCATGAAGAAGACATCATGAAGAGATCGTCATAATTCGGTCTGGTGCACCGATCGTACCTGCGTGTGCGCACGCTTAACTCGGCACGACTCAGCCGTTATGACAACACGTAGCACCACACACATCGCGTCCGTACCAGTCGGCATGCGCAGTAACACGATCACAACACGTGATGTCACGCGCGAGTTGTTCGGCGATGCAATCAATCCATTTCTTATCGCGTCGCTGTTCGAAATGAGTGCGCCGACCTTTCCGCCGCATCCGCACGCTGGGTTTGCCGTCGCGACCTACATTTTGCCCGAAAGTCCCAACGCATTTCTGAATCAGGACTCTACCGGTTTCAGCAACCGCATCGCGCCCGGTGGTCTGCACATGACGGTTGCCGGGAGTGGCGTACTACACGAAGAGACGGTCGAAGTACACGGCGTTGCGGCGTTGGGTTTTCAGATCTGGATTGACCTGCCAGCAGCCATGCGCGATCAGCCGCCGCGCGCGCTGCCATTGGAAGCAGACGATGTTTCCGTGGTTCGTACACACGGCGCGATCATTCGTGTGCTGATTGGCGCATCAAACGGTGTTTCATCGCCGCTACAAGCACCTATCGCAATACGCCTGATCGACGTGACGCTAGAACCGAATGCGATCTTTCGGCAAACGCTCAGCGCCACGGAACAAGCATTTCTGTGGATGATTGACGGCGCGGTCAACGTCGGTGCCGCCAATTCGCAGTTAGCGCAAAGGCATGAAGTACTGATCACATCAATTGGCGCAGAAGAACTCGCTGTCACTGCTGGCAATGCTGGTGCACGATTTGTGCTATTTGCTGGCGAACCGATTGTGCAACCCGTGTTGATGGGTGGACCGTTTGTGGCGTCTGATCGTGCGCAGCAGTTGCGCCAGCAGGCCGATTATCGTGCCGGGCGGATGGGCGCGTTAGTGGGGTTTGCAGAGCTCGGCCGGTAGGAGCGTCGTGGTTATTTCACTCGCTCGTGCAACTCTCGAACTGCCGCAGTTGCGACCGCGATGGCAATGCTGGCAGATCGCGCACGACCGTTCACAGTTCGATCAGCGATGGCTGGACCGAGCAGCGAACCGAACGCGTGGTCGACAGATGCCGCGAGACGCGCAAGCGGGAGTGTGTAATCTGGGATCGACGCGTAAGTCGAGATTGCCCACGCGACAATCGCTGCACGGATGCACTTTTCGTAGTGCTTGAGGGTCAAGGCGCATTGGTTCTTCTGCGCGTCGCGGCACAAGTGATCACCATCAATGGAGCAGCCGCGAGGCTCCTCGGCGTCCGCTCGATTCATGGCGTGATTCGCATACGACGCAAAACGCAGCCAATCGTCCGCGTTATCTAGTCGAACCTCGTAAAGTGATCGCATGGGACGCGGACGCCGACAGATGGCCGCTGACCACAGCAGAGTTCCTTCACTCGCCGCGGAGTGCTCAGGGCAAACAGGGACCGTGTATGCCTCTTCGTACTGGTCGATGGTTCGGACTCTGATGTCAACGAGATCTGCGCGCGTGCCAAGCGTGCGATAGAGCACGCTACGCAGCAACACATTGGCCTTCGGGTTCCACGCTGCCGTGAGTGGTGGCGCCACAAGGAGCAGCAGATCGAGATCGCTGCGGGCGCTTGCGGCGCCTCGCGAGTGAGATCCAAAGAGGATGACGCGAGCGAGGGGTGTATGCAGGCGAGTCGTGGCGACTAGAAGGTCGACGAGCGAGGCGACATCAGTGTCGATATCCCGGTGCGTATTGGCTCGTTCAGATCCTTCCGAAGAGATACAGGTTAAGCCTGCTTCACATGAGGCACATGTACATGCTCCGGTATCTGAACTCATATCCTCGTTTTGCTGATTCTTTTCTGGGATTCATTCGATACTAGGTGCCGCTTCGCGCACTCGTGAAGCGCGGGGAAAGCACCTTTCATGTGCGGATGACACGGGCAGTAGTAGGTGCCTCCGATTTTGGGGTGTTAATAGTCCACTTTTTCTGGCCTGCCCGGCTCGGCTCAAGGTTTGGGCGGAGGAGCAAGTATTGGTAGCCGTACCAATGGCTCAGGAGGACGACGAGGAAGATCGTCCATCCCACCACGTTCATAGCGCTGCACCCACCATGATCTCTTTGGTGTCCACAACCAGCGTGCGGTCACACCATCGAGAGCAGGGTCATAGAGTTGCAGACTCGACGTCATGTCGATCTGCTCGAGAACGTTCGCGCGAATTGTTGGATAGACATCTGCGGCCACAACAAGGATCCTCACACTTTGAAGTGCGGCCGCGCCCCGGCCGCGGATACACTCCGCGCCGTGTTGGACGTACAGAGTTGAATCACTGCCCGGCGTTCCTGTGATCGAGACGTATTCTCTCAGCAGCGCCATAGGGTGCTTCGCTCCTCCACCGGTCATAGCTTCACAGATATTCTTGATTAGCTCGTTCGCCGAGCCATGCCACCCGAGGGCGTTTGACGTGCCTTTTATCTGCGCATCTCGTGCCGCTAAAAGCAGCACGAGTGAATCCCGCAGCGTTACGACAAATTTTCTTGAGCTTAACGTCGCGCGAGAGGCCTGTGCTGGGAGCGAACTATTGCGTCCAGCCAGTAGCACGGCGACAAATGCGTACGCGACAGTTCTCGTCACTGCACGCAATCTCGACTTCCGGAAGAAAAAGTTGTTCCTTCCAAGTACCCGCCTGTTCTCGGATTGACTAAAGCGAACGGACCGGTAGCGAACGGAGGTGCGGACCCCGGTCCAGTACTCGGATGATTGTACCGAAGCCCATTCTCCACCAAGTGCATTGCTTCGTGAAGCAGCACGTTCGCGAGATCAAGCTCGTCGTAATCCTGATTCCCTACAATAAATGCTCCTTGAACCGAGGCCATAAAATCCTGCTCGAGGTGCATCACTCGCATGCCATAGGTTCGCGAACCGACCTTTTCATCCGTACCTGTCAGCCCGAGGTGGTGCTCGTTCCCAAACTCGTGGTTACTGACACCTGTATAAATAAAGCCTGATGCCAAATGCGCGCGCGCGACCATCGCTGCAATGCGACACGCCTCGTTCATCTCATCGTCTGGCTTAAAACGCATCATCGCCGATTCAATCACGACGTATTCCGTATTTGACAGTGGCTTGAGGCAAGTTTGCGATTCAGGCGAACACACAAAACGAAGGTCCGTGTCTGCTGGTTCACCGACGAATACGTCTGGATCCCATGAGTTGCCACCACCACCGCCACCGTTCGGATTAGAGAAATCGCAGCCGTAGAATCCGTCGTATTCACAGGGGTTACTACCTCCTGGACCATCTCCTGGAGGGGGCGGTGGACCGTACTGGATGGTCAACGAAACGGGCGAGTCAGATGGTGTCAACGACACACAGTTTGTCGTCGACACGCATACGGGTGCATCCAAGCGAGATATCGGATTTTTACGACGTTGCAACCGCGTGAATGAGAGCTGAAGCATTGTGCTTCCGTCCGCTCGGTCAGCGCGCGTACGTCGTGCGGATGAGCGTGTCGCGACGTTGTCAAACAGGGCCTGCGCGAGCTGCAGCCCCACAGAGGTTGCAGGGACAGCGCACGTTGTCACACTTAACGTATCGCCACCGGCGTCCGTGACGATGAGTGAGCGCGCGACCGTTCTTCCGTTTGGATGCACAGCAGTTTGGGGGTAGTCGAATCGAATTATTGAATATCGATTCTTATGCACTGCACCAACCGGGTTTGCTCGTGCACTCTTGCACGGAAATGAGATGCGCTCGTTCAATGACGACAACTGCAAACCAGTGCGCGTACTCAAGTCAGTGGGGCTACTGGCAACGTCGCTGCAACCGCTTGCTGCCACAGCAAGACTCGCTCCGGTAAGCGCTCTTCGATGACAGAGCATTCGCTGCATCTGTGACAATCTCATGGTCTCTAGATCGGGAGTTGATGGTGATGAATCAATCGAGTACTCACGACACACGCGGCAATGCTAACACCGAAAAACTGTCATCCCTGAATTGGGTCGCGTGGAGCAACCCGTCGTTTGTGCTCCGAGTCGAGAACGCTGTGGTGTCCACTTTGATTGTGCGTGGTCCCTGTGATAATGGGCTGGTTCCGATATTGTGACATGTGCTTGCAATGTCTATGCGTCGACTCACG
>JANNWU010000080.1:0-16750 GCA_031408755.1 Gemmatimonadaceae bacterium | reverse complement strand
ACAGATTGCCAGTACGATTCATCCCTCGGCGATCATTGCGCCAACGGCAACACTCGGCGAGGGCGTTGAGGTGGGACCGTTCGCGTACATCGGCGACGACTGCGTAGTGGGTGATGGTTGCGTGATCGCGATGCGGGCGACGCTCGAGAGAAATGTTATTCTCGCGCGCAACGTCAAAATCGGAATTGGGTCGGTGATTGGCGGTGATCCGCAGGATCTCAAGTACAAAGGCGAACGCACCACGGTCGAAATTGGTGAGAACACGGTGATCCGCGAGTACGCGACTATTAATCGCGGCACGACTCATTCGCTGAAGACCACCGTGGGGACGAACTCGTTTTTGATGTCGTACGTGCATCTTGCGCACGACTGTCAAGTCGGGAATGGGGTTATCATCGGCAATGCGACACAGTTAGCTGGGCACGTGATCATTGACGACCGAGCCATTGTTTCCGGCCTCGTTGCGATACATCAGTTTGCGCGCATCGGTCGGCATTCGTTTGTTGGCGGCTGTTCACGCGTGGCTAAAGATGTGCCGCCGTATCTGAAGGCCGTAGGGAATCCGGTCAAACTGTACGGCCTGAATTCGGTCGGCTTGCAACGCAGTGGATTTGAAGAAACAACCATTCGTGAATTGAAGCGTGCGTATCGTTTGGTGTTCCGCTCTGAGTTGAATGTGTCGCAGGCGATCAGTCGCGCGCGCGCTGAACTTCAACCGCTGGAAGAAGTGACGTCGTTCCTCACATTCATTGAGGAGAGTGAGCGAGGGATTGGGTTCTGAGCATTCGCATTGGAGTGGCGGGTGCCGGTGGGCTTGGATACCACCATGTTCGAATTTTGCGAGATATGCCGGGCATTGCGTTCGTCGGATTCTACGATGCGAATGTCGCTCGAGCGGCGACCGTCGCGGCAGAACTTGGTGTAGTCGCACATGCGTCGCTTGACGCGCTGATTTCTGAATGTGACGCGGTCAGTTGCGTTGTGCCGACCACGTCGCACCACGCCGTTGGCATGCAAGTGCTCGATGCGGGTAAGCACCTGTTCGTGGAGAAGCCGATTGCCGTCACGCTCGACGAGGCGGATGCGTTGGTTCGCGCTGCCGAAGTTGCCGGTGTGGTACTTCAGGTAGGCCACGTTGAGCGCTTCAATCGTGCGGTGCGCGCGGCATGGCCGTACTTGGCCGATCCGCTGTTCGTGCAAAGCGATCGGCTCGCGCCGTACACGCCGCGCGGTGCCGACGTTGCAGTCGTGCTGGATCTCATGATCCACGATATTGATCTGGTTGCGACGATCGTTGGCAGTCCGGTGATCGACGTGAGCGCAGTGGGCGTGCCGGTGCTTACCGATACGCTGGATATTGCCAATGCACGCCTCGAGTTCGCGAGCGGTGCTGTGGCCACGATTACCGCCAGTCGTGTGTCGCGCGACAAGACGCGCAAACTGCGCATCTTTCAGCGCAGTGGATATGTCTCGCTGGATCTCGGAACTGGCGTAGGGATGTTCTTCCGCATGCGCGCCGATGTCGATCCGCGAGATTTCGCTTCGCAGGCAACGTCGCTCGAACAGTTTGTGGAGCCCGTGCCACTGTTTGCGCCCGAAGGTGAGCCACTACGTCTGGAACTGGACAGTTTCCTGTCGGCGATCCGCGGCGACATGCCGGTTGTTGTTACGGGTGCCGCTGGGCGAGAAGCGCTATCGACGGCGCTTCGCATAGTCGCCGACATCGATCGCCACGCCCTGCGCCTTCGCGGTGGTGCGCCGAGGACGGCGTGACGTCGGAAGTGTTGCTGGTGGCCGGTGAACCGTCGGGCGATATGCATTGCGCGGCGATGGTGCGCGAACTGCGACGCATGCGTCCCGATCTTCATCTGGTTGGCGTGGGCGGGCCCCGACTTGCTTCTGAAGGCGTAGAATTGCTGGAGCGCGCGGAACGCATTGCGGTTGTTGGGTTCGTGGAAGTCATTAAGCATCTACCAGTATTGCGTGCGCTAATGTCGATGCTGCGTGCACGAATGGATACGGGGCGTGTGAAGCTGGTCGTATTGATTGACTATCCTGGCTTCAACATTCGCGTTGCCAAAGAAGCGCATCGGCGTGGGATCCCCGTGCTGTACTACATCACGCCACAGGTCTGGGCGTGGCACAAGAGCCGCGTGACAACGCTGCGCGAGACTGTCACGAAGGCCGCGGTGATTCTTCCGTTCGAAGAAAAACTGCTGCGTGATGCTGGAATCGACGCGACGTTCGTTGGTTCGCCATTAATCGATGCGACACAGCAACTCGTCTCGCGTGCGGATGCATGCGCCGCTTTGGGACTGGATGCTGCGCGACCTGTCTTGGCACTGTTCCCGGGTAGTCGCGCTGGTGAAATCAGTCGACACTTGGTGGACTTTGTTGCTACCGCCAATGCGGTTGTGCGTGAGCGTCCACACGTGCAAGTGATTCTCTGTGCGCCAGCGAGTGTTACGATTGATCCTGAGGTGTGTCCATTCCCAGTGGTGCGGGAGATCTCGCAGACTGTCTTTCGCGCCGCAACAGCCGCGATGTGCAAAAGCGGAACGACAACGCTTGAAGCGGCGCTTTGTGGCTGTCCGATGGTTGTCGCATACCGCACGAGTGCGATGACCTATGCGATCGCGAAACGACTCGTCACGCTGCCCAATATCGCGCTCGTGAATATTGTTGCTGAGAAGCGTGTTGTACCGGAGTTTATCCAGGATGCATTGCGCGCGGATGTCGTTGCGCCAGCGTTGCTTGAGTTACTGGATGTACAATCGGCCACTCGACTGCGAATGATAGATGATCTCGCGGCCGTCCGCCTGACAATGGGTGGGCCTGGTGCCGCCGTGCGCGTTGCCAAGATGGTGGATGAGTTGGTTGCGTGACTGAGCACAGTGGTGAACTCACGGCGCGCTCTGAGGCTGATGCTCGACGTGCGCGTTTCCTTGCGTGGTTTGGCGCGTGGCTTGTGCGGTTATTGGGAGCAACCTGGAGGATTCGTGTGACCGGGCTTCGCGAACTTGAAGCGCTGCGTGACGACGGAAAACCAGTCGCGCTGCTGTTGTGGCACGGTCAGATTCTGCCATTGCTTTACGTGACGCGATTCAGGTCTGTCGCCTGTTTGGTGAGTACGCACAAAGACGGTGAGTTGATTGCGCAGATCGCGATCCAACTTGGATGTAAGCCGGTGCGCGGCAGTTCGAGTCGTGGCGCTGATCGCGCGTTGATCGGATTGATCCGTGTATTGAAGGACGGCTTCACCGTCGCTGTCACGCCCGATGGACCGCGCGGTCCGTATCGCTCATTCGCACCAGGCGCGCTCATCGCTGCGCATAAGGCGAATGCCCCGGTTGTCGCGATGGCGGTGCACGCGTCGAGCGCGTGGTTTCTTTCAAGTTGGGATCGATTCATGATCCCAAAACCCTTTTGTACGTTGACGGTGGTGTTCGATGAGCCGACGTTTGTTCCGGGTGAGACCTCACGCGAGGCCGCGGCACAAGTTTCGGCATTTGAAGCGCGGTTGAACACTGTGGCAGCCCGTGCCGCTGAGTGACGTGGCGGAAGCGGTGTGGTATGGTGACGCATTGGCGTCACGAGCGGCGCGCGCGTGTTTGGCGCCGGCCAGTGCGCTGTTCGGCGCTATTGTTGCGCGCGTGAATGCGCGATACGACGCCGAGCCGGTCGCACCAGGAATCATCCCCTCAATCTCTATCGGCAACCTCACCGTTGGCGGTACCGGCAAAACGCCTGTCAGTGCGTGGTTCGCACAACAATTTCGAGCGGCCGGCGCTCGCCCCGCAATTGTGATGCGAGGGTACGGCGACGACGAAATGCTTGTGCATCGACTGTTGAATCCCGATGTGCCAGTGTTCGGTCGCGCGGAACGCACCTTGGGCGTCGAGGATGCTGCGTTGAATGGTGCGGACCTCGCAATTTTGGATGACGCATTTCAACATCGCCGAGCTGCGCGGGTGGTGGACGTGGTGCTGATGAGCGCCGATAGGTGGGCGGGGCGCGCAACACTCCTGCCGGCTGGTCCATTTCGCGAGCCCATGCGCTCCCTTCGTCGCGCGACGCTTGTGATCGTGACCGTAAAGGCAGCCGATCCGGAACGTATCGGAATTCTTGAGTCCGCTATTCGAGTCGAGACGTTCGCGCCTGTCGTGACCGTCGATCTGGCACCCTCGTCATTTGTGGCGACTGCGACGAGTGCCGTCGAGCCGGTGGCGGCATGGCGCGGTAAACGAGTGCTGGCTGTCAGCGGAATCGGTGATCCTGAGGCGTTTTCGGCGCAACTTCGCGCGTTGGGCGTTGCGCCCGTCGCATTGTCGTTTCCGGATCATCATGCCTACGGAGCGCGTAGCGTTGAGCGCATCGAGCAAAGTATGAAGGGTATGGACGCGGTTGTCTGCACGTTGAAGGATGCTGTAAAGCTCGCGCCGTTGTGGTCGAGCTCGAACGTTCCGCTGTGGTATCTTTCCCAATCGGTTATTCCTCGCGACGGCATTGATGCGCTGAACGCAGCTGTTCAGACGATGCTCTCGGCGCGAAGGGCTAGCCCACCTCTCCCTGACCTTTCACGCTGACGAGTGCACTATGGCGACCGATCTCCGGCTGCCGACGACCAACATTGTCCTGCCTGACAAGGACCGATTCCTCGACGAAAATAATCCGTTCGAGGCGATGATGTCACGGTTTGATCGCGCGGCGGAACTGCTCGATCTTGATCCCGGCATCTACAAAATTCTCCGCAATCCAGAGAAGCAGTTAACCGTGTCGATTCCGGTGCACATGGACAACGGTGACGTGGAAGTGTTCACCGGCTATCGCGTGTTGTACAACACGTCGCGCGGGCCGGCGAAAGGCGGCATTCGTTTTGATATGCAGGTGAATCTGGAAGAGGTCAAGGCACTCGCGGCGTGGATGACATGGAAGTGCGCCGTTGTGAATCTTCCGTTCGGTGGTGCCAAGGGTGGCGTGATTTGTGATCCATCACAGATGAGCGTTGGCGAGCTTGAACGCCTCACGCGACGCTACACGTCGAACATTATTTCGTTGCTCGGCCCAGACTCTGACGTGCCCGCACCTGATGTTAACACGAATGAACGCGTGATGGCGTGGGTAATGGACACGTACTCCATGCACATGCGACACACCGCGTCGGCCGTTGTGACGGGCAAACCGCTTGAGCTGGGTGGTTCTGCAGGCCGGAAGGAAGCGACGGGTCGCGGCTGCATGATCGTCACACGTGAAGCGTTAAAAGAATTAGGAATGCCGGTGCGTGGTACGACGGTTGCCGTGCAAGGTTTTGGAAACGTGGGTTCGATCGCGGCACTGTTGCTGGAGCGGGAAGGGTGCCGCATTACGGCCATCAGCGATCGCACCGGCGGCGTGTACAATCCGCAGGGTATCGATGTGACGTCCGCGATTGAGTATGTGAGCCGCAATCGTGATTTGCAGGGCTACAGCGGTGGTGATCCGATTACGAATGAAGAACTGCTCACGCTCAAGGTTGACGTACTCTTGCCGGCGGCGATGGAGAACGTCATTACGTCAAAGAACGCAAGCAAGCTGCAAGCGCGCATTATCTGTGAAGGCGCGAATGGCCCAACGACGGCCGCAGCCGATGCGATTCTTGAAGAGAAAGGAATCTTCGTGATTCCTGACATCTTGGCGAACGCTGGCGGTGTCACTGTATCGTACTTTGAGTGGGTGCAGAATCGCGGCGGATATTATTGGACCGAAGAGACGGTGAACTCGCGGTTGGAAGAGATCATGACGCGTAGCTTCACGGAAGTGCGCGCGATGGCTCGGCAACACAAAGTGAATATGCGCACTGCAGCCTACATGCTCTCCATTAGCCGTGTGAGTACCGTGCACAAGTTGCGCGGCATTTACGCCTGATTCATGGAACTGTCGCTCGCGGTGGTTGGTCGAGTGCAAGACGCGATGCTCGGTGCGGCCATTGGCGAGTATGAACGGCGGGCGGCGCGATACTGGCCGCTGGTTGTTCGCGAGGTGAAAGAGGCGGGGGGCCGGAGTGTTTCCCCCGCCGTCACTCGCAAGCTTGAGGGCGAGCGCTTGCTTGATGCGTGCTTGCCGCGCGGCGAACTTGTGGCCTGCGACGAACGCGGTGCAACAATGACGAGCGCCGAATTTTCGACGTGGCTTGGTCGGCTGCGTGATACGGGCGGCGCGGTGACGTTTGTCATCGGCGGCGCATTTGGGTTGGACGATGCCGTGCGTGCGCGCGCGACGAAACTCTTGGCAGTGGCACCGTGGACTTTGCCGCATGAGATGGCTCGCTTGGTGCTCAGCGAGCAGCTGTATCGCGCGGGTACGATGCTGCGTGGCGAGCCGTATCACAAATGACGGTTCGATTACGGCGGCGCGTTAGCTATCTTGCGTCCGCAGACGTGCCGGCGCACCAAGGCGACCGATACCGCTGCGGTTCGACGCATGGAGGATGATCGTGTTTCTGCGGCTCGGTATGATGCGTCGCGGTAGTCTGATTTGCACCATCGATGATTGCGTACTGCCTCAGGTTGCGTGTCGATGTCGATAATGCCGGTTGTTGAACGACTGCCATTAGCAATGGGCGCTTTGGCGATCGCGGTCCGCGACGGAGCATTTGCGGAGAACGGGCAGCCTGTGCGTCCACGTGGTGACGCGGCGTGGCGCGACCACATTGTAGCATGCCAACGTCCGCTCCTTGGGAACGATTGGGCGCACACACTGCGTGACGCGATGCGCGCATCTGGTGCAGCGGCGGCGCGGTTGGCGCGCGTCAGTGACGGGCAGGGCGTCGTCGTTACCACAGGCCAGCAGCCAGGACTTTTTGGCGGTCCGATGTACACGATCATTAAGGCGCTGAGCGCACTCGCGCTCGCGAATCGCATCGAAGCAAACACAGGAGTGCCAACGGCGGCGATTTTCTGGGCAGCGACCGACGATGCTGACTTCGCGGAAGGCGCGTCGACGTGGTTGCCGAGCAAGGGTTCACTCGTGGACGCGCACATGAGCGGTGCACCGAGCGAGGGCACGATGATGTCAGAGGCGCCGCTGCCGGCCCTCAATGACGCCCTGACTGCGCTCCGTTCGGCGTCTGCTGGTGCAGCGTGGCCGGAAGTGATTCGTGCGGCAGAACGCGCGTATCACGCAGGCAGTACAATTGGCGGTGCCTACGTCGCGCTGATCCGGCACGTGCTAGAGCCGCTTGGCATCACGGTGCTTGATGCAGCGCATCGCGCAGTGCGGATCGCAGGCAATCCGTTGCTCCGACGCGCGCTTGAAGATGCGGAATCGCTCGACCGAGCCGTCAGTGCGCGAACGGGTGCTCTTCGTGCTTCGGGTTACGCGCCGCAGGTGGAGCTGGTTGAGAACCGGAGTTTGGTGTTCGTCGTGCATGACGGTGTGAAGGAACGTGCGGCCGTTCGCGGTGGTTTTGCGACCGCGGAGCGGTTGAGTTCAGATGCATTGTCGCCCAATGTGTTGTTGCGACCCGTGCTTGAACGCGCGCTGCTGCCGACCGTCGCTTACATTGCCGGGCCGGGCGAAATGGCGTACTTCGCGCAAGTAAGTGCCGTCGCGTCGGCACTCGGTGTGGCGGCGCCGCTTGCACTGCCGCGGACCAGTTTGCGTATTGTCACACCAGAGGTTGCGGCAACGCTTGCGCGCGTTGGACAGAGTGCTGACGCGATGCGCGACACACATGCATTGCAGCGCTCCCTCGCGCAACGAGCCACACCAGATGCGTCACTGGATGCGCTGACCATCCTGCGCACTCAGGTGCGACGCACACATGAGACGTTGCGCGCATCGCACGCCGGCCTCTCGCCCGCGGCATTGGACGGTGCCGTGGCACAAGTTGGTCATCGAGTGGCGCGGCTCGAACGTCGTGTGCTCGCAGCGTCCAAACGCACCATTGATAACGACCTGCAACGCGTCGAGAACACGCAGCGTCTGCTATGGCCACTCGGTGGACCGCAGGAACGTGCGTTGAATCTGCTACCATGGTTGGCACGCTACGGCACACCGCTTCTTGACCGCATGCTCGAGGCGTGTGACGATGAGGCGGTGTCGCTAGTGAATGACTGAGCCATCGGCTGACGTGACGAGTTCGAAAGCGGTGAAGAGCTCTGGTGCTGCATTGGTCGCGGCGGGCGTACTCATTAGTCGTATCCTCGGCCTTGCGCGCGAGGCTGTGATTGCTCACGTGCTTGGTACATCGGTGGCAAGTGACGCACTGCGTGCGGCGCTGCGCATTCCCAATTTGTTGCAGAACTTGTTTGGAGAGGGCGCGCTGTCGGCGTCTTTTATCCCCGTGTATTCACGATTGCGGAGCGAGAATCGCGACGCTGATGCTTTACGCGTGGCCGGCGCCGTGTTCACGCTGTTGACCGTGCTCTCATCGGCGCTGGTGCTGATCGGCATCATCTGGTCACCGCAACTCGTTGCCTTGTTGACACCTGGCTTCTCAGAGAGCGCACGCACGCTGACGACAACGCTCGTGCGCATCATGTTTCCTGGTGTTGGTCTACTGGTGCTCTCGGCGTGGTGTCTCGGTGTGCTGAATAGCCATCGACGATTCTTTTTGTCCTATGTATCGCCGGTGATGTGGAATCTGGCGATCATTGGTGCAGTGGTTTTCGGCAACAGAACATCACTTGATGATGCGGCGCGACTGATTGCGTGGGGCGCGCTCATTGGCAGTGCGTTGCAATTCATGGTGCAACTTCCAGCGGTCATTCCGCTAGTTCGCGGGATCAAATTCCGACCATCATTGCGCGATCCGTCCGTGCATACCGTCACACGCAATTTTGGACCCGCGTTACTCAGTCGTGGAGTGGTGCAAGTCAGCAGCTTTGTTGACTTACAGTTCGCGACGATGATTTCTGCTGGCGCAGTTGCCGCGCTGGGTCTCGCTCAAGCGATTTCGTTGCTGCCAGTCACTATTTTCGGCACGGCGATTACCGCAGCGGCACTACCGGCGATGTCTGGCGTGACGGGCGACGAGAGCACGCGAACGGCAGCATTGCGCGCACGCCTTTCTGCTAGTCAGACGCGCATCGCGTATTTCATCGTGCCGTCGGCGGCCGCGTTTTTGACAATTGGCGACGCGATTGCGGCGGCGTTGTACCGCTCGGGCCGATTCGGCGCAAATGAAGCAACCTGGTTGTGGGGAATTCTCGCCGGTGCATCGTTAGGCCTGCTGGCAACGACACTCGCGCGTTTGTACAGCTCAGCGTTCTTCGCATTGCAAGACTCGCGAACGCCGATGCGTTTTGCAATGGTACGGGTGATGTTGGGAATTGCCTTGGCCTACATCCTTGGCGTGCGCATGCCCGGATGGACGGGTTACGATGTACGCTGGGGCGCGGCTGGTCTGACGCTTGCGAGTGGAGTGGCAGGGTGGTGCGAGTTTGCGCTCCTGCGTCGTAGCGTGACGTTGCGCATTGGTGCGCTTCCACCGATTCTGCCCACAGTCGCGCGCCTCTGGGCGTGCGCGATTCTAGCGGCTGCAGTGACGTGGATGGTTCGCGTGCCATGGATTGGATTAGCTGGCGTTCCTAATCGTTGGCAGGCAATCGTGATGTTGATCGTATTCGCAGCAACGTTTGGCGGTGCGACACTTCTGCTTCGGCTACCCGAGGCGGTTGCCTTGGTTGAGCAGCTACGTCGTCTCATGCGTCGATCGTCGTCGCGGCGCGAGCACTAACTTTCCGCATGACTGAGATCACCACCCTCGTTGCCGGAAAGTTGGCGCACCTTCCAGATAAACCAGGCGTGTATCTGTGGAAGGATGCCGCTGGTGGTGTGTTGTATGTGGGAAAGGCAAAACGGCTACGCTCGCGCGTCCGTAGTTATTTTGCGAGCGATCACGAAACGAGCGTCAAAACACGCCACCTCGTTGGTCTAATTCGTGATGTCGAAACGATCGTAGTACCAACTGAAGCGCATGCGTTGATCCTTGAAAACAATCTGATCAAGGAGTATCACCCGCGCTTCAACATCGCGCTTCGCGATGACAAGTCGTACCCGTACATCAAGGTGACGGTCCACGAGCCGTACCCGCGTGTGTTCGTCACACGACGCTTTCAATCAGACGGTGCGCGGTACTTTGGTCCATATACTGACGTGGGCGCCATGCGGCGTGCGCTGAATATTGTAAAGCGTATCTTTACCGTGCGATCATGTCGCTACGACATGCCGGTTGAGATGCCAGAGCGCGCCTGCTTAGATTGGCATATCGGCAGGTGTAAAGCGCCCTGTATCGGCTTGCAATCGCTGAGCGACTATCGTGCGATGATCAGCGACGTACTGCACTTTCTGGACGGGCGTCCCGAAGAGGTCACGCGGCGTGTGCGCGAGTTGATGGAGATTGCGTCAGGCAAGCTAGAGTTTGAACGCGCAGCCGAGTTGCGTGATGCGTTGCTGAAACTCGAGACGATCGAGGAACCGACGGCGGTGATGCAGGTGGATGGTGGTGATCGCGATGTTGTAGGCTTCGCACGCGACGGCGATGACGCCTGTGTCTCGATACTTCGCGTTCGCGACGGCAAGCTGCTCGCGCGCGATCATCGCTATCTGGGAAATGTTGAAGGGGAGCCGGATGACGCGATTCTCGTTGCGTATCTGTTGCAACACTATCAGCACCAAACGGAACGCGCCCGTGAGGTACTGTTGCCGTTTGAGCTTTCGGAGCGCGAACTGGTGGAGGAATCGCTCGCCTCATCTCGATTGCTGGTGCCGCAGCGTGGCGCAAAACGTGAACTGATGGATCTCGCGATGCAAAACGCTCGGCATTTGTTGGAAGAGATGCGATTGACGAGTGAGGAGGGCGACGAGCGCGCGATTGATCCAGTGTACGACTTGCAGCGCGAATTGGGTTTAGAAGTTGTGCCGCGAAGTTTTGTGTGCTTTGATATTTCGCACGCGCAAGGCCGCGACGTGGTTGCGAGCATGGTGTGGTTTGAGAATGGTCGACCAAAGCGTGCGGAGTATCGCAAATTCAAGGTGGAAGGGGATTGGGGCAACGACGACTTTGCGTCGATGAACGAAGTCGTGACGCGATACTTCACGCGGCGAACGTCGGAGTCGCTGCCACTGCCCGATCTGTGCGTTATTGATGGTGGCAAAGGACAACTGCATGCGGCCCAAGACGCGCTCGCCGCAATCGGACTCGGGTCGCTCCCATTGGCGAGCTTAGCCAAGAAGGAAGAAGAGGTGTTTCTTCCTGGTCGCAGTGAGTCGCTGCGATTGTCACGACGTTCTCCTGGGTTGCGCTTGTTGCAGCAGGCGCGCGACGAGGCGCATCGCTTCGCCGTGACCTTTCAACGCGCGCGCCGCTCCAAGCGCACCGTGACGTCGCAGTTACTGGAGATTCCCGGCGTCGGGCCTTCGCGCCGTCGCGCACTGCTGAAGGTCTTCGGCAGCGTGCAGGGGGTGAAAGATGCGGGACTTGATGCGATCATCGCGGTCCCAGGATTCTCAAAAGGGCTCGCCGAACGTGTGCTCACCGGACTTGGCATCCCGCTTCCACCACCAATAGATGCAACGATGAATGCACAAACAGAAAGTGAGTAGCGCAACGTGGAGTTTGTACTGCAGTAGTTGTGACGCGACGGCGCTAGGTGACACGCTCGCATCGCTCTGTCCGGCGTGCAGCCAGCCGTGGCTGACCAAAGTTGTTGTGCCAGCAGATCGGGCCACCGGCGTCGATTCTTCAGCGCGCGGTTTGTGGCGCTATCGCAGCGTGCTGCCAGTTCATGCGGAGGAATCGGTCACTGCATTGGGTGAAGGCTGGACGCCGATGTTTGAGGCTCCCGCTCTCGCGCGTGCACTTGGCATAGGGAAGTTGTGGATCAAGGACGAAGGTCAGAACCCGACCGCGTCGTTCAAGGCGCGCGGGATGGCGCTTGCCGTCACACGTGCGAAAGCATTCGGTGTGGCTGGGCTAACTGTACCAACCGCTGGTAATGCCGGTGCGGCACTCGCTGCGTACGCCGCGGCGGCGAATCTGCCTGTGCGTGTGTACGCACCGCGCACCACGCCACCACCAATTCTCGACACGATTTTAGCGTTCGGTGCAACGCTGATACTCGTTGATGGTCACATTGGCGATGCGGGGCGCGAAGCGCGCGCGTACGCCGCGGAACATGGCTGGTTTGACGTATCGACGTTGCGCGAGCCGTACCGCGTGGAAGGTATGAAGACAATGGGATACGAAATGGCGGAGCAGTTGGGCTGGCGGCTCCCGGATGCGTTTGTGTATCCCACCGGCGGTGGCGAAGGTACGATCGGAATTTGGAAGGCTATTGCCGAGATGCAGGCGGCGGGCTGGCTTGATGCACACGAACGGCGTCCAAAGGTGATCGTGGCGCAATCGTCCGGCTGTGCGCCTATTGTTCGCGCGGTCGCCGCCGGCTTTCAGTCCGCCGAGCCGTGGGCCGATCCGAAGACGTACGCGAGCGGCCTACGCGTCCCAGGACCACTCGGCGATCGACTGCTGCTGAGAGCGCTCTATGAGAGCGATGGCGCGGCGGTTGCAATTGATGATGTCGTCACACGCGTTGAGACTGCTCGCTTGTCGGCAGCGACTGGAATTGATGCGGCACCGGAGGGCGGATGCGCGCTCGCATCGCTATCCGTTTTAGTTGAGGCTGGTATGCTTACGAAACAGAGTGACGTTGTGCTGTTCAATACCGGCAGCGGCGCCAGCTACCGATGGCGCGAATGACCAAACCGTGGCTCGCGTAGCACGGGACTATATTCGTCGGCGCGTGGCGATGAAGCCAGCCGCGACGGAACTACCAAGCCGAGCCGAACGTAACAGGCTCGACCTTTCGACTTTGGAGATTCTTGCATGCCAATTGGAATTGTTAGCCGCGCCGCAGTGAGACCGCTGGCCGCGCTTACCCTCGTATCAAGCATGCTCGGTGCGCAGGCGCCCAAGTGTGACATTCCGCTGCAAAGCGAATCGAAGCTTCTTACCGCAAGTTTGGTGTTTAATGGTGTGTTCAAGCCGGGTGCCACGCCTGATGTAAAGGCAAAAGCGCTGACGAGCACCGTGAAAGCGCTGACGGATAACGTCACCGGATTTCCCGTAACAGCTCAGCCGGGACGAAATTTTCTTCTTGGCCAAGTGTTGTTGACATGGCTGGAGCAGCCTGGAATCGGGTACGTGGAGCCGCGTGCAAAGATTGGTTATACCGCTGAGCCCACGGCGTCGGTTGATCTGTTGTTGGCGCTCGATTCTGCGTGGACCGCAGTTCGCGCCGTAAAACCTGAGTGCGCAGATTCGCTCAAGCTCTACACGAACGGCATCTGGGGTCAGGTCATCAACAAAGCGGTGACCTTCACGAATTCGCAGCAGCTTGACTCGGCGGAGTACTACGCGCGACGCTCAATGATGTTTGATGCGAAGAACTATTTCGCATACAACATCATGTCGAATATTGCGCTGGTGAAGGACGACACGACGAAGATGATTGAGTGGTTCACGAAGACGATCGATGTCACCGCGGCGTCGCCGGATACAAACGCGCAAAAAGTGCGTGACAACACGATGCTGAATCTTGCAGCACTCTACAGTAATGCGGCGGCATCGGCTGAGGGCGCGAAGAAAGATTCCATGACGCGCGCTGCGGTTGGTGTCTATCAACGATATCTTGGATATCACCCGACGGATTTGACTACCAAGTTGCGCATTCTCCGCCTTGGTGGCGCGACGCTCGACAGCGCCGCAGCGAATCGTTTCACCGACACGGTGCTGATGAATGTGGCCAGCGTCACCGATGCGCAGTTGGCTGATGCCGGTAACGAGCTGACGAAGAACAAGCTCTATGCACCGGGGCTGCGGTTGTTCGAGGCGGCGTTGAAAAAGAATCCGAACAATCGCGATGCGCTGTACAACTCTGCTGTCGCCATGAACAACCTCGAGCGATTCGACGCGATTCGCCCGTACTTTGTGAAATTGCGCGAGGTTGACCCGAACAATCCAGGCATCTATTCGCTGGCGCGAAACATTCAGGCGTCGCAGAAGTTGGCGGTGCAGACGCGGGCCAATCGTGGCGTGAAGCCGCGCGCGGGTCAGACGATCATGCTCAATCCAGCACAGCAGGCGCAGATTCGCGTGTTTAATGACTCACTGGTGTACTACACCAACTTGATGCAAAATTTGGTGCCGGAAGTCAACGTGCAGCAGTTCAGCGCGAGCCTTGATGGTGCCAAATTTGGCGCGGTTGTTCAGGTGCCAACGGGGAAGCCGGCCGGCAGCTTTCAGATCATCGTCGACTTTCTGAACGTGGAAGGCGGCGTGGTGACTAGCCAAACTGTCCGTACGAAGCAGATCGAGCCTGGGAGTTACGAACAGATCTCGGCCGAGGCGAAGGGTGCGGCGATTGTGGCGTTCAAATATCGGGTGACAAAGTAGGCTTTTTTGAGGCGGCTAAAATGGCGGAAGTCGATGCTATTGCTTGATTTCCGACCTCCCAGTTCGTAAGTTTGTTGAGCCGCGCCCCGGCTTCCGCGGGCGCGGTTTCGCTTTGGTACGATCGTCTGGATGGGTTCGAGAGAGGAGTTCGGGATGGTTCGTGTAGCGGCCGTCGCAGACGGACAGCTTGGTGCGGCGCTGGGCATTGTTCGCGGCACAGAGCTGCGGGCGGTGAACGGGCGCGCCTTAGACGACTTTCTCGACTGGGAATTCCTCACCGCTGACGATGAGTTCACGGTGGACGTGCGCCAGCCGGATGGCACCGATCACACCTGGCACGTCGTGCGCCCCGAGGGCGCGTCGATGGGCTTGGAGTTGGAACCGCCGACAATTCGACGCTGCGCCAACCGTTGCGAATTCTGCTTTATCGAAGGTCTGCCCAAAGGTTTGCGGAAGCCGCTCTACATTCGCGACGACGATTATCGACTTTCGTTTGCGTACGGCAATTTCGCTACGCTCTCCAATGTGAAAGAGCGCGACATCGCGCGCATCATCGAGTACCGTCTCTCGCCGCTGTACGTGTCAGTCCATGCGACGCCGTGGGAAGCGCGAAAGGTGTTGTTGAATAATCCGCGCGTGCCAAACATTGTGGAACAGTTGTCGACGCTCGCAACCGGTGGAATTCAGTTTCACGGGCAAATGGTGATCGTGCCCGGCTTGAACGACGGCGCGATCCTCGAAGCCTCATTAACGGATCTGTGGAACCTCGACGCCGCGGTGCTCTCGGTTGCATTGGTGCCAGTTGGTGTGACTCAGTTTTCGCATTTGTATACCGGCAAAAGTATGGATCGCGATTCATCTCGCGAATTACTGGACATCGTTGATCGATGGGCGAAGCGCGCGCTCGCCGAGCGTGGTGAACGTTGGGTGTATGGCTCGGATGAGTTGTACTTGCTCGCCGAGCGACCGTTACCTGACGCGGAGCACTACGGCGACTTCGCGCAAATTGAGAACGGCGTTGGTGCGGTGACGTCGTTGCGCGGCCGCGTTGACGACGGGATGCAGCGGCTGCCCCGACTCGATGGCAAGCGGATCGCGGTCGTCACGGGTGTAAGTATGGCACCGCTGATGCCAGCACTGCTTGATAAACTTTCGAGCATCACTGGCGCGCAATTCGAGTTGCTTGTCGCAGAAAACTCATTGTTCGGTTCAACAACAACGACCGCTGGATTGCTTGTGAGCGACGATTTCCGGCGCGCGCTGGCTGGTCGAACCGATTTTGATCTCGCGCTGATTCCGGCCGAGAGTATTAACGAGAACGGTGTCTTTCTTGATGACACCACCTTCGTCGCACTGCGCGAGGAGTTCCCGTTTCCGATGTATCCATCGTACGATTTCATCGATGTGCTGGAGGCTGAACCAGCCGTCGGTTCGTCATTGCGGAGTGCTGCGTGAGTATCCCAATTGTTGCCCTCGTCGGTCGCCCAAATGTGGGCAAGTCGGCGTTGTACAATCGAATAATCGGCGACAAGAACGCGGCGATCGTGAGTGAGGTTGCAGGCACGACGCGCGATCGGCACTTTGGTCGTGCGACGTGGAATGGTCGCGATTTTTGGCTTGTCGATACGGGTGGCCTGCCCGAAGACACGCTCGATCCGATGGATGTCGAGATCAAGCGCCAAGTGAAAGAGGCAATTGCAGAAGCCGACCTGCTGCTCTTCGTGACAGATGCGAAGATGGGCCTCGTTCCTTCTGACGTGAAAGTTGCGGACTTGATGCGCGAGAGTGGAAAGCCATGGTTGCTGGTCGCAAATAAGTGCGACGATCACGGCACGATCGCTCACTACGAATTTTTCTCGCTTGGCGCCGGTGATCCATTCGCTGTGTCAGCGCAGAACAGCGCTGGTATCGGTGATCTGTTGGATGAAGTCGTGAATCAGATGCCGGAAGGGATGGAGGAAGAACCAGATGCCCTTCGCGTGGCGGTAATTGGTCGACCGAACGTTGGAAAGTCATCGATCGTCAACCGACTGCTCGGCGAAGAGCGTTTGGTTGTGACAGATGTCGCTGGAACGACGCGGGATGCGATTGACAGTCCGATGACGTATCATGGTCGTCGTTTAATTTTCGTCGACACGGCCGGCTTGCGTCGCCCAACACGTATCGATGACGGCATTGAGTTCTACTCAACGTTGCGCACGCGACGGGCAATTGAGCGTGCCGAGATCTGCGTGCTCGTGCTTGACGCAACGCTCGGTCTGGAAAATCAAGATCTCAAAATCGCGTCGCTAGCGTTTGAAGACGCTGGCCGCGGTT
>JANNWU010000079.1:0-3697 GCA_031408755.1 Gemmatimonadaceae bacterium | reverse complement strand
GTGACACGGTCCACTTGGCGCCAACCACCGGTCAGCCGAAGACCAACGGGTCTAAAGGTGTCACTGAGTTCTAGCGATGATTCTCGCCGACCCAGTTCGCCAGTACGCAGATCGCCTTGCACCGTGAGACGCGACGTTGGTGCCGCGGTCACGAGGTTGATCACACCACCCAGTGCCTCACTGCCGTACTCCACACTCGATGGACCTTTTACCACTTCAATCCGCTCTGCGGCCAGCGTCGACAAACGCCCGATATCGCGATTCTCCATCATGGCGCCTGCGACCGGTTCGCCATCAACGAGTACGAGAACGCGCGCTTGATCCAATCCGCGAATTGCAATCGACGTTTGCGCAGGCGGAGACGCGATTTCTTGCAATCCCGGAATGCGACGCAATAACTGATTCGCGGACACCGCATTTGCCGCAGCGATGTCGGCGCGTGTTAACACTGTAATACTCGCGGGCGAATCCGCAGCGCGGATTTCTCGTTGGCCAACGGTGGTTATGACGCCGTCCAACAGCGTCGGCAGCGCTTGCATGGTGACTTGCATCTCTTGGCGCGCGAGCAGTCGCTGCTCCCGATACCCGAGCGCACGGATACGTAGACTGTCGCCAACCCGTGCATCAAGTCTAAACCGCCCTCGCTCATCCGTCCGCATCCGCGCACCCCCACCAAGCACACTCACCTCGGCCGCGACCACAGGACGTTCGCCATCGCCTTCCACAGTCACAGCGCCACGAACACGCTGCGACTGCAACTGCTGGTAGCCCGCACTCATCGTCGTGACGAGTACGAACGTCGCAGTGCGCGCGTACTGCCACACGCGTGCCAACGTTACGCTCACTGAATGCGCGCGAAACGCAATGTGGGATATCCGCTGGCGCCGGCCGCGCTGTAATAACCGAGCACTTGTAGCTTGTACACACGAGGACCGTTCTTCACCAAGTACGTGTTAAACGACGGCGAAAGACGATTGTCGCCAGACAAGTTGTATCTGAATGGTGCGCTGGCGTCGGTGATTGAGTTCGGCACGGGTCCGGTGAGCGCCGCGAGATACGGCACGTACTCGGCTGCATCGTTCGCGGTTGTTGCGGCCGCGAAGTTTGGTGATGCGGGACCGGGATTCGTGCCGGCGCTGCACGCAGCATTCACGCCCAATTGATACGACGCTGGCGTAATGACAACGTCCCAGTTGCAACCGTTGGCAGTGACCGCCGCGCCCGTCGCAATGTTCACGTTGACAGGTGTTCCCGCTGTCGGCACCGTGAAGGCTTGTGGTGCACCGAGAGTCGTACCCGTTTGCGTGCGGGTTTCAAAGCTGACAGACGTCAGTGCGAATTGCGGATTGAGAGTGATCGCAGCCACGCGCATCAATGCAAATGCGCCGGTGGCTGTCTTCACCTTCCAATACGCTGAAGTGTTTGCTGTTGGAACACCAGCCAGATTCAGATACCCATTCGGATTTGCGAACAATCGATCTGACTTGAACGATGTGTCGGCAGGGATCTGCGCTGCGCGCAGCGAGTCGAATGCGGGGCGAGTGTTGTCCCCGGTGAAGGCAAGAACCTGCGCGGATGTCGCGGTCTTATTGTTCGCGAAATTGTAGCCCGTCACACTACCGCTGCCGGTTACACCGCCGTTCAGACGGATCTCGTAACGGCGCAACGCGATGTCCCACGCGCCGGTGCGCGGTACAATCGCGTTTGTCGACAGACTGTAATAGACCAAGGAATCGTTGGAGCTTGCATTGATCGGAGCAGTCGTAACGATCTCGTTCAGTGCCGCACCACCGTTTCCGGCTGGCGGACCAGTGGTCTCGTCTTCACCACACGCGCTGAACAGGAGCACGGAAGTGGAGGCGACGAGCGCAGCGCGGCGTGTGACTGATAGTGCTCTCAGCATGCGATCCTTCAGGCGTAAGTGAAATGAGACAAGTTCTGTCGTCTTAAACTTTCGCTGACTGAGAATTGCTCTCAAGTGCGGAGAACTACGGATGGACTCGACTGTTGAAGCGCTTCCTAGTCGAGGTGGAACTTTGCGACACCGTATTGTCATTACGCGGCCGAGCGCATGTGACGTACGTTCTACGCCGATGAACTGCACCGTGCGACGTGCGTTTTACGCCGATGAAATGCTCCGTGCGACGTGCGTGCGCCGTTGAGTTTCCTGCTACCGCGGCACGCGAATCCGCCAACTCATTCCCGCAAACAACATCCGATTATCGACGCCCGGATTTTCGTACGCCGTGAGTCCATTCGAGATGTGCTTCCAGCGTGCGCCGAGCGTGACCCAGCGATCGCGTCCTGCGTTCACCTGAAACGCTGCGTCCCACTCGGCAGAGAAATTCCGTCGACGCCCACCTGCTACCGGCACATGCTGCGAAAAAGCGGCGATGCCAGCGCCGGCGCCGAAACGCAGTCGTGCGCGCTGCGATAAGTCAACGACGAGATCTAGTCCAATCGGTACGATGCCGACACCGAACGACCGTGTGGTGCCTTGCAGTACATAAAGTGTGCTCGCATCGCGCAACGCGAGTCGTTCATACTTCTCGACATTCGACAACAGCACCACCGGCAGAAGTTGCGCCGAGTAGCGCAGGTGCACGCGTCCAACGCGGACTAGATCTGTCGATGCGCGGAGCGCGAGCGCACTTTGCGAAATGCCGCTAGTCTGGCCACCAAAGACCGCGTTTGGTGACGATGAACGCGGACTGATCATGATCTCGCTGCCGAGATCCCATGTGCCCAAACCTTGCGCGTCGCTGCGTTGTGCGAGAAACAGTGCGGTCAGGATTGCTACAGTGCGAACTACCATTGCAGCGTAGCGACGTGCGATAGCAATGTCAGGGCTGGCAGCGCGCCGGTGTCCTGTCGCTCATAGTACTCTCCACCCAACATTCTCACGTTCATCTGGCGGCCGTCTGGCATCGCGACGCGAAGTGAAAAATCGTTCGCATACACGATGCGATCTACTTCGCCCGGCGAGTTCCGCGCGACACCATACGTGAGGTGCAGAACCGCAACACGTCCACCAACGCGGATTGCGCACCATCGCGGATAGACAACCGTCTGTTGGAATCGCTCACCGATTGTCACTACTCCAAAAAACGCGAAGTACGCGGGCGTAAACGATGGAACCGCAAAGTTGTTCCCATACGAGATCGCAATCATCCCCACACTATCAAGATTAAAAACAGTTCCTTGCTCACGTCCAAATGCGACACTTGTGACGGCGCCACCAGCGGGCAACGCGATCGTCGCAGAACTCCCAGAAATGTTGTAGCGAACAGTCGGCGCGGCAGATATCACTATCACCGGGCACGAGTCATCAGGCAGCCCACGTGTGGGATCGCGCGCTAACACCTCATTCGCAATCGGTTCCAAGCCAATGAAGCTCGGAGCCGGTCCCAGCCCACTTGGGTCTGTGCACGCCGCGGTAACACACGCCAACACGATCGCGCAAAGCATCATGCAGAGGCGACTCGCTCGCGTCGTCCAGCACTCGAGGCATTGCACGCTCAATTCCCGCTCGAATCGCCAGTGGTCATCGCGTCACTCTTTCGCTCAGAATGCATAGCCAATGTTCACGCGAGCAGTCGGAATCAGTTGTTGCGAAATCGGGTCGACGAAGCCGACGTCACCGATGAACCGCTTCACGCCGATGCCGAGCACTGTCACAAAACGCCGAGACGGCCCA
>JANNWU010000078.1:0-3931 GCA_031408755.1 Gemmatimonadaceae bacterium | reverse complement strand
GTCGCACCGCCGCGTGCGCGATGAAGAGGCCTGCGACACCGATTCGAAGCAGAGTGAGTGCAAGATGCAGCGAAACGAACGGATACGACCCAGTCCAGTACGGTTTTGCTGCGCGAAGGCTTGAAGTTGACGCCTGTTGAGTTGCGTACACTGTTCTTTGCATAGCACTAATGCGCCTAGGTAGCAGTGACGGAGTGAGATAACGAAGCGAGATGATGTAGGTATGTACCTTACAAAACAAGGTTTTCTGCGCATCGCTCGCTTGCAACACGCATCCATCCGCTCCGCTTCTCTGCAGATCGCGCGTGTTAGCACAACGCGTCAACGTTCCTCTGACTGTCAAATTCAGACCGTTCAGCGAGCGAATGTAGCGGTTCATCCCAGTCGCGTTGTTGAAGCGATCTGATGGCGGTAGCATTGATGGTGGACGGTCGCATTTCACGTGTGGCATGCAACGCGAAATGTTGTGACGAGTCACCATGCAACGCGCTACGTCTCGCCGAAAGCCGGCCGACACGATAGCGCACCTACTGAGATTGATGAATGCTGAAAAGTTTACTGTTCCGCGGGCTTGCACTGTTTGCAGTTACGACACTGTTGGTCGCGTGCGGAGGTGATGGCAATGTGAGCACCGGCCCGGGTGCAACACCACGCGCAACGAAGTACGAAGTCAGTGGCAACTATACTGGCGCACTGACGGTGATCTACACTGCGCAAGGTGGCGGCACAGCGTCGGTGGACATCACATCGCTACCGTGGGTTCGCGACGTGACACCGGATACCAATGTCGGTGCGGTTGCACTCGCTGCAGAACACATTGGCGGTGCGCTCGGAGTGGCCGGTCAGACGGTCACGATCAAAATCATCGTCGGCGGTAAAGTGGTAAAGACACAATCAGAGACTGCGCCAGCGAACGGACGCATGAGCGTTCCTGTGGTCGTCTGGCAGTTCTGACCGTCCACTCTCCATGCTGCAGTGCGCCGTCAGCGCAGCTCTTTGCGAATCACGAGCTTGAGTCCTGACCAGACCTCGCTGACCGCGCACACTTTGATGTCGACAAAACCAATGGGCAACGCAATTTCGCGGATGGTATCCTCGGTAATGTCCGTCGATACTTTCGACGATTTTTTCGGCCACGAGACCCACACCGCTCCGGCTGGCTTGATCGTTGTTCTTAGCCGTTCTAGCTCCGCTCGCAGCGCAGCCTTCTGCAGGTGGAAACTGTGCACGATGTCGGTATCGCCGTTGAGTTTTTTCTGGAAAGTCGCGTTCGGTGGAATCGGCGCGAGTAGCGTAGCGTATTCCGGCGGTGCATTGACCAGCACCAGGTGCGTGCCGTCGGCAATACCAAGCTTCTTCGCGAGAGGGGTGCCGGAATAGCCGGCAGCGGGAGCGGGCATTTGTTCCTCCGATGATATGTGGCGCGAGTCGCGTAACCGTGATTGACCAGCGGAATGCTACGTTTCGCGCACCCGCAGCGAAACCACTCTGCCACACGACGCCCGAACGCAGTGCGCCGGACGCGTGCTTGAGGTCTCGCGGATCCACGCTTAGCCTGGGAGCGCATGCGCTCATTCGTTCGTTGTCTCGTGGCAATGTTGATCGCGGGCGTCGTGTATTTGGCGACGAGCGTTGCCCTCAGCTATTTCGGTGTGATCGACGAAGTTCCGCTTGGGTTTGGGTTCAAGTTTGAAACGCCGAAACGAGCGTCGACGGCAATTGAAGCCAGCCCTGAAGCACCCATCGCCCTTGTGCGCGGTGAAAGCGTGCACGTGTATCGAATTTTAGCAACAAAGTCATCGCGCGGGGTCATTGTTGATTCGCAGTCTTACCACTCGGCCAGCGCGGCAAGCATTGAAATTTCACCGGTTGGTAAGCGCCCGTTTCGTGTGCCGTTGCGGACGACTTTTCAGACTCCGCCGGCGGAGTATGCCGCCGCAACAGCGCTGGTCGCACTCTCTGACATTGAAGGCGAGTTCGACGCACTTGTCGCGCTACTCACAAGCGCTGGCGTCATTGACTCAAACTACAACTGGATCTTTGGCACCGGTCACGTCGCGATTCTTGGCGACACGATGGATCGCGGCAGCGCTGTGTTCGAGTGTCTCTGGCTGCTGTTCAAGCTTGAGGGAGATGCGGCCATTGCAGGCGGCCAACTGCACATGCTGCTCGGAAACCATGAGCAGAAAAACTTTTTCGGAGCGCGTGACGCACGTTCACTCAAAGACGTAGCAGACAAGTACTTCGTCAACGCCACACTACTCGGCGTTGAATACGTTGACTGGATCGGGACAGAAGCAATTCTTGGGCGCTGGCTCCGCAGCCGTAACGCGATTGAACGTATCGGTGATCGACTGTTCATGCACGGCGGCGTAAGTCCCGCACTGCTGCGTTCAGGACTTTCCATCATTCCAATCAACGAACGCGTTCGGGCAACGTTGAACTCTTCAATAGAACGGTGGTCGGCACTCGATTCGTTGATCGCTGAGAAGGATGGGCCGCTGTGGTATCGCGGTCTGGCCCAGCAGTCCGCCTCTGCAGATCATGTCACCGCCATGCTGGCTGCGTACCGCGCGACTGAGATTGTGATCGCGCACACTATTCTTGATCCGCTGCACATTACGTCACTGTATGACGGTCGCGTACTGGCGATTGACACGCATCACGCGGGGAATTGGAAACGCCGAATTGCGACGGGTGCGCGCTGGCGCGATGGTCGTGCAGTGGAGTTTGACAGCAACCGTGGCGAACGAGCGCCGCGAGTGCAGTGATCGCACAGCTTCACGCGTAGTCGGCTCCACTTTCCCTTGCGTATGCGGTGCGGTTGCTATTCCGTTGACAGCGCAAAGCAGAATAATGCATTCTCACCGATCATCACAACCACCAAATAGACCAATGTCACGAACTGCGAAAGATCAACTGATCATCGGCGTCGGATCGCATGTCGTATGTATCGATTCACAGCGGGGCGACGAACTGTGGCGCACAAAGCTCAGGAGTTCGTCATTTGCGACAGTCTCGCATGTTGGAAAGCACGTCTACGCTGGCGCAAGCGGTGAACTGTTCTGCCTTGACGCGCGCACTGGCGAGATTCTCTGGCACAACAAGCTCAAAGGCCTCGGGATGGGTGTCATCACGTTTGCATCTGACAGCAGTGCAGCAGCGCTCGCATCCGCAGTGCAAGCACAGCAGACAGCCGCTGTGGTAGCGGCTACGGTGTGATCAACATGCGTTGAGTCACCGTTCGCCGAGCGCCTCGGCAAACAGCGCGTCAAGATCGATGGTGAGCGGGTGATCAGCACCGACAGGATGCCACTCTTGCGACCCGGTCACAATCTCCGGGCGCTCGCTTGATGGCGTCCATCGCTCAACCACGCGTGCGTCGAGATCCGCGATCCAGAATTCAACGCCGTAGCGTTGATATCGCCCACGCTTGATAACGCGATCAAACCGCGCGGTTGACGGCGAGAGCACTTCGACAAAAAGTAGTGCGCACCCTGCCTCTTCTTGGGAAACCGCAACTCTCCCATCCACGCGCGGGATCACAAAGACGTCCGGCTGGACCAAGGTATACCGGTCAAGCTCTAAGTCGGCTGGACCATTCAGCGTCGAGCCGATCCCAGACACTTTGCAGTAATCGTCAATCGCGCGGGTTAGCAGATACACTGCGCGCTGATGCGGCCATCGCGGGCCGGGGCTCACGAGCAACTCCCCGTCGACACACTCAAATCGCTTCCCTGGTTCGTCGGGAAGCGCGCGGACCTCATCCGCTGTCCACCGGTGCGTGCGTGTTGCTGGCATACCCATATGGTGCTCGGCAAGAGTGTGTTTTGGCAAGGGCACATGCGCGACGATAGCAACGCCATCAGCCATGTACATCACCAAAAACACGCAATCATCATCTTGCTGGCCCCCGCACTCGGCACGCTAC
>JANNWU010000077.1:0-1735 GCA_031408755.1 Gemmatimonadaceae bacterium | reverse complement strand
CGACCTCTGCGCACAGATTTAACTGCGCTTGAAACGCGACCATTTGCTGCGCCCGCGGGCTGTGATCGTAGAAGTAATCGAGGCCGCATTCCCCGATCGCCACGGCGCCGTCGGCAACAAGTGAGCGGATCGCCGGAATGTCGCGATCGAAGTCAAAGTTTGCGGCTTCGTGCGGATGAACACCCGCCGTGAACGACAACTTGCCGGGCGCCTTCCGTGCAACGTCGCGAGCGACGGTTGTTGTCTCGCCAATAATGATGACGCGCGAGAGTCCGGCTTCCCATCCGCGCTGAATCACCGCATCAACATCAGCAGCGAAACGCTCACTGCCCAGATGCGCGTGACTGTCGATCAGCATTCGCTGTCTCCCGCAACGACAAAACCGCCGCATACAGCGGCGGTCAGTCGGAGCATGCTGCTTACACGAAGCGTCACCGCGTTACGATGGCGCTTGAGCTCTTATTTCCCTTCACCTCTGCGCGCCCAGCCGCGGAACCAGCAGCCGCCTTGCGTGGGAACTTCGCTTCAATCCACAGCAGGACCGGTGCTGCGACATAGATGGAACTGAACGTGGCGACGAAAATACCGAACGTCATTACCCATGCAAACGGACGAATCACTTCGCCCGCGAACAGCAGCAGCGCCAACGACGCAGCGAACGTCGTCGCATGCGTCATGATTGAGCGCGGCAGGGTGTCGTTGATGGAGCGATTGAGTACATCGTGCAACGATGTCTTGCCTGACGTCTTCAGATTCTCGCGCACTCGATCAAAGATAATGATCGTATCGTTCATGGAGTAACCGAGCAGTGTCAGAATCGCGGCGACGACAGTCAGCGATACTTCGAGATGCATCAGCTTGATGAATGCAAGCGTGATGAACGTGTCGTGCAATGTTGCAACAACAGCCGCGACGCCAAAACGCCATTCGAATCGAAAGGCGAGATAAATCAATGTCGCGAGCGATACCAGAACCATGGCAATCACTGCATTCCGGCTCAGCTCTTCGCCAACTTTCGGGCTGATCGATTCTTTGCGCGCAATGGTGTAGGACGACTCGCCGAGCGACGTGTTCAGCGCCGTGCGAATACGGTCAGCGACCTTTTCCGCTCCGGCAGCCTGCTCACTCACCAATGACTTCTCCTGCGCACGCACGATGAACTCGTCTGGTCCGCCAAACTGCTGCACTTCCGCACCCAAAATTCCCGCTTTATCGAGTGCGGCACGGATTTTCCCCGCGTCCGCCGGTTGCTTGAACTTTAACTGCACCAACGTGCCACCGGTAAACTCAACGGAGTAGTTGATCGGACCGGTGACCGCGAAGGATGCCAAGCCAATGCCCATAAACACGAGCGTGGAGATCGCGGCGACCTTCCACCACTTGATAAAGTCGTACTTGGTGTTGTGAAAAATTCGCAGCATCAGATACTCAGTGGCTTCGTGCCGCCGGTGCGGTCAAGCCAGAGGAGGAGAAGGGTGCGCGTCACGAAGATGGCCGTGAAGAGCGAGGCGGCAACGCCAACCACCAGTGTGACGGCAAAACCGCGCACTGGCCCTGTACCGTATTGATAGAGCACGG
The DNA here is from genome assembly GCA_031408755.1 of Gemmatimonadaceae bacterium. Classification (GTDB taxonomy): domain Bacteria; phylum Gemmatimonadota; class Gemmatimonadetes; order Gemmatimonadales; family Gemmatimonadaceae; genus JACMLX01. The sequence continues at coordinate 157 of JANNWU010000077.1, read as the reverse complement.
CGCCTGAGAGAATTGTCGCGACGCTGGTGTCGACAATTGCGCTCAGCGCATGCTTGAATCCTTCATCGATTGAGAGGCGTGCGGACTTGCCACGATCCATCTCTTCGCGAATGCGCTCAAAAATAAGCACGTTCGCGTCCACCGCGATGCCAACACC
>JANNWU010000076.1:0-3444 GCA_031408755.1 Gemmatimonadaceae bacterium | reverse complement strand
GTCACCATTGCGCTGGATTACGCGGGCATTCCGTACACGAAAGTGTGGGACCCCGAGGTGGTGCGCGGCGATCTGACCAAGTACGAGTGGGTGCACTTACATCACGAAGATTTCACTGGCCAGTTCAACAAGTTCTATATCTCGTACCGTGGCAGTCCGTGGTTCATCAATCAGGTGAATCGTTCCGTGGCACAGGCTCGGCAACTTGGCTTTGCAAATGTTCCGGCATTGAAGAAAGCGGTGGCCGAGCGGATGCGGTTGTATGTGGAGAACGGTGGTTTCTTGTTTGCGATGTGTGGCGCGACGGAGACGTTGGAGTTGGCGATGGCCGGTTTCAACGTTGACATCGCAAGCGGTTTTTCTGATGGCACGCCGATGGACGCCGACGCTGATTCGAAGATGGATTGGACGCGCGCATTTGCAACGCAGAACGCGCATCTTGAGCCCAGTCCGTTAATCAACAGCATGAGCGACATCGACGGGCATCAGGTGAACGTGCCCGGTCGTCGCAAGCCGTTGGGAACATTCAGTTTGTTCGCATTCTCGGCCAAGTTAGATCCCGTACCGACGATGTTGACGCAGGATCATCGCTCGGTGATTCAGGACTTTTATGGCGTGACGACAAGCTTCACGAAAGCGACGCTCAAGCCTGGCACGAGAGTACTCGCGTATCAAGACGGGATGACGACTGCGAAGTACATCCACGGCGCGTACGGCAAGGGTGCGTGGACGTTTTTAGGTGGGCACGATCCCGAAGATCCACAGCATGAAGTGGGATCGCCGCCAACGGATTTGTCGTTGTCGCCGTCGTCGCCGGGGTATCGGTTGATACTGAATAATGTGTTGTTTCCGGCGGCGCAGAAGAAGCCGCGGAAGACGTGAAGGGACTGCGATTTGAGGTTGAAGACTACAGTGGGGCGCGAGGGATGAATCTCTCGCGCCCCACTGACGTCACTTAACCAACCGAGCTCACTCCGCTGTTGTCTGTGACGGAAAGCTCACGTGAGGATTCCGCCGCAAGTCATCCCCAAATTCGCTGACCGCTAGTAGTGATAGCGTCCCTGAAGAAAGTCGATGAGATCATCGGCAACGCGGTACACCAACCTGTCCTCTCCCGTGAGCCGTCGCGACCAGATGTTCGGACCAAGGTGCTTCAGCGCCTCAGGTTTTCCGATGCCCTCGAAGGGAGTCTTGAGTGTTTCCTCTATGATCCGGAGCATCCTGTCTGCGGTCTTCGGATTGGTCGTCACGCAGTGTCGAAGATCCTGAAGACACTCTGGCTGTATCACTACAACTCGTTTCTTAGGACCACCCTTCTTCGTTTCTGACACCAGAAAGCCTATTCGACAGCAGACGCACCAAGTTCTGCCCGAAGCACATCCACGGTTGTCGCTGCGGTGCTGCCGTTCAGCGAGCGCGTCAGCGCTGCCAACAGGCGGGCCGCGTTCTTCGGTGAGCGTAGGAGGTACGCGGTCTCGCGAAGACTTTGCAGCTCGCCGACCGGAATCAGCGCGAGATCCTCATGATCCCGGCGCGTGATGATGATCGGAGTCTGACTGCTTTCGACCTGGTTCCAAATCTCGGCCAGGTTCTCGCGGAGATGGCTGTACGTCGTTGTGGACATGCGATCCCTTGTTTAGCTGGACAGTAGTACTGTACAAGTTTTACTTCCTCACGTCAAGACTTTAGACCGGTCAGAAGGGAACGCGCGAGCACGTCGCTTACTCAGCGTCAGTGTATCGTTGTCCAATCATCCATCGCGTCGCAACTCCTCGCGAGATGCACCCGTTCGGTCCGCCACCTACGGGCAACTTTCGGTATCTTCCGCGCATGCCCCGACGCGCCAAACCGGCCACCGAAAACACCCCGCCCGACTTCCGCATCGCCACCGCTGCTGCCGCCGCCATTCGCGTCGCCATCCGGCTCGCTGGTGGCCGTGAAGTCTGCTTTGTGTGCGCGGTAGATGCAGACGGAAAGCTGACGTCAGCGCGTGCAGTCGCGCGTGGGACGGCGGAGCAGGTGCTGGCGCTCCCCGGTGTGGCGCAGCGCGGCGAAATGTTGGTGCACAATCACCCGTCAAACTGGCTCGAGCCGAGCGACGCGGACATGCACATCGCGGCGCGCTTGCACGACGACGGCATCGGGTTTGGGATCGTCGATAACGATGTGACGGATTTGTATGTGGTCACAGAAGTGCCGCGCGTTGTACCAAAGTCTGTTGTGCCGGCATCGTCAATCGAAGCAGACTTTGGTGAAAAGGGCCCGTTGGCTAAAGGGTTTGGTGCGTATGAATCGCGCGATGGGCAACGCGATATGGCAACGGCGATTGCACGCACGTATGCCGACGGCGGCGTGGCGTTGTTGGAAGCGGGAACTGGCGTCGGCAAATCGATGGCCTACTTGGTGCCAGCGTTGCGATGGGCTGCGGCCAACTCAGAACGCACCATTGTCAGCACCAACACCATCACGCTGCAAGAACAGTTAGTGGGCAAAGATTTACCGTTGCTAGCGGAGCTGCTCTCCGACCAACCGGTTCGCTTTGCGCTGTTAAAAGGGTGGCGCAACTATCTCTGTTTGTCGCGACTGACGCAGGCACAAGCGGGCAGTGCATCGCTCTTCGAAGCGCCGCAACGCGAAGAACTCGAAATGTTGGTGGAGTGGGCGAAGTCCACCAAAGATGGATCGCTGAGCGATCTCGCCACGCCGCCGCGCCCCGATGTGTGGGATGAAGTTGGCGCAGAAGGCGATCTCTGCACCCGCCTCAAATGCGCGCACTTCGATGAGTGCTTCGTGTTCAAAGCGCGACGCGCAGCAGCCACGGCAGACATTGTCGTCGTCAACCATTCGTTACTGCTGGCAGACATTGCAGTGCGACGCGCATCGCAGAACTGGGCCGAGGCTGCTGTGCTGCCAGCGTACACGCATCTCGTGATCGACGAGGGGCACCATCTGGAAGATGCTGCCGCCAGTCACCTTGGCTGTAGCATCTCGAATCGTGCAGTGTCGCGCTTGTTGAATCGCCTGGAGCGACGCGGCGGGCGTGAGGCGAAGGGTTTGCTGCCCAATCTTGAGACGCGCTTACAAGCGCGCGGCGATCTGCTGAGTGTCGCGAGTTTGGATCTGTTACGCGCACGGCTGCGGCCAGCACTCGAAGACGCGCGCGCGCACTCGGCACGACTCTTTGATCGCGTCGCCACGTGGTTGCAAGAAAATAAACAGGCGACAATTCGACTCACAGCCGATTTTCAGCAAGAGTCTGTCTGGCGCAACGGGCTTGATGTTGCGATGCGCGAATTGGTGAATGTGTTGGAGCAAATTTCCGATACGCTGCGCCTGATCCGTGAACGACTGGAAACGGAACAGGAGCGCGACGAGGGTTTGCTTTCGTTGCTGCAAGAGTTGCGCGGCGTGGGTTCGCGCACATCGTCGCAGGTTGATGCGTTG
>JANNWU010000075.1:0-3866 GCA_031408755.1 Gemmatimonadaceae bacterium | reverse complement strand
GTAGCGTGCAGCTAGCCGATGTTGCGACGACTAGATGACACGAAGCGGAAGCCGGTAGTGTGCAGCTAGCCGCTGCTGCGATGACTAGATGACACGAAGCGGAAGCCGTCGCGAGTGTGCAGCCGCGTTACGTCCAGCGATTTAGCGGTGCGGAACGTCCGTCAGTTCGGCGCTACTTCGTCCACACAATGATCGCTCCGCAATCTGTACCAAGCCGTTGAAATTCACCGGGCACTGACGTGCCACTGTTGTACACTTCAATCGCCGCAACCATCGTCACCGGCACCAGCGCGTCAATACTGCCTTGCGCGTTGTTGATCAGCGTGCCGTCGATAATCAGCGCCAGAGGGCAGTAGCCGCTGCTGATGCTCAACCGCGGACCAAAGATCTGCGTGTCGCCCGACGCGCTGTTACGCTGCACGGTGACGTTCGCTCGACCGCGAAGCAAATCGCTCAACTGTTGCGGATTGCGCGCCGTGATCTCTGCTTGCGAGATGTACAAGCCGCGTGCAGTTCGTTTCCTATCTTCAAAGCCGCGCAGGCGCCGGCTCATGCGATCAAAATCGGCCGACACGCGCACGGTATCCAAGCGTGTGCCTCGTGACGAAGCGGAGAACGGGATCAGGACAACCACCGCATCAACCGAATCACGCGGAACAATCGTCGCCGAGAATACCACTGGTTCGTAGCCGAGCTTTCGCGCGCGCAAGAAGTATGGACCAACAGGTAGTTCCGTCAGCCGAAATCGGCCCGCCGAATCGGTTTGTGTCTCGAACTTGGTACCCATCGCCTGCACCTGCGCCAGCGACACTGGGAGCCCGTTTGGTGTGGCAACTTTGCCCACCAACGCGCCTAAGCCAAGTCCGACACCGCGAACACTCACCGGCGCCGCGGCTTGCGCAATGGAGTCAGCACGATCGGCCAAACGAATACTGTCGGCCGCACGCTGCATCTCGGCCCACAACGGGTCTTTCACCAACGTGATGCGAATTTTTGCAGTGACGCCTGTCGCAATATCAAAACGAAAACCAGCCGGCTCATACTCATCGCGCTGCACTTCCAACACATGCGCACCAGCGGGTAATCCGAGAATGCGGAACACGCCAAGGCTGTCTGACTCGCCAATGGTGCGGCGGAGCGCAGCGGTGCCAGTACGGCTCGTGTCACGAACCACCAAACGAGCACCGCGCAGTGGCTTACCTGCACTATCGACCACGACGCCTTCAATACCCGTCGGCAGCGGAGTCGGTGTCGCCTGCGCGCGCGCCTGACGTGCGCTCAGGAACGTCAGCGCGAACGCAACGATCAGACACTGCGTCAGACGTACGAGTTGCACAGCAGTGCGTGCAGGAGTGCTTGGTCCGAGAATCACGATACTATTTTCGCAGGTTGAGACGAGTGCGCGTTTCATTCGCAATCGCATTTTCAATCGTGCCATTCGAACTGCACTGCACGCCTGAACCAGGATAGCTCGGGTTCTCGGCACTCGCATCAACCACCGTGGTCACAACGGAACCATCGGTCGCCGTTGGTGCGATAGACGATACGACTGACGCCGTCAGTGTGTACGTCTCAGCATTCGGCATGCCAGACGTTCCACCACAATCAAAGGCTCGGCGCAGCTCAATTTTCCCAAGCTGTCTGCGCATCTTCAACCCAGTGTTACCCAGAATCCGAGCGTCAGGTTCGCGTCGCGAAAGTGGAATCAACAACGCCTCGTAACTCGCTTCGAGTGCCGCAAACACAGCGATCGGTGACGCTTGCAACGTGATGTCCTGCCCGTCGTTTCGCGTGGTGACTTCCAACCCTACGCCGCGTCGAGATCCACCCGCTGCGCCAACAGGTAATGCTGTAGTGGCGCCGGGTGAGGACACCGCGCCCGGGCTACTGGCACACGCTACAGTCATCACAGCGCTCGCACAAATGACAGCACGCTGAACCGTGCGGATCGACAGGTTTCGCATCGCAAACTCCCTTGGTTGACTCAATGGGCCCACAACGGAGAAAGTCAACGATACAACTGCCAGCCTGTGCCGCACAGCGCTACCACCAAAACGTTTATCGCCGCCAATTCACGAATGAAGCGGCGGCGATTAACGCGTTCTCATAAATCTCTTATCCGAAGCAATCAAACGTCAGAAACCGCTTAGCACGCACGTTAGAGTGCGCGCTAAGGCAGAGCAGCTTACGGCTCGGTGCTGTCGAGCGCCCGATCTGGCAAGAAACGAATTGACGCGTTCAAAAAATCACCAAGCTGTGGCGCACGGGATCCAACCACCGAGGGTGGCAGCACAATTGCCGTAACGGCAGTACGGCCAACTTGGAAACCAGCCAACGGATTTGCACCAGCAGTGCCGACAACACCCGGCAAACCGGTGTTCGGTGTGACCGTAAGACCCACGAGCGAGCCAGCGGCCGTCAGCGCCCAACGGTAAAGCAATGCGCCAACTGGACGTACTGTCAGCGCGACATACGGCGACACTCCCAGCGGTGCGACATTAGCGACCGTCGGCGCACCGGTAATACCAACCGCGTTTTCACTCGGCTGCACATACACATCTACGTTGCCAACACCCGCCGCCGCGTGAATGGTACGCGCACCAACCTGCGTTGCAGCCAGCGTCGCTGGGACTTCGTCACGGATAATCACCAAGCGATGCCGCGGTGATGCGGTCGCTCGCGAGAAGCCGTAGGAAATAATTGTGTAGCGTGCGTTTGGCTCAAACGTGACGGTGGTGTCGATGTGCGTTTGCACGGCGACGGCCGCATCATTCGCATACAACGACGGGTTTGTGAAGATGCGGATGTTTCGTGCACCAGGACGCACGCGTTGGTACGGCGTGAAGGTGCGGAAAACGACGTTCGAATACTGAGGCGAACCCTCGATACCGCCATCCACAAAGCGCACATCCAGGCCGCTGGTATCGGGCACTGCATTGATGTAGCGCACAATCGCCGCTTCGGCCAACGGTTGCTCGGTACCAGAAACGTTACCGTCGCCGCATGCTGCTAGGACAAACAGTCCTGCGCTTGCTGCAACAAAGAAACGGATACGCATTAAAAATCGCTCCGGAAAGGAAAAAGAAGAGATCCGACCTTCGACGATGGGCCCGGACCCACTGGAGGCGTTGACGGATCGGATTCGAGCTTCCGACCATCATCGCCAATGGCACTATTGATGACAAAGAATGCAGCCGCTGCGCCGAACGTCCCGGCAATCACTGACGTTCGGCCGCGTGAAAATGACTTGGTGCGAATACTGCTAACGTGCTCACGACTCATCGTGACTATCTCGTCCGTCCACTTCGCTGATTCCCCGCGCAACGTGACTGACTCACTCATCGCCAACGTGAGGCTGGTGTCGGTGCTCGACACCAATTTTCCACGCAACTGATCGATCTCAGGACCTACGCGCGCATTGAGCGCGACGCGACCAAGATCGGTGAGGAGCACAGCTAGCTCGGTTCCGGCCGCGGGCGTGCCGCTGGCAGGCGCGTAGGTGTAGCACCCCGTGCCCGTCAACAGTGCCCCGAGCAGGCACGCGAACTTCGCTGCGCGATGCATCATCACGGAAATCCGTACGTGCCGCGAATTGCGCCGCCGGGCGCGTTGACACCGCCGACGTCGTTCGGCTTGGAGAGACGCGTATCGCGCTCTTGCCATGGAACAGGAAAGTGAATCGGCGTGCCTTCCGGAAGATCGCCCCAGCCGCGCGAGTCAAAGAACCACGCGCCGTAGTTGATGTAGGCCATCTCCATTCGCTTCTCCCACTTCATTGCTTCCAAGATATTGCCGCAGCGGGTGGTGAATGTTGCACCTGTCCGCACGGGAATACGCGGAACGCACGAACTGCCGCCTGGCACTTC
>JANNWU010000074.1:0-15838 GCA_031408755.1 Gemmatimonadaceae bacterium | reverse complement strand
GAGCTGTGTCGCCTGACCGCGATCTGATTGCGGACTCACTTGCGGTGCGTATGCCCGATCAGCAATTGCGCGAGGTCCGCGCATTTCGTAAAGCCGTCGCAACCACCTTGCCCGATACCGCGAAGGTGCGCTCTGGCGAGAAGGATTGGCTGAAGGGTGATACGATCTTTGCATTCTTCGATTCCACGAGCGTGCGCACCGTACGTGCGACGCCTCCTGTCGGAACAATCTCGACCCCGGTAGCGCCTGACGGACAGAACGTGGGCTCACCGACGACGACAGCTGCACCAAAACCGCCGGCGAACACTCGTCGGCGCGGCGCACGCGACTCCGTGGTCGCACCTCCCGTTTCGATCGCAACAAGCGACAGTACGCAACGTGATTCGTCGGCCGGTAAGCCGCGGTTGCGCGAGTTGCAGTCGCGCGGACATGCGAGCGCGCGCTACCAAGTGCCAGCGCAGGGCATGCCGCCTGAGCGACCTGCGTTGAACTACTCGCGCGGTGACCGAATCAACGTGTTAATGGATTCCGCCGGTGTTGCGGAAGTGCAAATCGATGAGCATGCGGTGGGCCTGTACCTCGAACCATTGCCAGATTCCACAGCTCTTCCACCGCCGCTGCGTGACAGCATTCCACCGGCTGCAGTTCCCGCGCGCGAGACTCCACCAACGAAGCCGCCGACGCCGCCTGCATCAGTACCTCGTGCCGCCGTTGCGAAGCCCGCAGCGATTCCTTCTCGCACTACCCCGGGTCGCCCGTGATCGATCAGCCGACGCCGTCTGACGAAGAACTTCCCGCGCGCATTCGTGCGCTGCTCGAACATTTTGCGCCGCATGATCGTGGTCCAATGATCGCGTTTCGAGCACTGGTTGATGCGGCAGATTCAACCGGTGCTGCGCGACTGGATGAAGTGGCGGTGCTCTATCGTGCTGATCACATCTTGATCGAGCGTGCTGAAGGACGCGACGCCGACAAAGCGGCAGGGCAGTTGAGTCTTGACCAAGTGCGAAGCCACCTACGAGACACGGTGCTGCCACGTCTGGTCGCCGATGGCGTAATATCGCTGCCAGCGACCGGTCTCGATCAACCTGGCGCGAAGGTGCAGCTCATCTCTGAGGTGTGGGCTGATGTTGCGGATCGTCGCGAACAGGTGAGCGCCGATGTGCGTCGACGTACCACCGATGTCGTCCTCGCGCAGTCAGTGCGGCAACCGATCTTCACGCCAACAACGCAGGCGCGCCTCACCAGTCGCCTCGAGGCGAAGGGTCTGGTGAAGACGTATAAGAAGCGCAGCGTTGTAAACAATGTTGCACTGCATCTCCGGCAAGGTGAGATCGTCGGTCTGCTCGGCGCAAACGGCGCAGGCAAAACCACCACATTCTACATGATCGTCGGGCTCATTCAGCCGCAGAGTGGGTCGATTGTGCTGGATGGTGAAGACATTACGAACATGCCGATGTACAAGCGCGCGCGACGCGGCATTGGGTATCTCTCGCAAGAGCCGTCAATTTTTCGGAAGCTGACGGTGGAAGAGAATATCATGGCGATTCTCGAGACGCTGCCCATCACGAAAGTTGAGAAGGCCGCGAAGCTTGAGAAGCTGCTCGACGAGTTGAGTATCAAGCATCTGCGAAAGAGTCGCGCTTACGCACTCTCGGGAGGTGAGCGGCGCCGTCTTGAGATAACACGTGCTCTGGTCACCGAGCCAAAGTTCATGATGCTCGATGAGCCGTTCGCTGGCGTCGACCCAATTGCGGTCCACGATATCCAGACCATCGTGTCCGGGTTGCGTCATCGCGGGATCGGCGTCTTGATCTCAGATCATAACGTGGAGCAAACCCTGGACATCGTGGACCGGGCCTACATCATGTTCGACGGCCAGGTCAAGGTTTCCGGCACGGTACGCGAACTAGTCTTTGACGATACGGTGGCCGAGGTCTATCTCGGGCCTACGCTTGCCGCGCGTTTGCGTGAACGATTCAAGCACGACGATTCGGTGGGGATCGCGTAGTGCACGCCGTGCGGTGCGAGGCTCGATCATGAGCGGCTATAAGACGGGGCTGAATCAGAGCACGTCCATGCGGCAGGAGATGAAGGTCAATCCGCGCTTGTATCAGGCGATGGACCTTCTCTACATGCCGCTCTTGGACTTGCAGCAGCACCTGCAGCAAGAGCTGTTGATGAACCCATTTCTCGAGCTCGTGCCGGAAGACGAAGACTCGGAAGAGGGCGCCGAAACGCTCGAAGTCGCGACGGCGGAAGAACAGAAGGCGGACAATACCGACGAGATGGATTGGCAGAAGATTCTCGAAGATGGATTCGAGACTGGCGGGCGCAAAGAAGAGTACGAAGAGCGCGAGTACATCGAACCGGTCACGGTCATGTCGCGCGATCTCGTGGATCATCTGCGCGAACAGATTCAACTCCTCGAGCTCACGCCGCGGCAGGGTTTTTTGGCCGATGAATTTATCGGCAACATCAATGAAGATGGATACCTCGCCTGCGAGCTGTCCGAAATTTTACGCTGTGCGAACGCCGAAGTCACGCGTCTCGCGGAAGAGCTGGAGCGCGACATCAGCGAGTTGCCGATGTACACGATGGACGAAATTGATGAACTGCTCGCGATCGTGCAGCAACTCGATCCGCCCGGTGTTGCAGCGCGCAATCTGCGCGAGTGTCTACTTTTGCAATTGTCGATGCAAGGGCTGGAAACCGGTGTCGCATACGCGCTTGTTCGTGATGGCTTCGATGAGTTGATCGGCCACCGATGGAGTGAGATGTCGAAGCGCTTTGGTGTTGCGGTGTCGGAGGTGCAGGCTGTTGCCGATCAGATCGCGAAGCTTGATCCGAAGCCCGGATTGAAGTATGCGCCGGATAACGAGCACTACATCATCCCCGATCTTGTCGTCGACAAAGTAGATGGCCGATATGTTGTGTATCTCAACGACGGTAATCTTCCGCGCCTGAAGCTCAGCCGAACGTATCAGGATATCGCGCGCGACAAAAAGAAATACGATACCGAGAGCAAAGAGTTCATTGCCAACAAAATGAACTCGGCACACTGGATGATTCAGGCCATTGAACAGCGTCGGCAGACAATGCTCAAGGTCATGAACTACATCGTTGAACGTCAACGTGACTATTTTGAGAAAGGGATTCAGTTCCTGAAGCCACTCACGCTTCGTGAGGTTGCTGAAGTGATCGGCATGCATGAATCCACTGTCAGTCGTGTCACGAACGAGAAATTTGTGCAGACGCCACGTGGCGTGCTCCCGCTGAAGTTCTTCTTCTCATCGGGCCTGTCCACCACCGACGGCGACGACGTTTCCGCTCGCGGCATTAAAGATCAGATCAAGAAATTGGTGGATGGCGAGAACGCGCATGACCCACTTACCGATCAAGCGATCGTGGACATCCTGAAACTGACCGGCGTGGTTATCGCTCGTCGAACCGTGGCCAAGTATCGCGACCAGCTTGGCGTGCTCTCTGCGCGTATGCGGAAGCGCGTATGAGCAGCGAATTGACGACTATGCCTCGACCAACCGCGCCAGCGCGCCGCACCACCGACGCTGCAGTGATTCAGGTGAGTGTGCTCGTGCCCGCGATGGATGAAGCGGAGAATTTACCGCTGTTCATGGAACAGGCCGCGGAAGTGTTCCGGAATTCAGAGACGACCTACGAAGTCATCGTGATTGAAGATGGATCACGTGATAACTCGTGGCAGGTGCTGCAAGAATTGAAAGTGAAGTATTCATTTCTGCGGCCTGTTCGCCATAGGACGCAGCGGGGAATTGCCGATGCGCTACGCACTGGATGGTTGAATGCGCGTGGCGACATTTTTGTGTTCTATCCTGCTGACTTGCAATTTAAGCCAGAAGATATTCCGCGGCTCGTCGCACCGATTCTCGCTGATGAAGCTGATATGGTGACGGGTTTTAAACAGGGCAAGTACGAAAAGGCATTTGTCAGTCGGATATACAATTGGCTCAGCCGCTCGCTCTTTGATGTGCCAGTGAAAGACCTGAACAGCGTGAAAGCCTACCGCCGCGAGATTATGGAGGCGCTGCCTGTTCGTCCAGACTGGCATCGCTACATGATCGTCATTGCACATTTTGAAGGCTTCAGCGTCACGGAGATTCCGGTGCCGCTGTATCCACGGCACGCGGGGAAATCAAAGTTTGGGATCGGTCGCATTCCGGTCGGAGTGCTGGACATGCTGTCGGTGTGGTTCGAGCTGCGTTTCGGACGTAAACCCTTGCTGTTTTTTGGATTGCTTGGGTTTGCACTGTTCGCACTCGGAGTGCTTACCGGCATGGTTGCGATTGGTGTTCGCATCTTTGCTGGCGTCGGTTTTCGACCGTTGCTGAATCTGATCGAGACGTGCGTGATCGTTGGCTCGATCCTGTTTGTAGGAGGCTTCGTTGGTGAGATGATCGCGGTCCAACGTGCAGAGTTGCGCGAGATCCGACGACAGCTCGACGAGAGGCACATCACCAACGCGCCGTGAGCGTGCGACGCGTCTTGTTCGTCGCGCATAATTTCCCGCGCGAGAGTGGAGATTCCGCTGGCGGGTTTCTGCTTGATTTGGCGCAGGCGCTGGCAGCGATCGACATCACGGTGGAAGTCATTGCGCCGCATGCCGCGGGTCTTCCTGATCGGCACTCTGTCGACGGCATTACCGTGCAACGTGTGCGCTACGGCGACGATACGTCAGAGACGCTCGCGTACACCGGAACAATGGCTGAGCAGGTCAAAGGTAGCGTGAGCGGAAAGCGTGCGATGCTCAAGCTTATTGGCGCACTGCGCACCGCGACGAAGTACCGGCTCGCCAGTGGTGATGTGGATATTGTGCACGCGCACTGGTGGTTTCCGTCGGCGCTGGCAATCGGTAAGTCCGCGCGCCGCGCGCACGTGCCGATGGTGGTGACAGCGCACGGGAGCGATGCGCGTATGGCAACAGGCGTCACCGCGTCGCTTGCGTCCTTTGCACTTGGTCGTGCTGCGGCGGTGACAACCGTCAGCCACTGGCTCGCTGAACGTCTGCATCTGCTCACGCCCGCACCAATTACCGTGGCGCCGATGCCAGCCGATGTTGATCGATTCACGAGTAGCGCGGCGATTCGCGCAACGCCACCGCGGCTCGTTTTTGTCGGACGCCTCAACGCGCAAAAGAATCCGGTTGTGTTGCTGCACGCGTTGGCGCTGCTTCCGGATGAGATTCATCTCGACATGGTAGGCGATGGCCCCGACGCGGCTGCGCTTCGTGCACTAAGCGCGCAACTCGGTATCGCGCATCGCATTGCATGGCACGGCCAACAACCGCGTGAAGCGATGCCCGCATTTTACGCACAAGCGTCATGCTGCTTAGTGCCGTCGCGCGACGAAGGCTTTGGCATGGTAGCGGCCGAAGCGTTATTGTGCGAAACACCAGTGGTGGCGGCGCGTTCTGGTGGATTACCAGATATCGTGCACGATGGTATCAGCGGCGCGCTGGTTTCGGCAATTGATGATCCGGTCGCATGGAAGACGGCAATTCAGAACGTGGTGTGGAGCACAGATCAGCGCGCTGCGCTCGGCGCGGCCGGGCGTGCGAACACCTTGGCGCTTGTGTCACCGGCCGCCGTCGCGGAGCGCTACCGCACAGTGTATGAGAACGCCCGACGCGGAATTGTCCGTGCGCGTTAACACGCGCACCGTGTTGCGCGGACTGATCGCGATTGCGCTGACGATCTTCTTCGTTCGGTATTTTTCGGACCAGTGGACCCAACTGCGTTCGACTGCTCAACAGCTTCATCCTGACTGGGCGGGTGTCGCGCTTGCCAGCATCTGTTTTCTGGCTGGCTACGCCGTCCTGATCGCGACTTGGCGCATGCTACTGGCACTGTGGAACAGTCCACTCTCGTTCGCCGAAGCAACGCGTATCTGGTTTGTGTCCAGCTTGGGCAAGTACATCCCTGGAAAGATCTGGGCAATTGGTGCGATGGCGATTCTCGCGAAAGAGGCCGGTGCGTCGCCAGTCGCTGCGACGGGTTCATCGATCGTCATGGCGCTCGTCAACATTGCTGCCGGCTTTTTGGTTGTGGTGCTCGCTGGGGCAGGGGAGCTCTTCGCGATTTACCCTGTGCTTCGCTACGCGGCGTGGGCCACACTCGGGCTCAGCGTTGTGGGTGTCGTGTATGGACCGCAGTTACTCACGTGGTCTATGCGCAACGCAGCGCGCGTGTTACGGCAACCTGCGACGGCGTTGCCGCTCGTGTCGCGCCTCACGTTGCTCGGCATTTTACTCGCAAACGTCGTCGCGTGGCTTGCGTACGGTATCGGATTCGGGCTGCTCTCGAATGCCTTGCTCAACCGTACCGGTGGCGTCTCGCTCGCAGTGCTGGCAGTTTACACGGCGTCGTATCTGATCGGTTACTTGGTGCCAGTGGCGCCCGGCGGGATCGGTGTGCGCGAGAGTATGCTGATTTTGCTCCTGACGACACTGAAGTTGGCGACGCCAGCTGACGCTGGAATTTTGGCGCTCGTCTCGCGAATCTGGCTCACCGTTCTTGAAGTGCTTCCCGGGCTCGCGTTCTTGCCCAGTACGTCGCTCCGTCGTCGTTCCTCCATTTCATCACCCGATGGCACTTCTCTCTGAAACTGATTCGTCCGCGACCATCGCACCAAAGAATGCGTGGTTGCTCGCGCTGCTGACGTGCGTCGTTGGGACCATGTTGCTCGCCTATCCAGCGCTGAGCGGCGAGTTCCTGATCAACATGCGGAGCGATCAGTATCAAGCTGGTTTTTCATTCCGTGATTTTGGCGCGCAGGTACTACGCGCGACCGGCGGATTCGCGCTCTGGAACCCGCATCTGTTCGGCGGCATGCCGTATGTGGGTGCGATGCACGGCGACATCTTCTATCCGACGGCGTTGATGCGCATGGTGATGCCCACCGATGTTGCAATGACGTGGGGTTTGATCATCCATTACTTCCTCGCAGGCATTGCGACATACAGCTTTCTGCGTGCATTCGGTCTCACGTTTTTCGGCGCGTTGGTAGGTGCCATTGCGTACATGCTCAGTGGGTGGATGGGCTCATACGTCTCAGCTGGACACGATGGAAAATTGTTTGTCGGTGCCATGCTGCCGCTCGCATTCCTATGCATTTTGCGTGGCATCCGAGACGGTCGGAAGTGGACGTGGGGTGCGCTGGCTATCATCGTTGGGCTGGGGCTGTTAAGCCCACATCCGCAAGTCATGCAGTACATGCTGCTCGGAGCAGGTGTCTTTGCGTTGTACATCGCATTTGGTCTTGGTGCCGACAGTCCACCGCGCGCCGTTGCAATCCGCCGACTGGCGTACGCGTTGGGTGCAATCGCGCTCGGCTTTGCCATCAGTGCTGTTCAGTACTTGCCTGTGATGGAGTACACGCCGTTCTCACCACGTGCGGGAGGGAAGGGGTACGCGTGGTCAACGACATACTCATTCCCACCAGTTGAGTTCTTCAACACGTTGATCCCAGAATTCACCGGCGTGCTTGACAAGTACTGGGGACCGAACGGAATTCATTTTCACAGCGAGTACGTTGGCGCTGCGGTTTGGCTCTTAGCTGTGAGCGCGTTTCGCACCAATATTCGCACGCGGCGCGTACTGTTTCTGAGCGGGTTCGCCGCGTTCTTTTCGCTGTGGGCCTTTGGTGGATTTACACCGTTCTATCAGCTGGTGTACGCACTGGTGCCGGGAAGCAAATTCTTCCGCGCGCCGAGCACAATCTTCTTCGTCGCAAATTTCGCGATTGCGGCGCTGGCCGGCATCGGAGCGCAAGGCTTGCTCGCGCGCGCGCCGTCGCGTCGCTTCATCATCGCCGCAGCGTCCACGATCACGCTGGTGTTGTTACTCGGCGTCTCCGGCGCGCTGTCAGGTCTCGCAGGAATGTTTGCTGGACCAGATTTGCAAGAGATCGTGCGCGCGAACGAGTCCGATCTGCTCACGGGCGCGGTACGCGCGATGGCGTTCGCAGCGCTCGCACTTGTTGTCGCACTCTTGCACGGACAGAAGAAATTGAGTACGACGGCTGCTGGATGGGCCTTCGTGTTGGTGGTGCTGCTCGATCAGGTTTCGGTACTTCGTGCGTACTGGTTGTTCTCTCCGCCGGCTCGACAACTGTTCGCGTCAGATGCGACGATCGACTACGTAAAGAAGAACACGGTCGGGAACCCCGGTCGAGTGTTGGATCTCGCGATCGCGCGCACCGGTGTCCCAGGCGATGCGGGGCTCGGCAAGGCCGGATTGATGGCACATGGAATTCGGCAAGCGCTTGGATATCACGGCAACGAATTAAAGCGCTATGACGATCTGGTTGGACTGGAGCAGGGCGGTACGAACATTCCGAATCCCAATTACTGGCAGCTCGCGAATGTGCGCTACCTGATGACAGATGCGGCAGAACCGCCATTCACTGGATCAAAGCTGGTCGCCGGACCAGCGCGAAATGCCGTCGGTTCAATGGTCTACTTGTACGAATTGCCGGGTGATAACCGCGCCGCGTGGGTTGCGCCTGCTATCGTCAAAGCGGCCGATAATGTGACACTCGGAACGGTACTCGATCCACGTTTCCCGGTGCATTCCGTTGCGATCTTCAACGATAGCGCGAACGTCACCGCCGTTGATCTCAACGCCGCACCGGCACCGCTTGATTTGGCCGTCACGGTGACGAAGTACGACGCAGGCGCGATTTCTCTCACGCTCGCGACTCCTGCACCTGCAGGTTCCGCGTTGATTGTGTCAGAGAATTTCTATCCCGGGTGGACGGCAACGGTTGATGGCAAACCAGTTGTCGCAGCTCGTGCGATGTACTCACTGATCGGCGTACCACTTCCTACCGGCGCAAAGTCTGTGGAACTCCGCTTTACCAGTGCGAGCTACCAGAAGGGGAAGACCATTACGTGGATTGCAATCGGGTTCGCTCTACTTCTCTTGGTGGCAGGAATTGCGACCGGTGATCGGAGGAAGCGCGCGTGATCCTCCACGCACGACGCGAGACCACCTCCACGGAACGTGGTCTTGTCATTGTCCCGACCTTCAATGAGCGCGAGAACGTCGCGCGCATCATCGAGATGGTCTTGGCGCAGGATCCTCGGCTCTCCGTATTGATCGTCGACGATGGTTCACCAGATGGCACGGGTGGTATCGTCGACGAGATCGCCGCGACGAACGATCGGGTGCACGCGTTGCACCGCGAAAAGAAGATGGGCCTCGGCACAGCATATCTCGCCGGTTTCAAATGGGCGCTTGCGCGCGATTACGCGTTCATCTTTGAAATGGACGCGGACTTTTCGCATGACCCGGGACACTTGCCGGAGTTTCTGCGCGCCATCGCTGACGCCGACGTGGTCCTTGGCTCGCGCTACCGCGATGGAAAAGTGACAGTGGTGAACTGGCCGATGAGTCGCTTGATGCTCAGCTACGCCGCCAATATTTACGCGCGCATGGTGACAGGGCTTCAGCTGTTTGATGCGACAGGCGGCTACAAGTGTTTTCGGCGCGAGGTGCTCGCGACAATTGACTTGGACGACGTTCGCTCAAACGGCTACGCTTTTCAGATCGAGGTCAGTTTTCGCGCATGGAAGAAAGGCTTCAAGATTGCTGAGATCCCGATCGTGTTCACCGATCGCACGGAAGGCGAGAGCAAAATGTCCAAGCGCATTGTCCGGGAGGCGATCTGGATGGTGTGGCGGCTTCGCTGGTGGTCGATCACGGGTCGGCTGTGAGCAGCGCCGCCGGACGCCAGTTTTGGAAGATGTCGGGGTCGGGGAATGACTTCGTGTTTTTCGATTCACGCGAATCCGGCGCTGCGCCTGACCCGCTGGAAAACACTGACGATATCGTCGCTATCTGCGCGCAGCACCTAGGCGTTGGCGCTGACGGCGTTGTGTTCATTACTACCGATGACACGGCCGCGTTCGGTATCCGTTACTATAATGCCGATGGATCGCGCGCAGCACTCTGTGGAAATGCTTCACTTTGTTCAGCGCAAAGTGCTGTGAAACTTGGACTTACGGCACTTGGCGAGAGATTTCAGTTCAGGAGCGACGCCGGGTTGATCGACGCGCTCGTCAGCGAAACAGCCGTAGCGTCGGTGAGATTGGCCGGCGTAACGCAACTCGAGCGTGATGCGCGTGAGCCTCTTGAATCTGGCGAGGAGCGAATTGGGTACGCAGTTGTTGGCGTCCCGCATCTCGTCATTCTGGTTCGCGACGTCGCGGCGGTGGACGTCGCGCGACGCGGTCGCGTGTTGCGATATGGGCGAGAACGAGCACCGATAGGCGCGAATGTGAACTTCGTGAGCCCCGTGAGCGCCCTTGAATCAGGAGCAGCGCCGGAGTTCAGCATGCGAACATATGAGCGCGGAGTTGAAGCCGAAACGCTCGCGTGTGGCACAGGTTCGGCAGCTGCCGCGGCGTGCATTCAGGCGTGGAATCTGGTGCCCGGTGGCGGCCCAATTCAGCTCGTGACGGCCAGCGGCAGCACGTTAGAAGTTCGCTTCCCAGAGAGCAATCCTGGGGCTTGGAGTGAGCTCACAGGCGAGGGTCGTTTCGTCTACCGTGGCACGCTCCAAGAGCTGCGATAGCCACCGCTAGAGAAAGCGGAGCGCGGTCAGGTGTCCGTGACCGTGGCGTGACCATGAGAAAGAGCTTTTGTGCTTAACCGAGTGAGCTATCCACAGGAAAGGGTCTCTGGAGCCACTTATCCACAGTTTTCCACCTTCGTTAGTTTACATAATACTTCTTATAAGAAGTACCGTTGCGACAGCGTGACTCGTGTTTCCCGACAGTATCACGCTCCTAACGCACTGGCTTTACAACAGTCACCGACTGAACGACGGCAAATTGGACCGCCGTTCAGTGAAGATTCTGCCGGCTACTGTTTGACCGCCAGCTCGCCCAAACGCACACGAGCTTCGGCCGCTAAAGCACCGCGCTCATCCTTCGCAATTGCTGTCCACAGACGCTGCGATTCTGCAGTGTTGCCGGCCGCCATATAGGCGCGAGCCGCATCAGCGTTGCGCTGCACCTTAGCGTCACCGGCACTCGTTGCTGCGGCCGCCAGATACGCCTTCGCCGCGTCGGCGGGCTTGTTCTGGGTTTCGTACGCGGCAGCCAGCAACGTCTGCAGCGTGGAGCCGAGTCGCGCAGCGCCGCCGTTCGCTTCCAGCGCCTGGAGCTTCTTCATCGCCTCAGGCGTCTTGCCTTGGCTCAGCAACGACTGAGCGACCAGCAACGCAGCACGGTCTCCAGCTGACGTGCCCGCGTATCGCGTCGCCACCTTGTCCAATTCGCCTATCGCGCCCGTCGGGTTCTGCGACGCCGACGACTGAGCCTGAAAATACGCGCGTTCTGCGTTCTCAATCTTCGTCTCGGCAGACTTCTGCCAAATCACAACGGCAACAGCGGCAGCGGCCAGGCCTACGAGCCCGTAGCTGAGCGGCTTCTGATACACCTTGAACCACGTGGCGAGCGAGTCGAGCCCGCCCTCTTCAAATTCCGACATGCGTCGTCAGCCCAGAGATGCGGAAACGCCACCACGGGGCGACGTATCCAGAGACACGGAACACAGCCTTTCTCAGGCTGAGCAGCAATAGCCACCAAAGTTGGCGAGTCGTGCCCGTCACGACAAGCGCGCGTTGCCAGCGCGGCGACACAGCGCTCCGGGTTCATGCATTCCAGTGACGTCATTTCCCGCCCACTCGTCTGAGCTTGAGAGCTAACTCGCGTGCCGGTTGCCTAAACACGCGGTCAGCCAGAAAGTGAAGTTGTCGTCGAGAGCCCGATGTGCTCGGTGATGCTGCCAGGTACCCTTACCTCCATGCCAATGCCGAACTCGCTCGCAAGTGTGCTTCGCCGCGCGATGATCATGCTCGGATTCATGGTGGGCGCCGTAGTCGCGACCCCAGGAATCGCAGAAGCAGACTTTCAGCAGCCGCGCGCTACTCGCCGGCCGTCCGCTGCGGTTACGGCGACGAGGCAGCGCCAGAAGCCCGTCGCAACAAGCAGAAGTCGAAGTTCGCGCTCCAGCTCGAGCACACGCAGCGCTTCTCGCAGCTCGTCCCGTCAAGTCAGGACTTTCTTGCGGAGCGGCCGTCGCAACACAGTTGTCACGCGGCGCAACGGACGACGCGTGGTGGTAACTCGGCGCAGTCGGCGCGTTGCGTATTTGGCGCCGCTCGTAATTCCCAATGTCGCGCAGGCGTCCTTCGTCTCTGACTCAGCCGATCGATTGCGCGACTCAGTGGTGTCAATTGCGCGACAGCAGATCGGTACGCCGTACGTTTGGGGTGCGGAAACGCCTGGACTGGCTTTCGATTGCAGTGGTTTAGTGAAGTATGTCATGTCATGGGTGAACGTTCGGCTTCCCCGCACCGCGCATGAACAGTCGTATACCGGCATTCGCGTTGGTCGCGACCTTGATCGGATGAAGCCGGGTGACTTGCTCACCTTTGGCTCTGCGCGCCGTATTACGCACATCGGTTTCTACGCTGGCAACGGTCGGTACGTGCACGCGAGCCGTCCTGGCGTTGGTGTGGTGGAGAGTGCGCTGAATACACGCGCCGCGCGATTCCGAGGCGCCGTTCGACTGATTGCCGACGCCGACAGCGTGACGACTAAGACGGAATTGACGCCCTGATCGGCGTGCTTTGATACGTTAACGAACATCGCCCTTCGCGTTCCGACGCTGAGGGCGTTTTTCGTTCCCGCACAGGGTCGTTTTGTCACCGACGACCGTGCGGCGAAGCGGTTGCTGGGCTGGCTAACTTTCCTCGGCATAGGCTGGTGCCGTAGCACGCGATCCCCCCTGCCCCGGAGTTGCATGCGATACCGCGTGCTCGTGACCGACGAAGTAGATCCTGATGGGCTTGCGTTACTGACAGCTGAGCCGCGCCTGCAAGTTGATGAAGTGCCGACGTTAGCAGCCGCAGAGTTGCTCGCGCGCATTCCTGAGTACGATGCGATCGTGGGTCGAAGTGCAACGCGCATCAGCACAGAACTGCTCCGTGCTGCGACGAAGCTCCGCGTCGTTGGTCGCGCAGGCGTTGGTGTTGACAACGTAGACATGGCGACTGCCACGGAACTGGGCGTCGCCGTCATCAATGCGCCTGCTGGCAACACCGTTGCCGTCGCTGAACTGTTGTTCGGCTCAATGATTTCGCTACTCCGCCATATCTCGCGCGCCGACGCGTCGATGCACGCCGGGCGCTGGGATCGATCCGCGCTGCTCGGCAGCGAGTTGAAAGGGCGCACGTTGGGTATCGTCGGCGTCGGTCGTATTGGATCTGAAGTTGCCATGCGCGCAATCGCGTTCGGTATGGAAGTCATCGGCTACGATCCGTACATCGGAGACGAACGATTTCGTGCACTCAGAATTCAACGCGCTCCGTCACTCGATGCGCTTCTCCCCGAAGCCGATATCCTCACGATTCACACTCCTCTGACCGCGGAAACCACTGGCCTGATTGGTCGTCGCGAGTTGTCGCGCATGCCGAGTGGTGCGGTGCTTTGCAACCTTGCGCGCGGTGGAATCGTCGACGAAACCGCGCTCGCGCAGGCGCTGCAAGCGGGGACCATCCGTGGCGCCTGCATTGATGCATTCGCACAGGAACCGTTGGCTACTGAGCATCCGTTGCGTGCGATGAACAACGTCATTCTCACACCCCACCTTGGCGCATCAACGGCTGAAGCGCAGCGCAACGTTGCCGTCGATGTCTGCGAAGCGGTTCGTGATGCACTGTTACATGGCGAGCTCACGAGATCACTTAACGTTGCGTCAGTGACTGGCACAGAGTGGCGTGACTTGCAGCCGGCGTTGCTGGTTGCGCAGCGCGCGGCGGCGATCGCGAGGGCATTGCTTGTGGATCAAGGCATCCGGATCATTCAACGCGTACGCCTGCGTGTGAGCCCGGATCTGATCGGTTCCGGCGCGGCGTTGCTGTCAGCTGCGTGTGCTGGAATTCTCGAGGGCGTGCTCGACTCTGGTCGTTTGAATCTGATCAACGCGCGCGCGATGGCCGAAGCGCGCGGTATCGAACTCTCGATTGGCGAGCTGACGGATGTCGACCGCACAGCAACGGTCGATGTGTCGCTCGGTGGTGGCGTCCGCGAGATCGGTGTTGTCGCCACCGCTCCAATCGGCGGTGTCGCTCGTGTCACGCGCATCGGTGCGTTTCACGTTGATGTCACGCCACGTCAAACGATGATCGTACTTACGAACAACGACGTGCCGGGTGTCATTGGCAGAGTCGGCACAGTGCTGGGCGATGCCCACGTCAACATTGCGGAGTATCATCAAGCACGACTTGCGCAGGGCGGCGAAGCGTTAGCGGCGATTTCTGTCGACGGCATCGTTGATGTAACGCTTCGTGAGCGATTGATGGCGCTGCCCGATGTTCGCACGGCAACGATCGTACGATTTGGCAATCACTCTGACGTCAATGCCAGCGCATGACACACGCGTTGATCACGACTGACGCCGACGTTCGGCAGAGCTTCAGCCGTGATGCGTCTGGTCTCGAACTGATTCCAGACGCGGTCGCGCGGCCGTCATCGCGCGACGAGGTGTTGGCGTTGCTCGCGGAGGCGGTTCGTGATCGTACGCCGGTGACAACTGCAGGAGGCCAGACCAGCACAACGGCGGCGTCTCTCACCGATCGTGGGCTCTTGTTGTCACTGCGCGGCCTAGGCGGAATGCATGATCTCGATCGTACGCGGCGGACAGTGCGCGTGGGTCCGGGAGAATTGCTCGGTTCCGTCAAGCGATCGCTGGCCGCCGAGGGCTTCTTGCTCGCGCCTGATCCAACGAGCGAAGAAGAGTGCACGGTTGGCGGAGCGGTTGCTTGCAACGCATCCGGTGCGCGCTCGTTGCGATACGGCGCCACGCGATCACATGTACGCGGGTTGACGGTCGCGCTGATGAATGGTGATGTCATTGAGTTGCGACGTCCGACGCTCGAGAAGAATACGGTTGGCTATTCACCTGTGCACGATCTGGTCGACTGGTTCGTGGGAAGCGAAGGCACATTAGGCGTGATTCTCGATGTCGAATTGGCGCTGTTGCCGCTGCCAGCGTGGGTTATCGGCTTATCGATCCCATTTGCGACTGAAGCCTCGGCGTTGGCCTTCGTGATCGCAGCGCGCGAGTCGCGCACGCTTGCTCCAAGATGCCTTGAGTTTCTTGACGCGGGTGCATTTTCTATCGCTCGCGATGCTGCGCAGGACGACAGATGGGCGCCTGCTGCACAATCGCTGATTTACACTGAGCTGTCCGGCGACGAGTCTGAGTCGCCAGATCTTGATGCGTGGCTGGAACTTGCAGCTGCGCACGGCGCGCTTGACGACGATATTCGCGTGTACGAAGGCGAGGCGGCGCTGCGCGATGCTCGACGACTTCGGCATGCGGTACCCGCCACGATGCACGAACGTGCAGCACCGCACCGCGCAGCAGGTGGCCGTCGAATTTCTACTGACTGGGCTGTGCCTTATCGCTCGCTCGGCGAAGCGCTAGAGGTGTCCAAACGCGCAGTAGCCGCGCGCGGGCTTGATGCGCCGGTCACGTTTGGTCACGCCGGCAACGGGCATCCGCATCAGAATTTTATTGCGCGCGACGCCGCTGAACTTGTGCGCATCACTGATGCTGTCGGTGAAACATTGAACGCAGTAATCAGTTTAGGTGGCACCGTGGCGGCCGAGCACGGTATCGGTAAGATCAAAGCGCGTTGGCTGCCGCTGCAGGTTTCACCAACGCAGCAGGCAATGATGCGCGCGATTAAACGTGAGCTGGATCCGTATAACTTGTTGGCACAAGGG
>JANNWU010000073.1:0-23295 GCA_031408755.1 Gemmatimonadaceae bacterium | reverse complement strand
CGGCGGCCGATCGAACCACACCGTCGAACGTTTCGGCCGGCGTCTGCGGATCGAGTTGCAGTTTCAGGAATGGTTCGCCACGAGCGCGCAGCGACACGAGTGCGTCAACAAATGCTGCTGTGTCAGACAACACATCTTCGAGATGGTATGTGATGACTTGCTGCAGTCGTGGACCAACCATCTTGCCGCGAGCGATGTCCCGGATCCATTCGCCGGAAGGTGATTTGCATATGAGGTCACCGCTCCACGAACAGGTATTGCCCATATCACGGACACTCGTGACGCCGTTCGCAATTAGCAGCGGAAGCTGCAACTGAGGAGCGAGGCGCAGCGTATGGACGTGCGAATCCCACAGGCCGGGGATGGCGAACTTACCGCGTGCGTTTATGCGTCGGACACCAGCACCCACCGGCGTGTCGCGCGCGTTGCCGACATAAGTAATTTTGTCATTGACAATCTCGATCGTCTGGGAATGAGCGAGGCGGCCACCGCTATAGGGATCGATGATCGTCGCTCCAACAAGTAGAAGGACCGCGTCCCGCGTCGGCGCAGTAATTGTGGATGGCGCAGCAAGCGCGAGCAAATTGACGATGACGAACAGTACGACCGGTGTCGCGCTCAGGCCACTCAGCGCAAGTAGCAGCGCCCTACGAAATCCGCCGGAGCGGCCGATTCTGTCGCGTGTCATACGACAAGGGTAGTTGCCCGGGTGCTGCCGCTGGTTCGAAACGAGACGAATTGTCCGGCAGCGAGGGATGAACTGTGGACGGGCAGCGGCCGAAGCAGAAATTTTGTTCCTGCAATCAGCGTTTCATGATCAAGAGATGCCAATGTTCGGCCTGCATCTCCCGCCTGATTTAGTGCTATCCACTAAGCCGATGTCGACGCGCTTACAAGCACGCCTCGCCCCCCTACCCCACCCGCCCCTCCTCACGCGCCTGGCTCGCCGTACTATCCGCCCACAACTGCTTCGTCACGCGCAACAACACCAACCCGCTCACCACAAACACACCAGTCAAAATCCACGCTGACGCCCATCGCGATGGATCACCAGCGGCATACAAGAAATTGCCGATCGCAAACAGCGACGACCAGATCACCAAACACCCAGAAATCCACCCCACAAACGCCGATCCGATGCGATTGTCGCGCGACACTTCAGCGTCGGTCACACCAGCGGCAGCGCGCACACGCGTCCACCCGGGGCCGGCGGGTTTCACTTTCTGTACAAACGATATCAGCGTCTTTTCATCGGTTGCTGGGCCAACAAACGCGGTGATCAACCACGCGATGGTGGTGATCCCAACCTGCACCAGTGTGACGGTCGCGAAGCCTGCACCCGGCATCAGCTTCGGCACGGCCAGCGCGGTAATGAGCGACGCGGCCATGGCGACAATTTCACACCACGCCGACACGCGCCACCAGAACCAGCGCGCGATGTACAGCAAGCCCGTGCCAGCACCAATCGACAGCAACACCTGAAACGCCTGTTGCGCCGATGTCATGCCGAGGCTGAGTAATGCGGCGAACACGTAGAGCAGCACCGTCGCCAAGCGGCCAACGTTCACATAGTGCGTCTCAGTCGCATCTTTCTTCACGAAGCGGCGATAGAAGTCGTGCACCAGATATGACGATCCCCAATTCAGGTGCGTGAGAATCGTCGACGAGTTAGCGGCTAACAACCCACCGATCATCAACCCAACAAATCCAACGGGCAGAAACTTGAGCATCGCTGGAAATGCAGAGTCGTGGCCGATCAGCGCCATATCAGCACCAGGAAATGCAGCCTTGATCGACGCGAGATCGGGATAGATGATGATCGAGCAGAGCGCCGTGATAATCCACGGCCACGGACGCAACACGTAGTGCGCAATATTGAAGAACAGCGTGCCGCCGAGTGCGTCTTTTTCAGATTTTGAGGCGAGCATGCGCTGCGCGATGTACGAGCCGCCGCCGGGTTCTGCACCGGGATACCAATTGGCCCACCAACTGATGCCGATCGGCAGAATGAAAATCATCAGCGCCAGTTCCGACATGCCAAAATTTGGCAGCATGTTGAGGATTGGCTGACCGGAACCGTCAGACACTGACATCACCGGCTGCGCATCACCGGCAGCTTGCACCACTTGCAGTGTCGAGAGTTTACCGACGAGCAACTTCAGACCGAGCCAACCACTCGCGTCGCCACCCAATCTGCGACCGACTTCGACGAGCGAAAACCATGCGGCGGCGAACACGGCGGTCATCTTGATGAAGAACTGAATCATGTCGATCACCAGCACGCCCCACAGCCCGGAGTGCGCGGCGAACGCGACATTCAGCAGACCGCAGATGACGATGGTTTGCCACGCCGGCATGCCGAACAAAATGTTCGCGATTTTGCAGGCCGCCAACGTGACGGTGCCCATGATGAAGCAGTTGAAAAACAGACCCAGATAAATCGCGCGGAATCCGCGAACCACGGACGCCGACGTGCCCGAGTACCGCAACTCGTAGAACTCGAGGTCTGTCATCACGCCCGAGCGGCGCCAGAGTCGCGCGAAGAAGAACACCGTCGCCAGTCCGGTGAGCACAAAGGCCCACCACTGCCAGTTGCCGGCCACGCCGTAGCGTCGGACCTGTTCGGTAACCCAGTTTGGCGTGTCGGACGAGAACGTGGTCGCGACCATTGAGAGGCCGGCCAGCCACCACGGCACGCTGCGGCCCGAGGCGAAAAATTCAGACGTGCTGGCTCGTGATCGTTTGGCGAGGAACAGTGCCGGCACGAAGCAGACGAGGATACTGAGGGCAGCGATCACCCAGTCGATCCAGGAAATATTCACGAAAGATGCAGTAGGCGTTGGCGAGGACGGGGCGACGGGGTGCAAGGCCTCGCGTGGTGCAGAGCTACCGGCTCTCGCAAGCGGGCGCAAGCTGGTGGAGGACGTGGCTGGCAAGTGCGTATATCATCCACCATGACCCAACGCCCCACTGCCCTCGTCACCGGCGCCTCACGCGGCATCGGTCGCGCTATCGCTCTCGAACTGGCGCCTACGCACAACCTCACCCTCGTCGCGCGTACCGCTGACGCACTCTCGACGGTCGCGCAGCACGCCACCACACTCGGCGCCACAGTACAAATAATCCCGTGTGACATCGCAAATGGCGCGGCCGTGAGCGCAGCACTCGCGACAGTGCAGTGCGATGTGCTCGTCAACAACGCCGGTGTCGCCAGCCTGAAACCGTTTCTGTCGCTCACACCAGGCGAATGGCAGACGATGGTCGATGTGAACGTGAACGCATTGTATCACGTAACGCGCGCCGTGTTGCCAGGCATGATGGAGCGACAACGCGGACATGTGATCACCATCGGTTCAACGGCTGGTCGCAACACGTTCGTTGGCGGAACGTGCTACGCCGGCACAAAACATTTCGTGATGGGCTTCAGCGAATCACTGATGCTCGAAGTGCGCGATGCTGGCGTGAAGGTGAGTGTTGTGATGCCGGGAAGCGTCGAAACCGAGTTGTTCCCCGCTGGTACCGACACGAGTTGGATGTGCACACCGGAAGATGTCGCGAGCGCGGTGCGTCATCTGGTGGAGACGCCGCCGCACGTGCTGCAATACATCGTGGAAGTTCGACCGTTGTCGCCCAAGCGTCGACGGGATGGGAGTGCGCGAGGGTAGACGTGAAAGCGATACACGGCGCGTTGTTTTTGCCGGCCACCGACGCAGGGCGCGTCACGGTCGAACTACCCACCGTCTTCGCTCCCAGAATCAATCAGCAACGCCGAGACCTGAAACGTGATACTCGGCCGATACGGTGCTTGTATCGCGGTCCAAAATGGCGCGAGTTCGTTCATCGGCAACGTCGTCAGTGTGATCTTCAGCGATTCATTCTGCTCAGTAAGTCCAGCGCGAGCGATGGCTTGGCTCAGCGGTGACGCATCGAGCGAAGCGATTGTTTGATTGATCACATCGCGCGAAAGCACAGGAGTTTCGTGCAGTTGGAGCAAGGCGGCGCCGAGTAGTGCTTCGGTGTGCAGTTCGTCGCTGCTGTTGGCGGTGAGGAGGTAGTGCAAGTTGAGCGCAAGCGCTGGTGCGCCCATGACACGCGGTTGCGTTGTTCGTGGTGAGAATGGTGCGTTGCGCAGCGCGCCGTTCTGCGTGACCGCGTACAAAAACAGCGTCAGCTGCGATCCGGTGTAAGTCGCCGTCTGCTGCAATGCACGCGGTGCAAGAAGCGAGACAGTTGCCGCTACACCAAGCGACTGAGCAACACGTTGCCGCTCAAGCCCCTGTTCCAGAATCGACTTGAGCACGGCTGACACCGCGGCTATGCCGACACTGCTAATCATTCGTTGCCGGTGCTGATTTCTGCTGGCTCGGCAACATCAAGATCACGCTCCCATCCTTCGATCTGCAACGTGATGGATTGAATTGCCACTGCACTTCCATTTGCATCGAGGTCTGGAAGCGCTTGATAGTCGGATACCCATGCGCGAAAGACGCGGTACGCGATGGCAAGTTGCCCGCTCTCGTTATACAGCTCGATCACGAGATCTTTGCGAAAGTCTTTCAACGACACTTCGGATCCGAGGCTCGCTCCGAAGCTCCACACCTTATTCGCCCAACGTTCAAAGTCGGTATCGTGTGTAACTCCACGTTCGAGCGTAATCGGCTCAAAGAATGTGCGACCGGGTGACTTTCGAACGCTTGACGGATCACCGCCTTCACGATGCTCCACAACTTCAGTCACTCGTCGTAGCCCCGATACCCTGCTGATCCCGGCGACGTAGCGACCGTCCCACTTCACGCGGAACTTGAAGTTTTTGTACGGGTCGAAGCGCGTGGGATTGACGGTGAACTGAGCCATTCGGTCATCCTCGTAGGGGAATGCGCGGAGTGCTGCGTTGCGCTCGGCGACAGCATCGGCCGTGCGGAGCCGTCGCTTGAGAACTGACGTGCGGAGATGATGATTGTCTCACGCATTCAGCGCAGTGTTCACGCGGTTTGGTGCGAGGCGGCACTGCCGCAGGAACGAAGGCCGCGACGTCTGACGACGCACGAAAGGATTGTCACGCGCCATTCGCCCAGTTTCAGGCGACGGTGCCGAACTCGTTGGCCTGCGTTGCCTATCGCGACCCAGCAGCCCGGACGCCGGGGCTTGACAGCTTTGGAGATTGGCGTACTTTTAGGTAACACTGTTCCGAGAAACCGAATGGCTACTGCGAAATCTACCGGACCTCTTCGCGCCGAGCGCTTGCGTGAGCGTAGCGCAGCACGCCGCGATACAGAGCGTCGGCAGTTGCGCGAAGCGATCCTCGTGACGGCGTCGGCGCAGTTGGTCGAGCATGGCTACGAGAAGTTTTCGTTGCGCGAGGTTGCCGAGCGAACTGGCTACGCCCCGACAACGATCTATCGCTGCTTTCGCGACCGGGACGACTTGCTCGCAACCGTCCTCGGCGATGCATTCGCCCGGTTCGCGCGTGCACTGCGCACCGCTGCTGACGGCCATCGGACAGGTCGTGAATCTCTCGTGGCGCAGTCCGGGGGGTACATCGACTTTGTGTTGCAGAACCCCATGTTGTACCGCGTCATGTTCATGGACCGACCGGACATTGGCATGCACGAGAACGTGTCGCTGGAAGATGACCCGGCCTTCTCCGTTCTGATCGAGGGAGTGGAACTGCTGGCGGCCGAGGGCAAGCTCGGCTCACGCACGGTGCTTGATGGCGCGCTGACGTTGTGGGCGACGGTTCACGGATTCGCAGCGCTTTTGGTCGCGACGCCGATTCTGATAAACGTCGATGTAAAGTCGTTGGCCTGCATTGCCGCCGACTCGCAGATACGCGGGATGGCAGGGAGCTGATACCGGGCCTCGCCACCCTTTTTTGCCGATATTGGAACAGCGTTACTTTTAAATTTGTCACTCTTTTGAGGGTACTATGCTCCACAATAAACTGTCGTTCCAACCTGTGCTCTCTCCCGGCAAGACGCTGGCCCTGCTGCTTGCGGCATCGCTGTGGCACACGCAGGCTGCCGCGCAGGCGCCGAAGGAAGGGCGCGTCGCTGGAGTCGTGACAGACCGCGCCTCCGGACGCCCGTTGGTCGATGTTCAACTGTCAATACCTGGCCTCGCTGCGACCGCGACCAGTGACTCCTCCGGCCGATTCGTCATCGCAAAAGTCGCTGTCGGCACGCGGACGGTTCGCGCCGTGCGCATCGGCATGCGACCAGCGGTGATCACCGATCTCTTGGTGAATAGCGATCGCACCACACAAGTCGCAATCGAGATGCAGGACGCGCCAAATACACTCGGCAGCGTCAGCGTCGTTGCTGCGACAAGTGCATTGAAACCGTCAGCGACAACGCCTACGTCGCGCATTCAGATGAGCTACGAAGAGATTCGCCGCTCACCAGGCGCCATTGGCGACGTGAGCCGACTCGTGCAATCGCTACCCGGCGTGCTCACCGGCAATGACACCCGGAACGACATCATTGCACGTGGTGGAAGTCCGACCGAAAACCTGATGCTGATTGATGGTATCGAAGTTCCAAACATCAATCACTTTGCGGTGCAGGGCTCGACCGGCGGACCGATCGGCATGATCAACAACGAACTGCTGCGCGAAGCAACCTTCGTCGCCGGTGGATTCAGCTCGCAGTACGGCAATCGATTGTCGTCGATGCTCGACATTCGCCTGCGCGAAGGCAATCGCGAACGCTGGCGCTCAGAGCTCGATGTGAGCAACGCGGGCGCCGGCTTGATCTTCGAAGGGCCGCTGTCGCGCAAAGGATCGCTGATTGTCTCCGGGCGACAAAGCTTCCTCGACCTGATCGCTCCAGCCATCGGTCTGACGGCAATTCCGTACACAACCAACTTCCAGACGAAAGCGACGTACGAACCATCAACGCGCGATCGTCTGTGGGCCGTTGGCTTAGGCGGTTTTGATCGCATCGACTTCAACAGCACAGCCGCCGATACCACAGATCCGGACCCAATCGGGACCACGCGCGTCCGAGGCGATCGCTGGACTGGTGGACTCGGCTGGCAACGACTACTTGGAGCGAACAGTTACGGAACCCTGCTACTGTCCGGCAGCACACTGTCGCAGAAACTGCGCGTCATCGAAGCCGCGCTTGGTACGACACCCGTGTTTCAGAACACCGCACGCGAGAACGAATACACGGCCCGCTACGACCTGCACGTCACAGTGCCACGCATCGGCAAGTTCGTCGCCGGCGCGTCAGCTAAGTCGCTCAGTATCTCGACAGCACTGGCGTCACCATTCGGCGTACAGAATCCGTTTTCCGTCACGCCGCGCGTCGATCCTGTCTCGGTTGATACATCGCTCACGACGTCGATAATTGGCGGATATCTCGAATACTCGCGTAACATTGCTGATCGCGCAGAAGTCACGCTCAGCGGACGCGGTGATCGCTATGAATTGTCCGGCGAAACCCGCTTCTCCCCGCGCGCTGCACTCGTCGTGCATGTTACGCCGACGCTCGATATCACCGGCACGGTTGGACGGTACTACCAGCAGGTTCCTCTCGTCTATTCTGTCAACGTGCCAGCCAATCGCACGCTCGATCCGATTCGCGCTGATCACGCCATCGCCGGCTTCGCATGGACGCCGCGCGAGGATTTACGATTGTCGCTGGAAGGTTACACCAAGGAGTACGCAGACTATCCCGTCGCGATTCAGTACGGACAGCTGTCACTTGCAAACACCGGTGACCAGGTCAGCCTTGCCGATGGCGCGCTGACGCCGTTTCGAAGTTCAGGCAACGGTCGTGTGCGCGGCGCTGAATTCTTTTTGCAGAAAAAGTTTACTGGTCGCACGTACGGGCAGGTCAGTTATGCCTGGTCGCAGACGCGTCATCGCGGAATTGATCGTGTGTTGCGGACTGGCGCGTTTAATGTGCCGAATCTTGCGACTGTCATTGTGGGACAGAAGCGTGGAACGAAGTGGGAATACTCCACGCGTGTGAGCTACGGCAGCGGACGACCGATTACACCGATTCGCGCAAATGAATCACTGACTCAGGACCGTCTCGTTCTGGATGCTGATCGCCTGAACACTTTGCGAGCGCCCGACTACTTCCGACTGGACCTCCGACTGGATCGCCGCTTCAGCGTGCGACGCGGCACACTCGCGACATACATCGAACTGCAGAATGTGAGCGGCCGAGACAATCAGGCGGTGCAAATCTGGAACTCGAAAACCAACAAAGTTGAGTTCCAAGAGCAGATCAGCTTCCTGCCCGTCATCGGCATGAACTGGAAGTTCTGATACCGCTCCACAGCAACTGAACGTGCGCGCTTACAGTCTCACACAACTCAGGTAACGCTCAGTGTCTGCCCAACATCTTCTCTCTCGAACCGCTGCGACACTTTTCGCCACGCTGCTGCTCGTTGCTGTGGCAGGCGCGCAGCGTTCCTTACCGCTGGATGCTCGACGGTGGGGGCTCGAAGCGGATCTGATCCAACCGTTCATTCCCGAGGTCAACATCATCACCGTAAAGGCGACGCGGACAGTTGTCGGCATACCAAGCGCGTCGCACGGTGATCTCATACTCGGCGTGTTCGTACGCCCAAACATCACGCACGATGTTGTCACGCGCATCAGTGAATACATGGGCTCTATCGGCTATCGGCAGTATTTCGTGCGAGGATTGCACGTCGAGGCGCAGTACTTAGCGGGATACGTCTGGGGTCAGCGCAATCGTGTTGACCGGAAAGACTACGAAGGCTTCGTGCAATTTGGCGAAGTGAATGTCGGCTATCGCTTTCCAATTGGACGCGGTGCGAGTCGGCGGCTGTACGCGATGCCACAACTTGGCTATTTGCAGGGGCTGAACGACAAGCTGGTGATCGGCCCGCGGAACGGAAAAGAGGACGCATTCGTGACCGGCAAACTTCTCGTCGGCTTCTCTTTCTGACACCACATTTACGATACCACGCTTTTTACACCGCGTTTCTAACGCCACGCTTTTTACGCCACACTTTTTGCGCCACGCTTTTTACACCGCGCTTCTAACACCACGCTTCTAACACCACGCTTTTAACATTAATGAGAAAAACTTTTGCAACGACGCCAATTCATACGTATTGTCGGCGGAGGCGTGGTGTTCGGCGCGTCTGCCAGTGTGCTGAGTAGCTGCGGTGGATTCGGGATTCCGCAGTCTGCCGTCAGCGCGTGGACACCCATATCGCCAGAGATGGAACTCCGTCGCTGGGTGTTGTCCCACGCATTGCTCGCACCAAATCCGCACAATATGCAACCGTGGCTTGCTGATCTTGGCGTTGCTGGCGAGATCACGCTGCGACTCGATACAACGCGACTGCTGCCCGAGACCGACCCATTTGGACGGCAGATCGTGATCGGCTGCGGCGCGTTCTTAGAGATCCTATCTATCGCGGCGACGGCGCGCGGACATCGGGCAGAGATTGCACTCTTTCCCTCTGGCGCAGCGATGCGAGAGTTGGATGATCGCGTCGTGGCGCGCATACGTTTGATCGCAGACGCTGGCGTACCGCAGGACCTACTATTCACCGCTGTTCGAAATCGGCGGACGGATCGCCGAGCGTATGACGACGCGCGCCCCGTTGCCGCTGCAGATGTGGCAACGCTATCGGCTGCGCTGCAGAAGCTCCCGATTCAATTTGGCGTAGTCGGTCAGCGCGAAGCTGCTGATGACGCGCAGTTGCGCGCTGTTCGCATGGTTGCGAGTAACGCGTGGGCCATTGAATTGACGACTGAGAGACGGATGATGGAGACGATGCGCGTGCTCCGCTTTGGTAGCGGAGAAATAGACAAGCACCGCGACGGTCTCGTGATCACCAGTCCGATGCTTGTGACCATGAGCGACTTGGGTTACTGAATGCGGCGGAGTTCCCTGCTCCAGATTCGAAGGCAACCGTCTCCCAAATCCAGAACTTCAACGCGATAACCGCCTCGACACCGTCGTATCTCTGGCTCGCGACCGAAGGCAATACGCGTGAGCAGCAGATTCTCGCCGGTCGAGCGTACGCACGACTGAATCTCGCCGGTACCGCCGCGGGGCTCGCAATGCACCCGACGTCGCAATCGTTGCAGGAGTACACTGAGGTGGCGACGCAATACGATGCGATTCGTAAATTGCTTCAGGCGCCGGCGCCGCAACACACGGTTCAGATGCTAGCGCGGGTGGGCTACACAATGGTTGGCGAAGCCCGGGTAGGACCTGCACCACGCCGCGGGCTTTCCGCGTTGATCGCTGAGCCTGATACGCGACCGGCACAAAAGCGAAAATCCGCGACTGCGCACGATCGGTGGTGACGCCGCTCGCCGTCAGTCGTACTAGCCGTGGTACGGTCGCCACCACGTCCGCGCCTCCACCCGGCTTCGCTCCAATCCGTTCGACCTGAGACACATTGGCCATGCGCCATCCCATCACCTGTCGTCTTGTCACGACCGCGCTCGCCTGCGTCGCGCTGAACAGTTGCTCAAAGTCAGACGCCGCCGCCACACGAAGTTCGCGCAGCAGCGTCCTGACAATCTCCACAGCAGTTGACGCCGACGCGCTGATCCCGCCGCTGGTGAGCACGACACAAGGCAAGCAAGCTGTCGACATGCTCTTCGACTTCCTCGCCGAGGCAAAGTCGCCGCTTTCTACCACCGGTGACGCTGGATTCGCGCCGCAACTAGCCGCACGCTGGCAGTGGGCCGCCGACTCGCTCTCGATCGCGTTTTCTATTGATCCACGCGCTCGTTGGCACGACGGTACACCGGTCCGCGCCAAGGACGTGCGCTTTTCATTCGCACTGTTCACCGATCCCGTGGTCGCATCAATGCACGCCAGCAACTTCGTTGGCATCGATTCAGTTTCGGTGCGCGATTCGCTGACGGCCGTGGTGTGGTGGCACCAGCGCCACCCAGAGCAGTTTTTCCAGATTGCATATAATCTGGCCATCATGCCAGAGCACTTGCTGAGCAAGGTGCCGCGCGATTCGCTGCTGCGTTCTGCGTTCGCCGATCATCCGGTTGGATCGGGACGTTACCGGTTCACCAAGTGGAACAGGCAGCACGATTTGATGATTGAAGCCGACACCAGCAACTATCGCGGTGCACCGAGTGCTACACGGATCGTCTGGGTTGTCGCGGCTGATCCAACGGCTGCAAGTATGAGTGTACTCGCAGGGCAAACAGACCTACTGGAGTTTGTGCGCGGCGACGCATACACACAAACGAAAAAGTCGTCGACGGTTCGCGCTGTTGAATACCCATCTCTCGACTACGCGTACCTGCTCTTCAATTATGAACGCACGGTCAGTGGATCGCGCCGATTGTTCGCGGACCACGCACTCCGTGTCGCACTCTCGCAAACGATCGACCGTGCGGCGGTAGTTGCGAACGCGCTTGATTCGCTGGGTCGCGTGGCACTGGGTCCGTTCACGCGTGTGACCGATGC
The DNA here is from genome assembly GCA_031408755.1 of Gemmatimonadaceae bacterium. Lineage (GTDB taxonomy): Bacteria > Gemmatimonadota > Gemmatimonadetes > Gemmatimonadales > Gemmatimonadaceae > JACMLX01. Next base: position 11,857 of record JANNWU010000073.1, on the reverse strand, counting down.
GGTTGATACGACAATGCGTCAGATCACGTTCGACACGGCGTCGGCGGCACGCGCACTTGATTCGTTGGGATGGAAAATGGATTCGCGCGATGGTCTCCGTCACCGCGCAGGACGCACGCTCCAATTCAGCCTGATGGTGCCAGCGACCAGCACGACACGGAAGCGCGTTGCCGTGCTGCTACAATCGCAGCTCAAAGCAATTGGCATTCAGGCGGAAATCGACGCGGTCGAAGCCCAAGTATTTGGCGCCCGACTTGCCAAAGGCGACTTTGACGCAGCGATCAACGCATGGCGCACCGATCCTAGCCCAGCGACTATTCGACAGGTGTGGCGCACGGTTCGCGGAAAGGATGTCGAAGCAAACTACGGCCGCTATTCCAACCTGACCTTTGACGCAGCAATTGACAGTGCGGCAGTCATGTTTGATCCCGCTCGTCGCCGCACGTTATACCGCACCGCGTATCAATCAATTGTTGACGATGCAGCGGCGGTATGGCTCTACGAACCGCAAAATTTCGCCGCGATCAACGCACGCGTCACACCGGTTGGAATGCGTGCCGATGCATGGTGGGCGGCACTCCCAAACTGGCGCGTTGCAGAGGCTGTCGCACGCTGACGGTCACGGATGGTTTCCTTCTTCTTCCGTCGCCTGCTGCACGCGATCGCGGTGATGGTGATCGCAGTCACGCTCGGCTTTTCGTTGGTGCATTTAGCGCCGGGCGACGCGATGACAGGCGGTGTAATGCAAGCGGGACGCACAACTGAAGCGCGCGATCGAATGCGCGCCAATGCTGGACTAAATCTCCCGCTGTCAACGCAGTACACGCGATTTGTGCGCGGTGCATTGCGCGGTGATCTTGGACGCTCGTTCACCGATGATCAGCCAGTTGTCACTGTGCTTTGGACGGCATTGCGGCGAAGCCTTGTCCTCGCCGGCGCTGGACTGATCGCAGCCATCGCGCTGGGGTTGCTCGTGGGAAGTGCGCAAGGCTGGTACCCACAGCAACGCGCATTTCGGTGGGTGGGTGGTGCGCTCACAGCGCTCTACGCCGTGCCGGAATTTGTGCTGGCCATCGCGCTCCTTGGCACACTCGCATACGGAGCGGGATGGTTTCCCGTCGGCGGTATGAACGATCCCGTCACCAGCCTGCTCGGCAGCGCCACGGAGCGATACGCAGATGCATTGCGACACGTATTTCTACCTGCACTGACGCTCGCGTTGGGTTGGAGTGCAGCGGTGGCGCGCCAACAGCGCGCGGCGATTGCAGACAGCAGCAGCGCAGATTTTGTTCGTACCGCACGAGCCAAAGGACGAAGCGAATTCGCTGCGCTCATACACCACGCACTGCCAACGACCGTGGCGCCGGTGCTGGCGGTGATCGGCCTCATGATTCCGGCGTTAGTTGGTGGTTCGGTGATCGTGGAAATTGTGTTTGCGTGGCCCGGGCTTGGTGCGCAAGTGGTGCACGCTGTCGCAGCGCGTGATGTTCCGGTGGTGAGCGGTGCAATCATCGTCATCGCACTCCTTGTTGCCATCAGTAGCCTGCTGATTGACATGGCAATTCGCGTGGTCGATCCGCGCCAGCGCACCGTACGCTCACACGAGTCGTGAGCGTACAATGAAACGAGCATCCGCTGTCTTGCTTCTGATTGTCGCGCTCGCATTGCTCGCACCGTTGGTCGCACCGTATGACCCAGCGGCGCAACTGGACATTGTTGCACTAAAGAACAGTGCGCCTTCGTTTGCGCACTGGCTTGGAACCGATCCCTACTCGCGCGATGTGTTCAGCCGAGCCGTGTTTGGGGCGCGCACATCGCTCACAGTCGCCGCGCTCGCGACACTGCTGGCGACGCTCGTTGGCTGCATGTGGGGCGCGTGCGCCGCCTCAGTGAGTGACCGACTTGGCGATGCGTTGATGTCAGTGGTTGAGGTTCTACGCAGCGTTCCGCGCGTATTGGTCTTTCTGAGCGTGTCGGTGTTGCTCGGGCCACTTAGCGCTGTCACGCTGGCGCTAGTCTTAGGCGCCACGGCGTGGACGGGCACCAGCCGGCTCGTCTACGTTCTGGTGCGCGACATCAGTGCGCGGCCGTTCGTAGAGGCAGCTCAAGCGGTGGGCGCGTCGCGCTGGAGAGTGATGCAGCGACATGTCATGCCGCAGCTCCTTAACCCAATTGTCGCGTCGGGAGCGCTGCTGCTCGCCGACATCCTGGCCGTAGAAGCGGGCCTCTCGTTCATCGGACTTGGCGTTCGCCCGCCTGGCGCGAGCTGGGGGAGCATGTTGCAGGATGGGCTGCCGTTTCTCCAATCGGCGTGGTGGCTGGCCGCCGTGCCTTCGCTCCTGCTCGTCGCAACGGTGCTCAGTGCCGCTGGGATCGCCGACCGTCTGGAGAGCACGTCAGCGGGTCACGCTGATGCCAAAAAGCGTCGGACGGAGCGGTAACTCGTTCACGCGTGTTTTAGCGGCGCATAGAGCGAGCATAAATCCGTAGCGAGCGGGAGTACAAGGCCGTGACCGCACGTACGAGGTGGGAGTCATCCAACGTCCGATACTCTCACGCCGAACCGCTCCCTTCCTCGGCGCGATGTATTTCGATCATCCCGACCGTTGTCTGAACGTCCCTGAACTACTGCGCCGATGTCCGATTCCGCTCTCTCAGCTCTGGCTACACTTGCCCCGTGTGCGCACGGGACGAGTAGCGCAAATGAGTTGGCGGACGCGACCGAATTGTCCGCTGCGAGCGACACGGCAGAAGCGCTGATCACGAAGGGGCAAGCGCACGAACGGGAGGGCGAGACGCGCGCGGCACGCGACTGTTTTACGCGCGCGCTGACGCTGCTCAACGCGCCAGAAGACACGCTCCGAAAAGTGTCAGTGGTGCGCTGGATCGCTCGCGCACATCAACTGGATGCCGAGTACGAACGGGCGATCAGCGTCATTGAGGCAGCCGAGCAACTTGCGACCAGTATCGGCGATCGCGTGGGGTTGGGACATTGTATCATTGTGCGTGCAAATATCTCGTGGCAGCGTGGCGATTTGGATAGCGCCGTGAGTCTGTACAGCGCGGCCCTTGATGTGGCCCACGAAACCAGCGACGCACATCTTGCCGCTGTGGCTTCGCAGAATCTGGGTGTGGTTGCCAGTGCGCGCGGCGCTTTTGATCAAGCGTTCCACCACTTTCGCGCGAGCATCACGGCGTATCGTTTGCTCGGCCATCCCAGCGACACGGCAATCGCGCAGAACAATCTTGGTCGACTATACCTTGATCACGGCGATGTAGACGCCGCTGAAACCGAACTTGATGAGGCACTCGCGCTGGCGCTGTCAATTGGCGAGACGAACACGATCACGATGATCGAGATTAACCGCGCCGATGTGTGGGTACAGCGCGGCGACTTCGACAAGGCTCGAGAACTCTGTCAGCGCGCGTTGTCGCGGTCTGCGCCCGATGGCGATTCGCACGCAGACGGCGAGGTGCAGAAACTGCTTGGTGCGATTGCACTCGGCTGCAACGACATTGACGCGGCAGAACAACATTTTACGCGTGCAGAGGCGATTGCTGAGCGACGCGAAGATTTGCTACTGAGTGCGCAGATCGCTCGTGAGCGCGCCGAGATGTATCGCGGCCAAGGTCGCACGCGTGAGCTGCTGCAATCGTTGAATGGCGCGCACAGGCTGTTTACGCAGTTGCGCGCTGATCAGGCGATGGCCGACGTCACCGCGCTCATGCGTCGTCTTGAGCATGATGTGCTGGATGTCGTTCGCAAGTGGGGCGAATCGATCGAAGAAAAGGATGCCTACACACAGGGCCATTGCGAGCGCGTCGCCGATCTCGCATGTGCGCTCGCGCGCCGGGCCGGTGTTGAAGAGAACGTGATTTTCTGGTTCCGCGTTGGCGCGCTTTTACACGATGTTGGCAAGATCGTGATCTCCTCTGAGATTTTGAACAAAAGCGAGAAGCTGACGGCCGATGAGTGGGATGTAATGAAGCTGCATCCGGGTGCGGGCGCAGACATTCTGAAGGAGATCAATTTTCCGTACGACGTGAATGCGATCGTCCGGCATCACCATGAGAACTGGGATGGCACTGGCTATCCCGATGCGTTGAGCGGTGAGCGAATTCCGCTGTGGGCACGCATTGTGTGCCTCGCAGATGTGTATGATGCGCTGACGTCGGATCGCAGCTACAAAGCTGCATTGCCGCATGATGCCGCGATCGAAGTGATGCGTCGTGATGTGCGTCGACAGTTTGATCCGGCATTGTTTGCGCTATTCGAAGAGATTGCTCATACCTCTGCGCCGCGAACGGTGGAACCGATGGCGCCGCGCAAGTTAGAAGCGCGCGTGGCGGACCCCGTCGTCCAGTTCGACGACTTAACCGGACTCGTTCTGCGCAAAGGGTTTCTCGCACAGGCGACGGAAGTGCTCAGCGCAGCGGCAGAGCAGAAACAATCCGTCACATTGGCCGTCATTGACGTCGATCACTTCAAGTCAGTGAACGATACGTTCGGGCATCTGCAGGGCGACGATGTGCTGCGTTCGGTTGCTGGCCAGTTGCGTGAGTTTGTGCGCAGCAGCGATATCGTCGGCCGATACGCGGGCGACGAATTTGTGATACTCTTTGCAAACACAACGCTTGCCGACGCGCGTGTTCGCGCGGCACAGTTGTGCGAAGCGGTTGCCTCAAACCGCCTCGCTGTGCGCGAGCGTCGCGAAGGAACCATCGGCGTTACGCTTTCGATTGGTATCGCGACTGCGGATGTTGAACTTGGCGATCTGGAGTCGATGTTTGCCGCCGCTGACCGTGCGCTCTACCTGGCGAAACGGCGTGGGCGCAATCAAGTCGCGAGCGCCGATGAAGCTGATGGTGAAACACAGGCCACCACGCTCCGATTCGATCGCTTCGTGGGTCGCGTGCGCGAACTGCGCAGCGTGCTCACGCAGCTTGAGAATGCATGCGAAGGCCGACCGCGCCTGGTAGCAATTGTCGGCGAAGCTGGTATTGGAAAAACCTCGCTCGTGCGACAGTTGCAACCGGAAGTGCGACTGCGCGGCGGCACGATGGTGTTCGGCCGTTGCCTCGCGAGTGATGTGAAACCGCCGTACGGCGCGTGGGCAGAAATCATCAAGGCGATCCACGACTTGAACATCGTACCGCCGCGCGAGTGGCACGAACTTCCGCGTCTTGTTCCAGCGCTCGCGACTACGGCTGACCAGCCGTCGACGGCTGGCAGCAAGTACGCGCTTCTGGCGGAGTTGGCGGAGTATTTGCGCGAGGCAAGTTCGCGTGCGCCGCTGACCGTCGTGCTTGACGATGTGCAATGGGCGGACAGTTCAACGTGGGACGCGACGGAGTACGTGCGGCACAATCTCAGCGACGAGAAACTGCTGATTTGCATGACAATGCGATCAGAGGATCTTGGCGCGATTGCGGAACGTCGACGTCACCTGTCGCGCGACGAACGATTCAGCGATGTCGCGCTGAATAGATTCTCGCCGGAAGAATTGGCGACGTGGCTGGAGACGATTCTTCACCAAGGCGAGATCGAGCGCGAGTTCCTCCGGTTTGTCCACAAGTACACAGAAGGCAATCCGCTGCTTGTCGTGCATGTGCTACGCGCGCTGCAAGAGAATGGTGGTGTTTGGTATGCGGGGCGACGTTGGCAATGGAAGACCAATCCAGAACTCGAGTTGCCAACCGCTGTTGCAGATCTGATTGATGCGCGCATTGATCGACTATCGGAAGCGGCGCGCCAACATCTCACGATCGCGGCTGTCGTAGGTCGCACCTTTGATGTGGACCTCGTGCTCGCTGCTGGTGAAATGAGTGAGGACGACCTACTTGATGCGATTGATGAAGGTGTGGCCGCGCACGTGCTCGAAGCCGCCGGCGAGCGCTACTCGTTCTCGCATGGATTGATTGGCGATGCAATTCGACGGCGCGTGAACCGTCGACGCTTGGCCCGCATGCACGGCCAAGTGGCGGTGGCGATGGAGTCACTCCATCCCGATGCTGTCGCCGCGATCGCCGCGCACTTTGACGTCGCCGGTAACGGTGTCAAGGCCTACGAGTATGCCACTCGTGCCGCCGAGCGAGCCGTTGGCGTGTATGCGCATCACGAAGCCGCCGCGTCGTACGCGATGGCAGAACGACATGCAGCGACGACGGAAGACCGCGTGCACTGTCGCTTCCGTCACGCATTGGCGTTGGAGATGGCGGGCGGGTATGAAGAAGCGGAAGCACTCTGTGATCTCATCATCGCCGAACGCGTGTCGCTTGGTGATCGCGGTGCGTTGATCAGTGTACGCCGCATGCGCGAACGGCTGCGTAGCCTGCGCGGCCTGGCACTTGAGCTGACGTGTGATTCGGTTGAGAAACTGCTCGCCGAAGCGGTGCAGATTGGCGATACGCGCGAAGAGGTTGACCTCTTGGGTATGCTCTCACGTCTCTACGCGCGACGTGGCGACCCGGTGGAAGCGCGCCGATTGGCGCATCTGAGCGTCGAAGTTGCTGAGCGCGTTGGTGAGCCAGGCTTACTCGCGAATACGCTAATGCACCTGGGTTCATCGTTTATCGAGTCAGAGGCACCGGAAGCGCTTAGTTGTTATCAGCGCGCGCTCTCATCGTTCTCAACACTCGGCGATTTGATTGGACAGGCGCGCGCACAAATCAACGTGGGTATTGCACAGTCGCGCTGCGGTGCGAATGATGAATCTGGCGAGGCGTACGCAATTGCCTTGGATTTGGGCCGAACGACGCATTCACCTGATATCACTGGTTTAGCGGCGCTGAATCTTGGTGTGTTGAAGATGAAGGTTGGCCAGCTCGATGAAGCGGACGCGTGTTTTTCTGAAGCGATGGAACGTTTCGCGTTGCTGAACAACGAGCCACATCGGTTGGCGGCGCTATACAACCAGGCCAATCTTGCGCGCGATCGTGATGATCGCGAGCGTGCGATGCGACTGTATGGCGACGCGGCGGTGGTGGCCACCTCGATGGACCAACTTGATATCGAACTTGGCGCACGCGCGGGACAAGGCCTGGCGTTTTTGGCGCTCGGTCGCGTCGCCGATGCGCGCGCCTGTTTGCAGTCGTGCAACATGCGAGTCCGCGACCGCGCCATTTGGTGGTTTCAGGGTCGCGAACTGCTCGAGGCGCTCGCGATCAGAGTGCATCTACAAGTCGGTGACATTGCGGCAGCGCGCGACCGTTTTGCGGAAGGATTGGCACAGGCGGCTGCGGCTGACACGTACGGCGCCGCGTGGTTGGTGGCGGAGGTGGCGGGTCCATTAGGCGCGGTTGGCGACCAATCGGGACACGAGCAGGTTGCCCGGTTCTCAGAGCTGGCCAAAGGCTTGGACTATGCGCCGCTTACGGCGCGATACTCGCTGCTACTGAGCGAATCGAACGGCGCGATCGGGCGCGTGTCGAGCGCTGGCGTGGCGACGTTCGCGGAGTGATCACGCCGCGTCAGCCCGAGTGCACTCGGCTGGCTCTGTGACATTGCATATCGCAACGGCGTGGCATTTTGCACCGAGAATGACAGCTGTTTGCACGCTGCGCCACGGAAAAAACGACCGACGAGCACCTGTGTCGCGAGTGCAATTGGCAGCTTTTCGAGCGGGCGCCGCAGTCCGATTGAGCATGCTGGCTGGCTTCAAAATGAGCCAACCCTCATATCATCAACAAGTTAGGAGCTCAGCCGACCACGCGGCCTCGAAGTCCGAGCTAAGGGCTGTCCGAGCCAGCTGGGGTATCGCTGGCCAGCATATCGTCGTAATGGTAGGGTTCGGTATTAAACGTGCTCATCCATTGGCTTGCGGTGATCCGACAGACCGCCATTCGAACCCCCTAGCCCCAACCTAGATGACACCGTTTTCGACGATCGCAAAGCGTTTCCTCGTTGCGTGCAGCCTGGTGCTTGTCACCGCATGCGGTAGCAACGGCATCACCGATCCGATCGCCAGCAAGTCTGGTTACCTGACTGTCTCTGCGACTGTCGCGCCGATCAAGGCGACGGTTGTGGCGCCTGTCCGTACTTCAGGTTCGGTGAACCTCGGCGGCCCAAGTTCGAAGGGCATGACCGTTCAGTCTGGCTACAACGTGCCGGCGAACTGATGTGACTTTGGCGGCAGCGTGCTGCCGCCAAATAATGCGTGTGCGCGGACGCGCTGCCAGATGGCGGTGCGTCCGCGCGTCGCGATGTGGCTCTTGGATCTGCGGCATCGATGTGTAAAGCCGATCATCGTGTCGCAATACAGCGCGTGAATCAGTGACAACTGAGCCACGCCCGCTGAGCGTTACGGATTTAGAGAGTATGCGCGGTCAAAGGCGTAGCTCGTGAACGTGCCATTGAAGATCTGCCACGACTGGCTGTTGTCGACCACGCCGTCGCGCCAACCCCAAAACACCGAGTACGAAGGCGTAATGGCCTGAATGCTGATCCAGTATTTCGTGTTTGCGGTCGCTGCGAACGGCGTCGCAAGCGTGGTTGAATAGCTGTAGTACGGCCACGTGGTGTTCGCTGCAGTCCCGCAGTTCAATCCAGACACATTCTTGTCGAACGTCTGCGCAACCTGTGCAAGAGTGTACGTGGATGTTTGCAGCGGCGCCGCAACATTCGGCCTGCCCGACGCATCAGCGTAGAACGTGATTCGGAATGCGCTTGCCGTAGGTGCGGGAGCGGCCGCGTTAGCTGCTTGCACGCAGTAAATGCCTTGCCAGCGTATGGTGCGAATTGTGGAGGCGCTGGTGAGCCGGAAGTCATCGGCGACAATCGCCGGCAGCGTGCCATCGCCGGTTATCTGTGAGGTCCGCGCTTCAATGATCGTTGAGTTCGCCGTCGGGACCAGCGTTGATCGCGACGTCGTGGGTGGTGGTGTGTCATCCGTCTGCGTTGGGCTCTTGTCTGAGCACGCGGCGAGGACGACAGCAACCGCGCTGAGCTTGACCAATTGTAGTAGCGGTGTGTGATACATCGCGACGCGATATCGACGCGTTTCGACGAGGGCGCCTGCTGCGAGTTGATCGACGGTTTCCATAGTGTGCTCGGCAAGAGTCAGTGTGCATGAATGAGCCGGCACAAGAGCCGCTCACCTGTACACGCGTCAAAGCCGTCCGAGGTAGCTCATGAGGGGAGTTCGCTGCCAGAACGCCAGTTTGGTTCAACGCTCAGGCCGTAACCGACACGAGTGACTCGCCTGCACCGGCAAACCGCGCTGATTAACTCTTACACGACTGGGATGCTGCGAAGCATCCAGTGCGCTCAAGTCCTCAGATCGTCAACCACGAGGTGCGTTGGAAGCGCATCGGTGGTAGCGTCGTATTCGCGTCGAAATGCGTCGCCCAGTTCTGCGTGCGCCGTTTCGAGAATTTCGACGTAACTGCGACGAATGATTGCGCCAGGTGGCTGCGACGGTTGACGCCATACGAATTGCGTCTGCGCAACGTACATCCACGCCGCGCCACCAGTGATGTGGACGCCTTCAATCGCACTCGTCACGTCGACACGATCGTACACCGATTCGCGTTGGTCGAAGAGTGACATTTCATCCGCCGTGATGACGAATAGTGCACCATTGATGTGTGCGTTGGTCTGTGGTCGCACGTTCAGGTAGACCACGCGCTCTGGTGTAACCGAACGATCACCGTCGCGATATGCCCACTGTGTATTCGGCATCTGTACATCCCATCCACGGCGCCAGCCGTTGACGCGCACCACATGCCAAGGACCAGCGTAGGGGTGGCCAAGCGTCCGTTCCATACTTGCAACAGAGAGCAGCGATCCGTAACCAACCAGCGCGTGCTCACCAGGCTGCAGGTTGATGTGCATCACTGCGAGACATCCCACTTGAGATCAAGTACGCCGTTTGTGATGAACTCAAGTTCCCACATCCACTTGCCAGGTGTCTGTTCGCCCGTGGATGGTTCTTCCGTACACCAATCACGACTCCTGCACAATTCGTGATCGTCGCTGTCGGTCGCATGATAGTAGAGTTTTGGAGTATCGGTCACACGCCAACCGTCAGCCAGATACGCAGTCAAGTCCAGTTCAAAGCGCACGCGACGAAAGTAGCATCGGTTGGTAAAATGCTGGTGGAAGTCACGGTTTCCGTCCGAAAACCCGTTTAACACTTTCATGTTCAATGTGTGCGTTCTGTGCGATTCAGCACTGACGCCAAAGTTGACGGACGTGCCACTCACATTGTACGCGCTACGATGATCCGGTCGCATTTCTACTGACGGAATAATCAGCGGGTCGATGTATCCAGCATCGTTCGTGCGATACTTCAACTCAAAATCATCAGTGCACGTGTTGTTCACGCTAAAAGTGACCTCCCGCGTGACGAAGGCTTCATTATCGGTGACAATCTCCTTCGTTCGGCTGGCGAGATTGACGGTTCGCGTGGTACCAGGCGGTAGTGGCTTCACGCGTGCCGAGTAGCGAAACAGTTCGACTTCAAACGCTGCTGAGTGTCCGTGTGGATGTTCAAGTGCCTTAACTAATTTGACGTACGCTTCGTCTGTTGACTTAGTTGGGCAATGCACCGCTTGGTGATCGCCCGGCAATGGAAATGCGACGTCAAACATTCCTTGCGCCGATGTTTGCGGTACGATGTTGTCTTCCATGCCCCAGAAGAACGTCATTGGGAGTGGGTACTTGTTCGCGCTTCGCCGAGTTGCACGCAGAATTCGTGTCAGAGTTTTCTCGTGGAGCTCGGCGACGGCACTATTGAATCCACGCAGCGTTTCTTCTTGTGGATTCTCGATCAGCTTACCGAAGAATCCGCGAACGCCATCCAGCGTCATACTCCCAAAGTGCGGCGTGGCGAAGAAGATTGCTTGGCGAATGAATGCGAACTCGCTGCCGCGTCCCGCCTCAAGCATCGACGTCAGCATTGCTTTGATAGCGAGCCCGCCCATGCTGTGGCCGATCAGCGTCGCGTCGATGTAGCGATTGAAGCCAGTCTCCTCATCGTACATCAGCTCGCGCAATCTTTGGTCGAGATATTTGCCAATTTCATCGACCGACGGTAGCCGATGAATGATCGGCACCTTAAGCACACCGGTCTTGTAGTCGACTGTAACGACGTCGTACTGCGAACTCACTCGATCATCATGTCGGATGCACTTGAGCATCGGATCCCACGTCGTGCTGTCGCTGCAGAAACCGTGAACGAAGATAAGTAAGTGTTTTGTCGGACCTGCTTCGCCTTTGTCGCGCACGGGAACGGGCACGGCGGGATCTCCAGTCTAAGTTCGTCAAAAGCAGTGCTGCGGTCGCGAGTCAATCCGTCATCGACTCGGCCACAACTTTTGTTGTCGCCGTCACCCGACCTTCCCACAGCGCCAGCAGTCGCCATATCCGCTGGGGTAATACATGGCACCGCATGTCGGGCAGGGCGCCGCCTCACCCATGGGCAGATACGGTGCCCATCCCTGACGCAGCGTGTGGATCGCCATCGCCTCCTCGCCAGAATGCGCGATAAAACTGTAGTTTAAGACCGCACTGTCACTCAATTGTCCGCCATCGCGATTGCGCTGCACATCTTGCTCGCGAAGTAATGCGAGGCCGTTATCTGCGGGGTCAAACCAGCACTCGTACAACGCTACCGTGTTGGCATTGGGAATTGTGATACGTGCGCGTTCGTCATGGTTCGCTGAGCGCTGCCATTTTGTGCGCGTGTACGCAATTTGGAAACCTTGACGTTCCGCATTCACCTGCGACGTGCTGCCCGGTGCCGCGCATTGCATTGCGCGCGTGCAGCCAGCGTCGCGTGCGAAGCGCAGTCGCGCGACCTGCAACGCAGTCTGCGCACCACGACCGCGAAACTCCGGCAACGTGCTGGCGCCAGCG
>JANNWU010000072.1:0-7539 GCA_031408755.1 Gemmatimonadaceae bacterium | reverse complement strand
GCTTCCAACGCATAACAGGGCGCGCCGTTGGCATCGCACGCAATAGTCGTCAACAAACCATCACCAAGGCTCGGCCGCGTATTGCCGGTGTTCATCAGCATGAATGCACCAGTGCCGTACGTGTTCTTCGCCTCACCTGGCGACACACACCCTTGCCCAAACAACGCTGCTTGCTGATCACCAGCAACGCCGGTAATCGGGAGCGAGACGCCAAGATGTTTCGCGTTCGCAATACCAAAATCACCACGCGACGTGCGCACCTGCGGCAGCATTGCCATTGGCACACCGAACAAGTCGCAGAGTTCAGCGCTCCACGCGTGCTTGTCGATGTCATACAACATCGTACGACTCGCGTTCGTGGGATCGGTAGCGTGCACCGCGCCATCGGTGAGCTTCCAGATTAGCCACGAATCCACTGTGCCGCACAGAATTTCACCGTTCATGGCGCGGCGCGCCAATCTCGCATCGGTACGGAGCAACCATTCAAGCTTGGTGGCGCTGAAATACGCATCGAGCACCAATCCTGTGCGTTGCGCAATGAAGTCTTTCTTATCGGCCAGCGCGACACATCGATCAGCCGTGCGCCGATCTTGCCACACAATTGCGCGATGCACCGGTTCACCGGTCAGCTTATCCCACATCACCACTGTTTCGCGCTGGTTCGTGATCCCAATGCACTCCGGCGTCACTCCAGAATCCGCTAACGCTTCACGTGCTGCATCCAGTATCGACTGCAACAAATCTGCCGGTTCGTGCTCAACCCATCCAGGCTGCGGAAAGTGTTGTGCGAACTCGCGGTATCCACGACCAAGCACGCGGCCGTCAGCAGAAATCACCAGCGCGGTCGAGCCAGTCGTGCCTTGATCGAGCGCAAGAACAGAACGCATCAGAGAGAGAAGTGATAGGGTGGATGAAATACGCCCGCATCAGTCACGATCGCCGTCACTAATTCTGCCGGTGTCACATCAAACGCCGGATTGTGCACCTGCACACCGCGTGGTGCCGTCGCGATTCCGCCGAGCAAGCGCACTTCGTCGTCACTGCGGATTTCGATGTGCATCTGATCGCCTGACGCCGTCTGTGGATCGAGCGTCGAGCGCGGCGCAAGTACGTAGAACGGAATGCCGTGGTGCCGCGCCAACACTGCAACCCCGTATGTCCCAATTTTGTTTGCCACATCGCCATTGGCAGCGATCCGATCGGCACCAACCATCACTGCGTCAATCTTCCCGCTGCGCATGACGCTGGCCGCCATTCCATCGGTCAGCAATGTGACAGGGATTGCCGCGCGGTCCAGCTCCCACGCAGTCAATCGCGCGCCTTGCAGCAGTGGTCGCGTTTCATCAGCGTACACAGCGATAGCGTCGCCGCGAGCGTGGAGCGTGTAAATCGGCGCCAGCGCCGTGCCTATTCCAGACGTGGCCAGCGCGCCGGCATTGCAATGCGTGAGCACCGTCATTCCAGCGCGCAGCAAGGTGGCACCGTGGAACCCAATCGCCGCACACATCGCGATATCATCTGCCAGAATTCCGCTCGCTTCCGCGCGCATGGCCGTCGCACGGACACTTGGTGCGGCGCCACCAATCTGCCCGGATGCGAAAACACGATCGACAGCCCACGCAAGGTTTACCGCCGTGGGACGGGCGTTGCGCAATGCATCCGCCGCATGCGCAACAACGCTATCAAACGTCGCAGCATTCTCTATCGCGGCGCGCTCAGCGAGTACCGCCAAGCCAATCGCGCCGGCAACACCGATCGCCGGCGCACCGCGCACGCGCAATTGCTGAATCGCTTCCACCATCGCGTCAAGCTCTGTCAGCGACAGCTCAACCAATGCGCCGGGCAACCGAGTTTGATCGATGATCTGCAGCGCCGAGCCATCGGCTGACCAACGCACCGCTTCAATGGGGCTAGGAATGCTCATTTTGAAGTGCTCATTTTGAAGTGCTCATCTAACTGTGCTCATCTCGGAGCGCAGACAACGTTCAAGCACGGCATCATTTCGGCTCGGGCAGGAATCACCGGCACTGCGGAAACGCTAGATCCGGTCCTGCAATCGCCGGTCGATCTTTGCGCGTCGCAATCGCCATCATCACATCGTGGATGAATCGGCCCAACCGCGCCGAATGTTCATACTCAATGTACTGCGGCTCGTCGGTTGCCTGATGGTAATCCTGCGCGTAGCCCAGTGAGAAATACGTCACTGGAATATTCTTCATCACATACGCGACCTGGTCGCTGCGGCAGAACCGATTAAGTGGGTTGGCAGTCACGTCCCACGATTTGTCCAACGCCATTGTCTCCACGCGCGTCGCATTCACCGAGTCGATGATGTCGCCAAACTCGCGCGACAAACGACGCGCACCGAGCGTCTGCACCGACGTTGGCCCGCCGAACTTCACTTGCTCAACGCGCCCCTTACCAACCATATCCATGTTGTGCGCGGCGACAATCTGATCCAGTGGCACCGTCGGATGCTCCACAAACCAGAACGAGCCAAGCAACCCGGCTTCTTCACCCTGATGCGACATGAAAATGATCGAACGCGCCGGCTTCTCCGCCGCAAATTGCTCGGCAATTTCCAACATCACCACTGTGCCCGATCCATCGTCATCAGCGCCGTTCATGATCGAATCTTTACGTGCCGGACGGATGCGTCGCGCGGCGGCAAGCAGTGAATCAATGCGCTGCTGCTGCGACGCAGTTGGTGTGCACGGCGGATCGTTCTGACCCTGCCTGCGCGTCACGGTGTTCACCGCCCGTAACGAGTCATGCTCATTCACCACAACGTTTGTACCAACATGATCATTATGCGCGCCGACCAACACATACTCGGCCCGGCGCGCAGGATCTGAGCCCGGCAACATCGCAATTACATTCCGCGCTGGCGCTGCGGACATGCGCCAATCGTAGCTCCACGTCGTCGACACCGGCGCACCCGCCGCGCCAATTGTCAGCCCGTCGGTAGTCGCACCAAAAATTTGTGTCGCAACGGCAGAAGAGATGGTCGCGATACCAACACCGTCAGTAACTGGCGCGGGCTTCATTGTTGGTCGCGATGCAAACGCCGCTGCGATCGCACTTGGGGCCATCGAATCCAAGCCAATGATCAAGATGCCCACTGCGCCTGCAGCCTGCGCACGCACATCCCGCACCCGCGCCACCACACGCGCTGGTGGCGCCTGCGGTGCCGTTCGCGCTTGCGCCTCAAACGCTGCAGCCGCAGCTGCGCCAAACTTGTTCGGCACCGCGTCGCAACTTAAAAACGATACCGGTGCACCAGTTGCCGCACCAACACTCAACGCACCAGGTGCTGCGCGGAACACCGCAATCTTTCCGCGCAACATCGCAGCATCCAGCACAACGGTATCGCCCCACTGGCCAGCAAAGACAGTTGCTGTATTCTCAATTGAAGTTTGCGATGCAATCTTCGCAGGAGCAGATGGCGCCATCGGAATCCAATCGTGTCGAGCGCGCAGTGCAACGCCGCGCACCATCACGCGTGCTCGCGTGCTGTCAACACCAACCGGACCAAAAGGCAGAGTCTGAAAGTAGGTACCACTGTCGCCCGCTGGCTTTAAACCCAATCGCTTGAACTCACGCGCGATGTAGTCGGTGCCTTTCACATTACCGATCTCACCAATGCGTCGGCCCTGCATTGAATCGTCCGCGAACTGATACAGTCGCGTGCGTAAGTCGTTCGCAGTGATTGCTGCCGACGTTGGTCGCGGCGCCCAGGTGCGCGGGCCTTCGTCGGGCCAGACTGGTTGGCTTGTCGCTGGTTTGCCGGCACGCGTTGACTGCGCAACTGCGGCTGACGGGATAAGACTCGCGGCGCACAGCGCACCGGAGAGAACGACGACAAACGTCGGTAGCAAACGAGGCAAAGGGCGTTCCGTCAAATGAACCATCGCGAGCACTCACCAACGCCTTCGATCAATGCCTACCGCGCACTGATCGAGAGCGGGAAGTGTGGAGCATGCCCAAAACTATGGGACTGCTGCGGTTCGCGTGATCCGGAACAGAAAGGTCTGCTGCACCGTCTGCGACACATGTTTC
Source organism: Gemmatimonadaceae bacterium (assembly GCA_031408755.1). Taxonomy (GTDB): domain Bacteria; phylum Gemmatimonadota; class Gemmatimonadetes; order Gemmatimonadales; family Gemmatimonadaceae; genus JACMLX01. The sequence continues at coordinate 3,480 of JANNWU010000072.1, read as the reverse complement.
GCGCCAATTGACGCCGGCCTGAATTTCATCCGCGGGAGTGCAATGCGGACCGCATGAGCAAATGCCGCCTCCTTGGCCTCCAGGACGGCGAACGACTCCTCTTCTGCGCGCCCAGTCGAATCCACCACAAACGTCACCGTCGCCTCGCCCTCCACCTTCGCCGCCAACAGCGAATCGGGATACGACGGTCCCTCGCTCTCCGGGTCGCGAGCGGCAGCTAAATCAACTTCCAGTTCGCTGTAGGGACGTGTCTCCTCAACCGGTTCCGAGTCGACAATTGAGGCCACAAGCACTTCTTCTTCCACACCAGCAGGCGCTGATGGCACGGTGCTCGGAGCCGGAGCCGCGGTTTGCTGCGGAACGCCAACGCCTACGAAGCTCACGCGCTCCACAACCGGCTTCGGTTCCGGCTTCATCAACGGATACAAAAATCGCGTTGAGACCAGCGGATCGTCTTTGGCGTCAGGCAGCGTAACCGTGGGAATTACAATCGCGAGAAGCGTGATCAGCGCATGCGCGCCAAGACTCGCCACTGCAGCGTAAGCTGTAAATGCGGCAGGAGCGCGCGCTGCCGGATTGTTCGCGAGCCATCGCGTAACGCGACGCACCGCAATGCGCTGGTGAATAGACAAATGTCGTGCAGCAATTCGTAGTGACATGGGGCACCTCCGCCCCGAAGCGTTCCGCTTCGCCCAGGTACCGGACTTCGCAAAACCCGCCGCCCTACCCCGCTGAATACGCGGTCGAATCTGCTCTGGATCAGTATTGCAGTTGTCGCACGCCAAGGCCAGCCCACTAACCAGCACCGTTCACGCAGTTCGTCACGTCGGCCAGGAATCGTCAGGCCGCATCCCACCGGATCGTCTGTAGCTTTCGCGTTGAAGTCCTCCCTCGTCGGCGGACCAGCACCCTCTGGAGCCCCACCATGCCCTTCGAGTTTTTGCTCTACGCGGTGTCCGATCGCGTCGCCACCATCACGGTCAATCGGCCCGATAAGCTCAACGCACTGAGCGCCGCAGTTATTGGCGAGCTCGGCAGCGCTATTGATCAGGCTGCGGCAGACCCTGACGTCGCCGGTGTGATCCTCACCGGAGCGGGACGCGCCTTCATCGCTGGTGCCGACATCAGCGAACTGGCCGGACAAACGCCGATGAGCGCGATCGCCCGGGCGCGCCGAGGCCAGCTGATTTTCGATCGATTCGAGCGGATCGCGAAGCCGGTGATCGCAGCCGTGAACGGATTCGCACTCGGCGGCGGCTGTGAGTTGGCGATGGCGTGTCACCTGCGCATCGCGGGCGAGTCCGCGAAATTCGGACAACCAGAAGTGAAGCTCGGCATCATTCCAGGCTACGGCGGCACGCAGAGATTGCCGCGGTTGGTGGGAACGGGTCGCGCGATGCAACTCCTGATGACCGCCGAAATTATCGACGCCGCCGAAGCGTATCGCATTGGGCTCGTGAACAAAGTCGTGCCGAATGATCAGTTGCTCGCGACAACGCACGCAATGCTGCAGCAGATGATTGCGAATGGACCACTCGCCGTGCGTTCATGCATTGATGCTGTGCTGCGCGGGCAAGATATGTCACTCGCCGACGGCCTCGCGTACGAAGCAGCGCACTTTGGCGCGCTCTCTGGTACCAGCGACATGCGTGAAGGGATGACGGCATTCCTCGAAAAGCGAACACCGCTGTTCACCGGCGCGTGACAGTGTCAGACGTTGCGGACGTGGTAACACCGAGTGCCGTTTCAACTGCGCAGCCGCGAACGAGTTCCGTACGCGTCGATCAGTTGGTGCTCACCAGCTTCCGCAACTACGAACGTGCAACACTGGCGTTACCAACCGAAGGCGCTGCGCTACTTGGCGACAACGGTCACGGCAAGACAAATCTGCTTGAAGCGATTTACTATCTCGAACTGTTTCGCAGCGCGCGCGGCGCCAGAGATCGAGATCTCGTGCGTTTCGGTGACGCTGGCTTTCATGTCTCAGCCACGTTACACGGATCTCCGCGCAACGCGATGAGCGTGTCAGCAGGTTTTGATGCCACTACACAAAAGAAAAAGGTCTCGATTGATGGCGTAGAGGTACCGCGTCTGAGCGATGCGATCGGTGCGGCACCGGCGGTCCTATTTTCGCCTGCCGATGTTGCACTGGTGCGCGGTGCACCGGCCGAGCGACGTCGGTTTCTTGATGTGATGCTTTCACTGGCAGATCGACGCTATTTGCTCGCGCTACAGCACTATCGCCACGCGCTTGCGCAACGCAACGCGGCACTGCGTTCGCTGAATGGACACGCGCATGATGCCGAAGCAATGGACGCGGTCGAAGCGTTCGAACCGGCGTTGGCTGCAGCCGGCGCCGTGATGCTTGCGCGTCGACATGCGTGGGCAGAAGATGCTGCATCCACTTACGCTGAAGTGCTGGACGCAATTGGTGAGCGTACGTCGGTGTCGCTGGCGCTGAAGCGCGGTGGCGGTGCGCGCGTCACCGAAGCAGAACTTGCCGAATGGCTCGGCGCCACGCTCGCCACGCAGCGCGCACACGATGTGCGGCGCGGGACGACGCACACCGGTCCGCATCGCGACGAAGTGCTGCTGCTGCTTGACGGTCGCGATCTGCGAAGCTTTGGGAGCAATGGGCAACAGCGCAGCGCGGCAATTGCGTTGCGTATGTTGGAAGCGCGCACGCTGCACACCGCGCTCGGTACTGCGCCGCTGCTGCTGCTCGACGATCCGTTCGCCGAACTCGACGCCGATCGCAGTGCGCGAATTCTTGGGCTACTGGGCAGCCGCGGATTGGGGCAAGTGGTGTTAGCTGTGCCGCGCAGTGAGGATATTCCGCGCGCGCTCACCGGATTGCCAACTGTGCGCGTGAAAAACGGAACACTCACGAGCGACTTGTGAATCGCGGCCCTAAGAAAAATCAGCCGGTGAGCATCGCCGACATCATGGCGAACGTGCTGCAACAGAAAGGAATGACGGAGCGGCTGGCACAGGTAGGTGTCATCGCTGAGTGGGCGGAACTTGTTGGTGCGCAGATCGCGTCCGTAACCGAACCCGTTTCGATTACTGGCGACGGCGTCTTGTGGGTGCGTGTCACCACCGCGGCGTGGATGAACGAACTCAGTTTGCTCGCACCAACGTTGCTCACGCGCTTAAACGCGGCACCCGGCCGCGCGCCGGTGAAGCAATTGCGTTTTCGACTAGGCCGCGGATAGCACACCGCCGCGAAATGTCGTTGGACACCTCGCGGCGCTGTACGTCTCACAATCTTTGCATCGCTACCCGTTCCTGTCGGCTGGCTATACAGCCGCGTCAGACGGCGTCGCGGTTGCAACAGGTTCCTTTTTCGCGAGCAGTTTCCGGATCCCAGCCACGCCCGCAATCACCGCGACAACAATCACTTTCTTAAACGCCAGAATTCCAAGCCAGAGTGCTTTAAATAGTCCCGCCTTCACAGCTGTCGCACCGGCAATCAGACCA
>JANNWU010000071.1:0-29683 GCA_031408755.1 Gemmatimonadaceae bacterium | reverse complement strand
CACAAATGCGTGGCAAATTTCAGGAGCTGTCATACGTGACTCTCGACCCTGAGTAGCAGTGGTTTACGACGTCTTTTCATGCAACCCAATCTGCTTCAAGCGACTGATGAGCGTCATCCTGCTAATGCCGAGCGTTCGCGCAGCGTGAGTCCGATTGCCGCTGTGAAGCGCCAAAGCACGGAGCAGTTGCCAGCGCTCAACCTCCGCCAGCGACGCGGTGTCCGGTGGAACGTTCAGCTCATCTGGCGCAATCGACAGATGCGCTGTCGTGATGCTCGGATGCCCACGGGCGCGGATCTGCGCGAGGGCTACCGTGGCCTCCAACTCGCGCAGATTGTCGGGCCAAGGGTGCGTCGCGACGCGATCGGACGCCGCGGTATCGAGAGTCTGCGGTAGTGTGTCATCACCGTCAGCTGTCTGCTTCAGCAACTCGCGAACGAGTGCGAGTAGATCTGTGTGCTCGCGCTCCGCAAGTGCTGGCAGAAGCATTGGCCACGCATGCACTCGATAGTACAACTCTTCCGAAAACACACCACTCGTGACCAACCCAACAAGTTGCTCGGCGCTTGTCGCAATTAGCCGCGCCGAGCCTTGCTGACCTTGCGTGCGATCACTCAACACCATTTGGTCAGCCAGCGACAGCCGCTGAATGTGACGAACGAACAGCGACGTGCTGCGCAGATCCACAGATAGCAACGCGTGTAATGCACCCGCTGGAACATGGCGCGCATCAATCGTCAGCGATGGTGCACCAGCCAGCGACGATGCCGCGTGAATGCGTTGCGCCAAGTGCTGCTTTCCCAATCCGCGCGCACCAACAATCAGCACCGGTCGTGTCACGTCACGCGAGAGCTCTTCGCCGCGAGCCGCCAATGCGCGCATAGTTGCGCTAGGTCCAACCAGCACCAGCGGTGTCACCGCAGCCACGGCTCAATACTCCCACTTGCGCGTAATATCGAGACCAAACTGCTGTGGTGTCGGCACGAAATTACGCGCGTTCACAATGTTGCACTGCAGCGCGTTGGTGGGCGGTTCAATACCCACGGATGCGGAAATCCATTGACTGAATCGATACTCAACTTTTGCGCCGATCGAGTTGCCTAGCGTCTGATTGGTGCTGATTTGGGTATTGCCAAAGAGTTGGCAGAGGCCAACGGTGGCACGCACGAATGTCCGACTGCCAAGTTGCACACCGCCACCAAGCCGCGTGCTTGCAAGTGCGGATGTGACGCCGTACGCCTGACCGCTCACACCACCCGCAGTCTCAATCTGGAATTGATCGAAGCCGAGCGCTCGCGCCACGCGATCGCCGAGTGCACTTCCGAGGGTTGGTATCAGTACGCTGGCCGCTTGTGATGATGATCGATCTTCAGCTGTGGTCACCGCAAAACTTGGTCGACCGGTGAACAAGTAGCTGATCGCGTCTGATTCCGAGAGCACGAAATTGGGATCAGCGCTGCCCAATCTGAGCGTCGGCGCAACCAGTGTACCGCCAATGGTGATACGAACCGGAATATCACGATCCTGCCGCGTGTACTGTCGCACGATATTGACCGCATAGATATCCAGCGACGGATTGAGTTCTGGTTCGCCGAAGAATTTGAGTGTACCGCGCTCCACCTCGAACGTGCGCTGCACCGCACCAAGTCCCAGATTCAATCGATATGTTCCGCGTTCGGCCAACAGCGTACCATCCAGGGCTAACTGCACACGCGATGAATCCTGCCGTGCGCGTCCAAGCGTTACGCCAACATCACCGGCAAGTTTGATGTTTGCCTCAGCAGAGCGGAGCCAGACATCGTTGCCCATCGCGAGCCGTACGTCACGCACTTCCAAATTGCGCAACGCTGGTGACGGTGCGGCAGCCAGCAGCGATCGGCCCTGCGATGTGGTGGTATCGATGAGTGTGAAAAACTCCGGATCATCGATCGACACAAGATTCTTCGCCACACCAAGTTCAGGAATCGTGATCTCACCGGCAGGAATCGACACGTTGCCTGTGAGTACGGAGCCGCGTTGCGTCCCGCGAATTTGCAATCCCGCAGGATCGGTGGACACTTGCAGCGTCGCAATACGTGGCCGATCAAGAATGCGAAAGTTTGTCGCCTGAACTCGCAGATCGAACGAGGGATCTTCCAGCGAAGCGTAGCCAATCCGTCCGCTGAGAATTGCCGAACCACCGCGCGCTCCGGCACCGCTCAACGTCAGGCGCGGCATCGTCACGTTGTCGCCCGCGAAACGAAGCGCGCCGTCCATGCCAACTATGCGCACGCCAAGCGGCGCAATGAAACTCGCGCCATTGGTCAAAACTACCGTGCCATCCATGCGCGGCTCACGCACTGAGCCACGGAGTTTCAGTTCGCCTGTCAGCGTTCCACTCGCGTCAGTGATCACTGGTGACACGGCCTCAAACAACGCCAGCGCAGTGTTGTTCAGCGTTAGCGATCCCGTTAACTCACCATCGCGTTGCAGTCGCGGAATAGCATCCAGCGTCGCGATGACAGGCAGCAAAACGCTTGCCGCCAAGAGCGGTGCCGTACTATTCCGTTCACTGAGCGTGAACTGACTCTGAAAACGATTCGCGGCGTACGTTCCCTGCAACCGCGCATCGCCGAGCGCAGTACTCCCAACCGTCATGCCGGTCGCCGTGGCATCGAGAATGGCGGTCGGCGCGGCGCGCGTTCCGCGCATGATCAAAGACGCGTCCAATAGGCCAGTGAGTGGCCTCGCGCGGCGTGTTGCCCACGCGATGTCACGCAGTGAAACGTGGCTGGCTGCAACCGACAGCATCACCGAGTCACGATCTGGCACACGCGCTTGTACGCGGATCCGCGATGTGCCGGTGTCTCCAACGACCAGCGAATCGAGGACGACCTCGCCATTCGCCAGAGAGATACTGGCAGGATGCCGCAACTCCCAGCGCGTGCGCGGACCAGACGCGAACAACGTTCCAATCGTTGCGATCAACGAATCGTTTGCGCCGCCACGCAATTGCGCGATCAACCCCACGCGAACACCGCTGTCGGCGCGGGCGTCAATTGAAATTTCGCCGTCACGCGCAGAGGTAAAGCGACCTCTGGTTGTAATGCCATTCAAGCGGACGGTACCCGCTGACACGCTGTCTGTTTCCAGAACGATGGTGCCGCTTGGAACCCCACGGATCCAAGCGCCAGTCGCGGTCAGATTAGCCACCGACGTTGCGAGTGTACCGCTCAACAGATCGCGGCCGGCAAGTGAGATGACACCACTCAACGAATCGAGACGACCAGTGAGCTGTGCTCGCAGCAGCAGATTGCCACCGAGTGAATCAGGCGCGTCCTGATTGCCACTCACGCTTAGCCACGGTCGCAACCCACCCAAAGAGTCAGCATTGATTCGAACAAGCAGCGAGTCGCTCCGGCCTGCGAACAGCCCAAGGCCGCCCTGCGCTGTGAGCGTGAGCGCAGGCGAGAGCACGCTCAGTGAATCAACCGTTGCAATTCCGTCGCGAAACGAGAGACGTGCTACTCCTGCGTCAATGCGCAACGCGTCGACTCGCGAGCGTTCAAGCGCCACGCTCATCCGACCATCGAGATTTGCGAGGGAATCACCGCGCATATCCATGTCGGCACGCCCGGTGAGCAGTGTGACTGGCATGGTGTTGCGTTCGAAGGCGCTGCGGAGATCAAGACGATCAAACGCAGCCTGACCTTTCATCGAATAACCGTTGGGCTCAATGTCGACGATTCCACTCGCCGTCAAACTGCCCGCGCTGCCGGTAAGCTGACCCGTCACTTCCATCGCGGCGATGGTGCCTTTCACCGTGATCGGCCCAGTCATCGTGCCGCGCAATGGAAGTTTCGCGTAGGAATTCGCCAGCATCGAGAAAGACAGCGGCTGTGCATCCAACTGCATGTCATAGAGCACGTAGGTGGGTTCCAGCGTCACTCGACCAGCGCCGGTCACGTGCGACAGCGTCGCGCCAGAACCATCGTCGTGAAACGCACTCAGATTCTTGAGCCGCAGATCGTACCACAATGAATCGAGTATCGCGGAACCGCGCGCGAAACCATTGACGCGAGGAAACTCTTTGTTCAGGAATCGCGGTGTGCGCAGATCGCCGCGCTCTAAATCAACTTCAAATCCGCGGAACTTGGTGAAGGCGGGATACAGAATGTCGAGCTGCCCTCGACCACTGCCCGCACTCGTTGCGCCGGGAACATTCGCGTCGCGAAACGTGAATCGCATGTCGTCCACATCGAAGCGGTGCAGCGGTCCACCTTTGCCTACCAGTGTTCCGGTAATTTGTCCGCGCCACGGCAACGGGAACGGCTCACCATTGAACACACGCAGCAGCGAGAAATCCAACGGATCGGCGCGCAAATCCACGTCCGTCAACGTGACCACCGGGCCGCCGACGCCCCACGTCATGCGGCCCCGAATGCGCGAGTCGGCACTACGCGCATCCATGTTCGTGATGCCGTACTTCAGCACACGAAGATTGGCGGGATCGTTCCGAATCGTCAGATTCATTGAGCCCGTGCCTTGCGTCGGAAATGTTTCCGTTAGCCAGGCAAGGTCTTTCATCGCCACCGTATCGCCGTGCACGGCGATGTCGTACCGCACTGGTAGGTCACTACCCCACGTAATCTTTCCCTTCGCATTGCCCGATGATCCTGGAAATTGAAAGTGCGGCATGTCAATCCAGATCGAATCACCAAGCCAGCGGAAATCACCGCGCGCTTTGTCGATACGAAACGGGGGATCAAACTCGGTCATCCCCATGTCTGTCACTTGAAACAGCTTTCCCGCCGTATCTGGTCGCGCCATGCGCACATGCGACAGATTCAGATAGCCCTCTTCCCACCGCCACGTGCGCACCAAGCCACGCGGCGTCCGGCGAATCTGCGCATCGGTGCGCGCCAGATTGAACTTGATCGAGCTGTCACGACGCGTGCGACGCAATGAATCGTCCGGCTGCCACGGCATTGTCAGTAAAAACTTTCCGCGCGTCAGCGACACATTATCCAGCACAATGAACTCGCCAAAACTTCCCTGCGCACGCGGCGCACCTTTCGGCCCCGGTGGAAAAATGTGCTTGTAGTTCCAATCACCATCTTTGTATTTGATGATCTGCACGAGCACGTTGTCTGTGATCAGACGCTGGATGAGAATCCGACGATCAAGAAAATCGCGCGGATCCCAACGCATCGTCGTTTTGCCGGCTGCCACCATGACGACGCCCGCGCTGTCAGCAATCTCCAGCGAGTCCAACGTCACGCCCGTAAGGATTGGTCCGCTAATGCGGCCGACGTACAGCTTACCCTTCACCGCCGGCGTAATCTGCTGCACGATCGTGCGCTGTATCCACCCGCGCCCAAACTCGGTGCCAGTGACAACAAGCACTGTACCAACGGCCGCTATTGCCATCAGCAATACGGTCAGCAAGCCCGCAACAAGCACCAATCTGCGACGGCGAATCATCGGATCAAAACGCCTGCCCAATCGCGAAGAAAAATGTGAACGGACCAAGTGCGCCACGACTCCGCTGCGGCGCATACGTGCCAGGACATTGATCGTACTTCGCCTGCACCACGCGCACGCGCGGCACGTTGTTCACGATCTCCGTCACTTCGCGTGCAACAATCGAATTTCCCGGACTCACACAGAGCAACGCCTGCGTACCATCAGCACTGGGCAATTCATTAAAGTACGCGGCGCCAGCGCGCGAGGGATAACTGTTGTACCCCAAATCGAGTCGTATCACGCCAATCGGCGAATAGATTCGCGCGCCCAATCCCGGTGTAACACGCAACGGTCGCTCGCGCAGACTCGCATCGCTACCTCCGCGGCTCCACACCTGGCCAAAATCGGAGAAGAGCGTCCACTGCAGCAGTGTTGGAAGAAAAGGACTGCGAATACGCAGCTCAACATTGCCCACTGCCACGGTGTTTCCACCCACCGGCACCACACGAAACGGCCGAACGGTGGGACCCACTTCGTATGTAAACGTGCCGTTACCAAGCGGTTTGCGAACCAGTTGCGCCGTATCAGGATTGACCACGTACGCAACCGGTCCCAACTCATTCTGTCGGAACCCGCGCACCGTTGTCGGACCGCCAGCGTACAACCGCTCTTGCGGCGGTACCAATCGATCGTTGCTCCCAAATACAGCGCCAACCTGCACGCGAAGTGCGAGCGTCGTTCCAAGACCAATACCGCGATACAAGCTGGCGTCGAACACGGCGCTGCTGAATTTCACTGTGTCAGACAGCGTTAACGGTGACGCGTTGCGAATCGCCAATCGCATCGACGAACCGCGAGTTGGATTGATCGGATCATCGGTACGATCACGACTGAAATTTGCGCCGACCACCGCTAAGCGCCGCGTCTCTTCAAACACACGCCGATCATCTGGTGAACACCGGTTGAGCACCGAGCAGAAGAGCGCCGGCTGTGCTTCGGTGCGTCCAAAGCTCAGGTCATACGCCAGCGAGACAGGCAAGCGGTTTGCGGCCTGCAGCGTAACACTGGCAATCGCGCCGATTGGTGTTGTGCGCCGATATGTCTGAAATTCGCCGCGTACTTCCGAGTACAGCGTGACTTCCGGAATGCGTAATCCGCCCGGCCCTACCGGAGGACGCAACGTCGCACCCACGTAGTAATTCAATCGGTCGCTGTACGGATCCTTGCCATTCGCCACCACGCCGCACAGCCCGTCCGCGCCTTCAATATCCAGTGGCTTGCCGATGCCAATTTTGCTCAACCGCGCCGTCAATTCCAAACGTCGGGCGCGTTTCAGAAAATTGCGATCGGTGTATTGAAACTGTGTTCGAAAACAGTCTAACGTGCCGAAGCCAACACTGGCGGCGCGACTGTGCATGAACCGTTCGGCAAGATTCACTACCACATCAACTCGCGCAGAATCCGCGTTTGTGAGCGAATCTAACAACTGCGGCTCAATGCGAACCTGCTGGTACGCGTCCGTCAGATACAAGGCCCGTGTCGCCCGTTCAACGGCAGCTTGCTCGTAACGTGATCCAGCGCGCAGCCCCACCAGTTCGCGCACTTTGGCCGATGGAATCTGCTGCGGCTTGCCACCGCGAGGCACCGAGCGCACGACGACATTGCCAATGGTGATCAACGGCCCGGTGCGTACCACAAACTCCACCACCGCCGTCCGTCGCAATGAGTCACGACCTTCACCGCGCTGTACATCGGTGTTCACCAACACCTGCGAAAACGGATAGCCCACATCCGCCAATCGCCGACGCAACGAGTCGCGACTCTGCTCAAGCAGGTACTGGTCAAACGGTCCACCTTTGGCGATCGGCAGGTCACGTGTCAGCCGCTCGCGATCTTCAATTCGCTCAACACCAACCACGCGCAACGTGTCGATTGATGTCACGCGGCCCTCGCTGACCACAAAGCGCAAGTCCATTGTCGTTGCAGCGCGCTGCACGGTGGTATACACCGCGACGTCAGGATACCCACGACGACGATAGTAGATCACCAGTCGCGCACGATCGATTGCGACGAGCCCCGGATTCCCGCACCGACGCACACCGAACACCACGCGAATCACCGGCAACTGCTGGGAGAGATCAGATGCAGTCAACGAAATGACGCTCGCCAGCTGACTACTTGAGAACGCGCGATTCCCCGAGAATTTGAGAGACCGTACCTCCAACTCGGCGGGATCACAGCGCTGCGCCTGTGTGAGCGTTGGCAATCCCAAGCACAACGCGACACCGACGAACCGAAGCGGACGGCGAATCGGGCGCACCGTGCTCCGGAGCCGGTCAGAAACGGTAGTAAATGCGCGCGACAGTGTGCGGACCGAGGGGACGATTGACAGCGTCGCACCGTTGCGCGCGACAGGCACGGTTGGCACCCCGTGTGAACTGGCCGTAACTTCGTCCTCACCGCGCCCGGTGTCAACGACGTACGCGCTTTCCTGACAACAGGTTAGCTCATCTCGCCAACGTCCCGATGGCCCGCTCTCTTTTACGCTTAGCCTCGCCGCGATGCACTCCCTGCTCCGACTGACCGCCGCTGCATTCTCCGTCGCCACACTTGTTGGCTGTACGGGCGGCGAAAGTACGCCGAGCCGCCGCGCCATTGTCGATAGTCGCGACACATACGATCCACGCTCATTTGATCCAGCGCTCTCCACCGACGTGCCAACCGGTCGCGCGGTGGGATACGTCTTTGAGGGACTGACACGATTCTCCGCCGACGCGCAGGTTGAACCCGCGCTCGCCTCGTCGTGGACAGTCTCACCCGATGGTCGCATCTGGCGATTCACCCTGCGACGGAATGTGAAGTTCCATGACGGCTCCGCGTTCACGGCGCAGCACGTCGTCGCCAGCTTCACGCGCGTGCTTGACCCAAAGACACGCGGCGGTCGCGGATGGCCGCTGTTTCCTATCGACGGTGCCCGCAATTTCGCGGCTGGTAAAGCGTCGGCGATCAGCGGCTTGCGAGTCGAGAACGACAGTACGATCCAGATTACGCTCTCCGAACCATTTGCGATCTTTCCGAAATTGCTCGCGATGCCGGTCGCCTCGATTGTGCCAAGTACCATTGCGGCAAACTTCGGCGAGGCTCCGATTGGCACTGGGCCTTGGAAGCTCACGGAGTGGAAGCACGACGATTTCGTGCGCTTTGCGCGCAACGACGCCTACTGGGGCGCCAAGCCGCTGCAAGACTCCCTCGTGGCACGCATTATCCCGGAACCCAGTACTGCAGTGGCCGAGTTTGAATCGGGCAATGTCGATCTGCTCTACATCCCCGAAGCCGAAACTCGGCAGTGGGAACAGACCGACGAACGCAAGGCGATGTTGCAAGCCGCGCCTGTCCTTCGCCTCTGGTACGTGGCCATCAATACCGCACGCGGTCCACTGGCCGATGTGCGAGTTCGTCAAGCGATCAGTCACGCAGTCGATACGAAAACAATCCTCGCACAGTTGCTCGGCGGCCGCGGACGATTAGCCGCTGGGATCGTGCCGCCATCGCTGGCTGGCGCAGACACCACACGTGCGCCGTATGCACATGATGTTGCAAAGGCGAAGGCGTTGCTCGCCGCGGCCGGTTTCCCCAATGGGATCACGGTCAAATTGTGGTGCTCGCAAGACGCGACACAATCGCGAGTTGCTCAAGCCTTACAAGGCTATTTAAAGGAAGCAGGTATCACCGCCGAACTGGTGCAGCGCGAAAGTGCGAGCATGCGCGAAGCGGCGCGAAAGGGAGAGGCAGATTTGGTCTTGAAGGATTGGTACGCCGACTATCCCGATGCCGAAAATTTCCTCTATCCCCTGCTGCATTCCGCGAACGCTGGCGTGGGCGGCAATGTCAGCTTCTTCAAAAACGAAACTTTCGACTCTGTCGTCACCGCATCGCGTCGTGAGACGGATGGCGGAAAACGTCAGGCACTGTACGCACGTGCCGACAGCATCGCGTTTGCGGAGTCACCAATGGTGTTTCTGTTCTTCTACAATGAGCTGTACGCGGTGCAGCCATGGTTAAAAAACTGGGTCGCGCCAACGATTTTTAACGGGCAACGGATGACGGGCGTGTTGATTGATCGAGCCAATCGTTGATTGCACATGAAGTGAGCGTCGCTGCGCGGATCACCCGTCAACGCTTTGCGCGATGAGTTTTCTTGCACGACGATTGTTACTCGCGATCCCGACGCTCGCCGGTGTACTCATCGCCGTATTTCTGCTGCTCTATGTGGCGCCGGGTGATCCGGTGCAGCAGATGGTCGGTGAACGCGCCGATTCGGTGACGATCGCACGACTGCGTGCTGAGCTGAAGCTTGACGAACCGTTGCCGGTGCAGTTTGCAACGTACGCCGGTGGTGTGCTACGCGGTGATCTCGGGCGGAGTTACATCACCGGTCGACCGATCATGCAGGACATTCGCGAGCGCTTTCCCAAAACGGCGCAACTCGCACTGGCAGCGATGAGCATCGCGATAATTTTAGGCATCGGTATCGGGATTCTCGCAGCCTTGAAACCTGCGGGCGCGTTCGACAAAATCCTGATGGGTGCCACATACCTTGGCATCAGTTTTCCGGTGTTCTGGGTTGGCCTGCTACTCATTTTGTTGTTTTCGTTGACGCTGAAATGGCTGCCACCCAGTGGCTACGGCGGCGGATTGGTGCTCATCCTCCCCGCGCTGACACTCGGCTCGCGCAGCATCGCGTATCTGGCGCGCGTGACGCGGACCAGCATGTTGGACGCAATGAGCAGTGATCACGTGCGAACCGCTCGCGCCAAGGGATTGTCCAACGGAGCGGTGGTCATGCGTCACGGGCTCCGCACCGCATTGATTCCCGTTGTGACAGTGCTCGGTCTTGACGTTGGCAGCTATCTCACCGGAAGCATTTTGACTGAAACGGTGTTTGGCTGGCCGGGCCTGGGCCGGTACGTCGTAAACGCCATCGCGCGCCGAGACCTTCCGGCCATTCAAGGCACGGTGCTATTTCTGAGTGTCGTGTTCGTGCTGGTGAACTTGCTGACTGATCTCGCCTACAAGCGCAGCGATCCGCGGGTGTCGTAGCCGGTCCCTTATTCGCAGAGCACGCCGTGGCGATGGACGAAGATCTCACTGCACTTAGTCGTCAGCTCGGCGATCGATATCGCATCGAGAGACTGATCGGGCGCGGCGGTATGGGCGCCGTCTATCTGGCGCGCGAAACGCGGCTAGACCGACCGGTGGCGCTGAAGGTGCTGCCGTCAGAGTTTGCCGCGCAGCCCGATTTACGCGAGCGGTTTTTACGCGAAACCCGCCTCGCCGCTGGCTTCTCGCATCCGAATATTGTGCCGGTGTTTGCCATTGAGGAGAGCGAGCAGGTGCTCGCCTTTTCAATGGGGTTTGTTGAGGGTGAGTCGCTCACGTCGCGAGTGGAACGCGATGGACCACTTTCACAGCGCGATGCCGTGCGGCTGTTGCAAGATGTGGCCTATGCGCTCGCGTATGCACACGGTCGCGACGTTGTACACCGTGACATCAAGCCTGACAACATCATGATTGAGCGCGCGACAGGCCGTGCACTCGTGATGGATTTTGGCATTGCACGCGCCATCGCGCCCGTTGCCAGCAAGCCAGGACTCACGCGCGTTGGCGAAGTAGTTGGCACCCCAGAGTACATGAGTCCTGAGCAGGCGGCGGGTGAGGAAGTAGATGGTCGCTCTGATCTGTATTCGCTTGGGCTGATGGCGTGGTTTGCGATGGTGGGCCGTAATGCCGTGTTTGGTGATTCAACGCAGCGCATTCTGGTAAAGCAGCTCACCGAACCGATACCGCCGCTTGCGAGCGTCCGCTCTGATCTGCCGGCTGCACTTTGCGACGCCATCGACAGGTGTTGCATGAAGGAGGCTGACGATCGATTTCAGACAGCCGAATCGCTTGTAGAAGCACTGGATGCCACGCAGCTCGCGACGCCGGATGTACCGGTGGCGGTGCGTCTGCTGGCGCCAGAACTGAGCAGCGTCGGCCTGCGCACTACGGTCTCTTTGATGCTGATGACGTATGGCGCGTACCGTGTCGCGAAGTTCGGGAATGGCAACTGGATTTCGTTTGGCGTGATCTTCGCCGCGTCGGCGTGGGTGGCTGGCGTTGGCGCTGTTCAGGAGATCCGCAGACTTCTGCGCGCCGGATACACCGTGCCGGAGTTGCAGCGGCTCTTCGGTGCAATCCAGGCAGAGCGCGACGAAGTTCGTGCGCGCCGCGCTGCAGATCCCACGCTTGTCGCACGTCGGCGCAAGCGCATTGTTGCAGCCAGCGTCATTCTGGCGTGGCAGGCAACATCGTTGTTCTTCATCATTCGTGGCGCACTCACCGATGGTGATGCAAAGCTGCAAGGTGCATTGAACGCCACCAAGTTCTTTGGTGGGCTTTTGGCCTGTGCACTCGCCGCTGCGATTTTGCTCAGCAGTCCGTTTAAACGATCGCTTGGCGAATCGCTTTTCGCGGGCAGTTGGGGCGGCGCGTTTGGCCGTGGCTTCATGCGTCTCATAGGAGGACGACTCGCCACTGGTGGCACCGCGCGCAGTATCGCCGCACCTACTGTCACAGCACCACTTTTGCCCGTCAGCGTTTCAACCGCTGCGCGCAACACAGCGCCCGCCGTAACCGTAGCACCCGTTGCGCGTGGGAACGGCAATCACTCGCCAGCCGCGCCCGTCGCCGCCGCGGTCCGGCTGACCGCTGTCACGATCGATTCATTGGCCACCGACGTCGCTGCGCTCCAGCAACGCATGAACGCAATTGAAGCGGAACAGCAGCGCGCGGGCCAGCCGTAACGGCGCACTCTTACGTTCTGCGACAATGCTGCCCCGTTAACGCGCACGCGCTGCGGCTACGCGAACATCACTCCGCCGGCTGTCCGAAAATCGCCAGGTTCGACGAGTGTCCCGGATTCACTTTCTTCTCTGGGTAAATCCAATGCACTGCCTGATTCACGGCCGTCGCCGCTTCACCAAAACCCACCGAAATCAGCTTCAGTTTTCCTGAGTAGGTCGTGATGTCACCCGCGGCGTACACGCCGGCGCGACCAGTCTCCATCTGCGAATTGACGATAATCTCGTCCTTCTCGATGTTCAGTCCCCACTCGGCCAGCGCACCCATATCGCTCACGAAACCGAGCATCGGCAGAATCACGTCCACATCGAGCAACGTTGTGGATTTGTCTTTGGTGTTGCGAATGACAGCGCCTGACAACGTCTCACCATTCTCAGAGATCAGGTCGTGCAATTCGTGGAAGGTGTGTACTGACGTTGCGTCACCACGTGCGGCGGCACCGAGCACGTCGTCGACCGTGGCTTGATGCGCGCGGAAGCGATCGCTGCGATGAATCAGTGTGATATGCGCTGCACGCGGGCGAAGCTGTTGTGCCCAGTCGAACGCGCTGTCGCCGCCGCCAACAATCAGCACCCGTTTGTTCGTGTATCGCGCCGGATCTATCACGACGTCGTCAATGCCGCGACCATACCACGGATGCGACACGGTTTGCGGCAGCTTACGCGGCGAGAACGCACCAATACCACCAGCGACGACCACCGCTCGCGTAGCGAAATCGCCATCGGTGGTGCGCACGACGAAGTGATCACCCACCTCGTCCAATCCCGTCACGGTGCGATTCAGATGCGTCGGATTGCCAAATTGTGCTGCCTGATCGCTGAGCCCAGTGACCAGATCTTTCGACAATACGCGCGGAAAACCGGCCACGTCGAAGATCAACTTCTCCGGATACAGCGCCGCCAGCTGGCCACCCACCTGCGGTAACGCATCGATGATTTGCGCCGATACCCCGCGCATGCCGGCGTAGAACAGCGCGTAAAGACCCGTGGGGCCTGCGCCAATGATCGTGATATCCCTGAGTTCGTGTGTCATGATCTGTTAAAGCTCATCGACCCGCGCCGGTGCCGAAACCCCGGGGACCGCCAAAATGCCAGCCGCGTCCTCTTGGCTCGGGCTATCTTTGGTCCATGTCATTCAAGATCTACACACGCACCGGCGACAAGGGCGACACCGGGCTGTTCGGCGGTGGCCGAGTGGCGAAGGACAACCCGCGCGTGGAAGCGTACGGCGATGTCGATGAGTTGAACGCCGTGATTGGTATGGCTCGCGCCGTGGAACTCATGCCGCGCATCGACGAAGTATTGGTGCCCGTCCAGCGTGATCTCTTCTCAATCGGTGCGATCCTCGCGACGCCAGACCGCGAGAAAATGTCTGAGCAATTAACGAAAGCTCGGATCGACCAAGAGCGCATCGAACAGCTGGAGCGCGCAATTGACGCTGGCGAGGCCGAACTCGATCCGCTGCGATCATTCATCATGCCCGGCGGTACGCCGAAGGCGGCAGCCCTGCACGTTGCGCGCACCGTCTGTCGGCGCGCCGAACGACGCGTGGTCACACTGCAATCAGACGCGGACGTCCCGGAACTCGTAATCATTTATTTGAATCGTCTTTCAGATTTGCTCTTCACGCTCGCGCGAGTTGCGAACAAGCGCGCAGGCGCTGGTGAAGTCACCTGGTAGCCTGTCCGTGACGATCTGTCGCATCTTGCCGTACGAGATTCACGTAGGCAGCGGCGTGCTGGCGTCGCTGCGCAGCATTGTCCCAGCGATTGATCGCGCACATCGCGTCGCGGTCATCACAGACAGCACCGTTGGTCCGCTTTACGCAGAACAGGTGATTGCGACAATCGGCAGGGAACGCTGCACTGTCGTGACAATTCCCCCGGGCGAAGCGCACAAAACGCGCGAGACGTGGGCACGTGTCACTGACGCGTTGCTCGCCGCGCAGCTCGGTCGTGACAGCCTCGTTGTCGCACTTGGCGGTGGCGTCGTAGGCGATCTGGCGGGGTTCGTGGCGGCCACGTATCTGCGCGGCATTCCCGTGTTGCAGCTTCCCACTACGCTACTCGCGATGGTCGACGCGTCGATCGGTGGCAAGACTGGCGTTGACACCGTGCACGGGAAGAATCTCGTGGGTGCATTTCATCCGCCGGTTGCAGTGGTGGCCGATCTCGACACGCTCGCAACGCTCACGCCGCAGCAGCGAAGCAACGGTCTCGCTGAAGCGCTCAAGCACGGCGTGATGGCAGACGCAGGCTACTTCCACCGTGTCGCGAGCGCGGGTGTCGCGAGCGCGGGAGTCGCGAGCGCGGGTGTCGCGAGCGCGGGTGTCGCGAGCGCGGGTGTCGCGAGCGCTAACATCGCTGCCGCTGACTGGCACGACGTTGTGAGCGGCAGCGTCGCGATCAAGGCAGCTGTAGTGCACGCTGATGAGCGTGAGAACGGGCTCCGGAAAACGTTGAATTTTGGTCATACCGTTGGCCATGCACTCGAGCATTTGCTGCACTACACTGTGCCGCACGGTGAGTGCATCGCGATTGGCATGATGGCGGAGACACGCATCGCAATCGCACTGGGTATTTGCGACGCGGCTCTCGCGCCGGTACTTCAAGATGCCCTGCATGCATGTGCGCTGCCTACGCAGGTTCCATCGTCATTGACGGTCGAGGCCATTGTGGATGCCACCGGCAATGACAAGAAATCACGCGCCGGTATTGTGGAGTACGCACTCCCTGCGCGGTTGGGAGCCATGGCAGGTGCCGATCGCGAGTACGGCATACCTGTTGATCGCGAGACCGTACTCCGCGCGCTGCAACGCGCGTGACCCGCTCACCCACGCCACCATTCATTCGGCGTCGTCGCCGGAAGCGGCAACGAATTCGCATTGTGTTTGAGCTGTTGGTCGGTGGTGCGGCGATCTGGTTTGTGCTGCATCCCCGGCCAGCGACACCAAGGGCAACAGCAGAGATGGCAGTTACTGATTCGACCGCAGTAGGTGATAGCGGCATGATGGCTGGCGGCGTGCGCGCCGATTCGCGTTCCACCGGAGATGCGCGCACCGGAGTTGATCTGAACGCGCGGCGCGATCCATTTGGCGGCCTACCAATCGCGCGCCTTCCCGCCGCACTACTGCCGCGCGGCCGCCTCTTCAAAAGCATCGAAGAACGCGCGCGTGCCGGCGAGCGCGTAGCGGTCAGCATGACGGCGTACTGCCTGCAAGGTCGCACCCGTCGCGGCAACCTCGTTCGCGACGGTATCATCGCCGTCGACCGCGCGCTTTTCCCGCTGGGACGTGACGTTGATCTCTTTATTGGCCGCAAAACGCTGGGTCGCTACCTAGCGGACGATACGGGAGGCGCCATCAAGGGTGGTCGCATTGACGTCTGGATGGCCGATTGCGCTGCGGCCCGACGCTTCGGACGACGCCGCGGTTTTGCGCAGTTAGTCCGCCAGTCCAACAAATAGCCGAGCTACAGCCGAGCGTCAGAAGTGCTTGTCATTCGACAACTTAAAACGGACTCATCTATTCAAGTTCATTGGGAAATGTGACACTTTGTCTACTATTTCAGATCATTCCTCTCTTGTAACTGGTTACTTGCCATCAAACTGTAAACTTTCCCTGACACTTGACATGTAATGTTCCCATGACAGTTATTGGCGTCACGAAATCGGCACGCCCCGGTTTCGACCATCGTTTCGTCCAGCCCACGATGCGATGTTTTCCAGACGGCTGGCGTCGTGCAATGCGACGCCCTAGCTCCGGAGACTCCACTTATGGAGAAGGTCTCGTCAAACCGTGGTCGCCTGACCACACGTAGCAGCGGTGGTAGCACGTTCGACCAGTATCTCGCCGACATCAAGCGCCTCCCCCTCATCGGCAGCGTGGCCGAAGAACGCGCCGTGGCACGACTGGCCCAACAAGGCGATCCAGCCGCGGCCGAGCGCTTGGTCACGGCCAACCTGCGCTTCGTCATCAGCTACGTGAAAAAGTATCAGGGCCATGGCTTGGATCTGGCCGAACTCGTCGCCATCGGCAACGAGGGGCTGCTGAAGGCCGTCCGGAAGTTTGATCCCGATCAAGGGGTCAAATTCATCTCGTACGCCGTCTGGTGGGTTCGCCAGGCCGTTCTAAAGGCCCTCGCCGAGCAGACTCGCAGCATCCGCGTGCCCTTGAACCAGAATTCCGCACTGCTTCGCATGGGGAAGGCTGAACAGATCCTCGCCACCAAGCTCAATCGCGAACCAAGCGATGCCGAGCTCGGCCAGATGATCAACGAAGACGCCGACACGGTGCGAGCACAGCGCCAGATGACCACCAGCGAAACATCGCTGGATGCACCAGTCGATAAGTCGGACCGTGACGCAAGCACGTTGGGTGAGCGCTTCAGTGTGAGCGATGGCGCCGACATCGAAGAGGCTACCGACGAGCGCCTCATGCGCGTCTTTGTGAAGGATGCAATTCACAAACACCTCACCATTCGCGAACGTCAGATTTTGACGATGTACTACGGCCTCGACGAACGCGTCGAACCAATGACGTTGGAGCGAATTGGCGATATGCTCGGCGTGACTCGCGAACGCATTCGCCAGATCCGCGAACGCGCTTTTGAAAAGCTACGTGAGAGCACCGCCGGTGGCCCATTGGCAGAGTTCTGGCAGGTCGCGTAGCGAGATCCAGTTGGTGCGGTTGAAAAGAGATAAAAGGCCACGATGCAGCGAGCATCGTGGCCTTTTATGTGTTCTCTCTAATAATTCTCATGTACAACGGTCTCAGCTACCAGCGCATATTGTTGGCATCAATACATCTGTTCGTTCCCCGTTACGATGTCAGGAATGATCGCGCCTCACGACCTCTCCGTTACACACTCGGCTGACGTTGCACCCGCGACGCGGTCAATCTTGCTAGTGGATGACGAGCCCACACTGCGTTCGGCGTTACGTCGATTTTTCACGCGACGCGGCTGGAGTGTGACAGAAGCTGAAGATGGCGAGCGTGCGCGCGCGCTTTTGTTAGACGGCGAGATAATTGGCGGCGGATTTGATGCGGTGATTTCTGACATGCGGATGCCACGACTGAGCGGCATCGCACTGCATGATCTCGTCGCCGAGCGCGCACCCTGCGTCGCCAACAGATTCATCCTGTCGTCGGGCGATATGGGTGACGATGAAACAGTCGCATTTTTAGGCCGAACGCAGCGTCCTGTGCTCGCGAAGCCATTCGAGCTCGCCGCGCTGCTCTCGCTGGCTGAAACCATCGCTGCCACGCGCACTGATCACGCGTAATCGAAGCTGATCGGCACAACTACCGCGAGGTGGTAGTTTGTGTGGGTGTCTATGATGCCCGCTAATCCATCACCAGTCGGCCGAGTCTCTGTGCACGCAATTGCCGAGACTTTGACGCAAATCGTCGGTGCGCGTCGCGTGTTGCAGCGCGACAGCGCGCTTGTTGCGTACGCCAGTGACGGCTTGCCCGGCTACCACCAAACGCCGTCGCTTGCGGTTTTCCCCGGTACGCGCGACGAGTTGATTGCGGTGGTGCGCGCGTTGGCGGTCGCAGGAATTCCATTTGTGCCGCGTGGTGCAGGCACAGGGCTGAGCGGTGGGTCGTTGGCCGATGGTACGGTTCTGATTGGCCTCAATCGTTTGACGCGCATTCTCGAGATTGACGCCGACAACCGCATCGCGACCGTCGAGCCGGGCGTCGTAAATACATCGCTGCAAAAAGCTGCCGGTGTGCACGGCTTACACTACGCCCCTGATCCGTCCAGTCAGACCGCGTGCACAATTGGCGGAAACGTGGCTGAGAACGCGGGCGGTCCACACTGTCTGAAGTACGGCGTGACGCTGAATCACACTGTCGCATGTACGGTGATTCTGCCAAGCGGAAACATCGTGACGCTTGGCGCCGCGCACGGTGAGAGCGACGGCTACGATTTGCTTGGAGCATTCGTCGGTTCGGAAGGCTGTTTTGGCATTGCGCTGGATTGCACGGTGCGATTGCTGCCAAACCCACCGCGAGTACGCACTCTGCTGGCTGATTTTATGTCGCTTCACGATGCCGCAGTGTCGACCAGTGCGATCATTGCGAGTGGCATTCTGCCCGCCGCGTTAGAAATGATGGATGGTGCGGCAGTACGACTCGTGGAATCATCGGTGTACGCGGCAGGATACCCAATTGACTGTGCCGGAATTTTGCTCGTCGATCTCGACGGTGTCGAAGACGGTTTGGAAGACGATGTTGCAGCGGTTGCGGCGATCTGCCGCAGTAACGGCGCACGCAATGTCCGCATCGCCGTTGATGACGCCGAACGGACGCTGTTGTGGCAAGGCCGTAAAAAAGCGTTTGGTGCTATGGGTCGCGTCGCGTCGCATTTGGTGCTGCAAGATGCCGTGGTGCCACGAACGCGTCTGCCAGCGGTGCTGCAGCAGATCGCAGAGATTAGTGCCCGCTACAACGTCGCTGTCTGGAATATTTTTCACGCCGGTGACGGAAATCTGCACCCTAGCGTGAGCTATGACGGCACCAACCCCGACGAGTCGGCGCGCGTGCATCAGTGTATGACCGACATCATGCACGCGTGTATTCGCGAAGGTGGCACAATCACGGGCGAACACGGTGTAGGCTTGGATAAGATCGACTATATGCCCGCGCTGTTTGACGGCGATACTTTGGCCGCAATGTGCCGCTTACGCGACGTGTTTGATCCAGACCATCGCGCGAACCGCGGCAAAGTGGTGCCGGTGCACTCGTGTCGTGAATGGCACCAGGCACCGTCGGCGCGGCCACACGCTGTGCACGCATCGTGACAAGCGCCGCTACAGCAGTCGCACTTTCGCCAAGCAGCGTTCATGACGTGCAACAGGCAATGCAAGCCGCGATCGCAGACACCGCCCCGCTTCGCATTCTCGGCGCCAATACGTGGATAAACGCTGGTGCGCCCATTGATGCGCAACGCACACTCTCACTGAGTGCAGTGACCGGCATCGTTGCGTACGTCCCTGGCGATCTGACCATCACAGCGCGCGCTGGGACATCACTCGCGGAGCTCGCGCATGCTACCGCAGCGCATGGACAGTGGCTTGGACTTGATCCTGCCGGTGATCGCCATGGCACAATCGGCGCCACAATCTCGACGGCGTCATCGGGGCCACTCGCACATGCATTCGGAACACCGCGCGATCTCGTGCTTGGCCTTCAAGTGGTCACTGGCTACGGCGACATCGTGCGGCCTGGTGGACGTGTCGTCAAGAATGTCGCCGGCTTCGATCTGGTCCGACTGTTTACTGGTAGCTGGGGCACACTCGGCGCGATCACCGAAGTTACGCTGCGGCTTCGTGCGCTTCCCACACACGATCTCACGCTGGCGCTGCCTGTTGCTGATCCGGCAGCATTGTCATCGCTCTTTATGGCACTGCGACGCGGAACGTTTTCGCTGCTCGCGTGCGAGTGGATTAATTCACGGGTCGCACAAATGCTTGGCGTTGCAGACGGCAATGGCGCAATTCTTGTACGCATCGGCGGGAACAATGCGTTCGTTGCGGGTCAACGCACCGCACTGCGCGCGCTCGGGCCATTCGTTGAGTGCTCGCCGAGTGTGTGGGGTACACTGTCGTTACTGGATATAGAGGCGCATGCAGTTGCGCGTTGCAGCGGCGCTGTCACAGCACTGCCAGCCCGGCTGGACCGGATCACCAAGCTGTTCGCCGAGCAGCAAATCGAGGTGCAACTGCATGCAAGCATCGGTCGCGGTGTGTGTCGCGTGATCAGCATGGAAAATGAATCGCCTGGTGTGCGCACTGTATTGCAACTCCGCGCGCCTGAGGAGACAATGATTCCGGAGCGTTTGCCTGCATCGTGGTGGAGTACGCAACCTGACGCATTCGCGAGTCCCCTTAGCACCGGTATTCGAAATGCGTTTGATCCGCACCGTATCTGCAATCCGCGTCGAGTAACCGATGAGTAGCGTCGCTCAAGAAGTACTGCAATCTCGTGCGCTACCGTGCGCGCTGCCCAATTCGCCTTTGGCGGCGGCGGAGGCGGGCATTGATGCGTGCGTGCACTGCGGCTTTTGTCTGCAAGCGTGTCCAACGTATCTCGCACTGGAAGATGAGAACGACAGCCCGCGCGGCAGGATTGTGCTGATGCGCGGATTGTTAGACGGTGACATCGCGCTCACGGATCCTGTGGTGCAGCAGCACATGGATCGCTGTCTCGGTTGCCGCGCCTGCGAAACGGCGTGTCCTAGCGGCGTGCCGTACGGACAATTGCTTGAGGCAACGCGTGCGACGTTGCGCACGGTGACAGCGCCGCCACCCATCGCGCGATTGATTTTGGCTGTGTTTGCGTCAGGTCCGTTGCTTGCGCTCGCACTCTTTGGTGGACGCGTAGTTCGAGCGCTCGGCCTGCCGCCGCTGCTGATGCGTTTGCCGGGCCGACTCGGTGCTGGTATGGCGATGCTCGCCAGCACGCGACCAGTGATCGTGACCACGCCATATCCAATTGCGAGTGCGGAAAATCGCGGCGACGTGACGCTCTTGCGTGGCTGCGTAATGGAAGGGCTACAAGCGGCGACGAATAGCGCGACCGTTCGCACGTTGTCCGTGAATGGCTACCAGATTGTGGAAACAGCGGCGCAGCGCTGCTGCGGCGCGCTGCACGCGCATGCTGGCGACTTGACTGCAGCACGCGCGCTCGCTCGTGCCAACATCGCGGCGTTTGAGCAAACGCCCAACGCGCTGATCGCCGCCAACGCCGCTGGGTGCGGTGCGATGATGAAAGAGTACGCGCACCTCTTGCAAGACGAGCCGGCGTGGTACGAACGCGCCAAGGTTGTCAGTGCGCGTGTTCGAGATGCGACAGAACTTTTGGCCGCGGCCGGCCCCAAGCCGGCGTCGCTACCGTCGCCATTGCGTGTGACGTACGATGCACCGTGCCACTTGCAGCATGCACAGCGGTTGACAGCGCCACCGCTGACAGTGCTCAACGCGATCGGAAATCTCACACGCATTCCGCTTGAAGATAGTGATCAATGCTGCGGTTCAGCAGGCATCTACAATCTCATCGAACCAACTGTATCGGATGCGGTGCTCGCGCCGAAACTTCGTTGCATTAAGGCGACGAATGCTGAGTTGGTGGTGACGGGAAATCCGGGCTGCCTGATGCAATTGGGCGCTGGGTTGCTGCGAAGCGGCAGCGCAACGCGTGTGGTGCATCCTATCGATCTGTTGGATGCTGCATACGCCGCTGATGCGCGTCAATGACGCGCATCGCGATTGTGCTTGAAATTGAACAACTGCTCTTCGATACGCAGGAGCTTCGCGCGCGGGCTTTGCATAGCGCGCTCGCGCACGAAGGTGTGCGTCTGCCAGTGGAGGTAGTAAGCCGCGCGCATGATGGAACCACAGCGTCAATGGCGCTGTCGCGAATTTCCGCGGCGCAGTCACTTGATGGCACGGGACGAGAGCTGACGTTGCGCCGTGCCGCCGATCTGGGCGAGCATGAAATTATGGCTGTAACTCCTGCATTTGATCCCGCGGCCCGCGATGCTTTACTGGCGCTCGCGGCGGAGTATTTCATCGGCGTCGTGACGCGAGCCAACATGCGCGAAGCGGGGCATCTACTCAATGCGGCGGAACTCACGGACTATATCCGCACCATTCGCTCAGTTGCTGAGACGGACGCGGCGGTGCAGCACTTGGCGTGGAGCGGCGCAATCGCTCGAATGCAGGCAGAGCACGCCGTTGCCATTGTACCGCTCGCGCTGCAAGACACTGCCGCGCAAGCCGGAATACGAACGATCGTCATTACTCCGAACGTAGTGCAGATCACGGGTGTCCAACTGTCACGTTTAGCAGATGTTCACGCATCGTTCATCAACACAATTGTCGCGCAACCGTAGGGGATTATGGATAGCTCCACCGCAGTAACCGCAACCGCGGCGCCGTGCATTTTTGACCGTAGCGCCAGATTGCGCATGCAATTCAGCGGAGCAAAGGCCGCTGAGTCACTCACCGGTCTGGTGACGAATGACGTGCTCGCACTCCGTGGCGGCGATGGCATTTACGCCTGTGCACTGACGCCGAAGGGGCGGATTATTGCGGACATACGCATCTTCGCCAGTCTCGGTGACGATGCAGCCGTCGAGACATTCCACGTAGACGCGAACGCCGCCGCTGGCGTTGGCTTCGCGGCGATGATTAAAAAGTATGTGAACCCGCGTCTTGCCACGTATGTCAATGTTACAGAGAGCACGTCGTGCCTGACATTGAGTGGAGCAGGATCGTCCTTCATACTGCGCCGTGTGCTCGGCGATGCAGCATTGTTTGCGGATGATGCTGCGACTCTGTCATTCGCGCACCAGCAGCTCACGGTGGGCAGCACGACAGTGCGCGTGGCGCGCGTACCAGATCTCGGGCGCAGCGACACCTTCGATTTGTTCTGCGCTCGTCACGATTCTGCTGAGCTTCTTGCACAGCTCACTGCTGCCGGCGCGATACACTGTGATGACGCTGCATGGCATCAGCAACGCGTGCGTGCATTTCGCCCTGAATGGGGCGTCGACATGGACGAGGGTACGCTCGCGCAAGAAGCCAACATGGATCGGCTCAACGCGATCTCGTATCAGAAAGGCTGCTACACCGGACAAGAAACAGTCGCGCGTGTGCACTTTCGTGGTCACGTCAATCGCACACTTCGACAGATTCGTTTTGCTGAGCCCATCTCGCCGCCGACCGGCACGTCCCTGCACGCCGCTGATGGGGCCGCAATTGGCGACGCGCGTAGTTCGGCCGTGGCTGACGATGGTGCTCATGTGGCCATTGCGATGCTGCGGCGCGAGATCGCAGAGGGCGCGGAGCTATTCTGGCTCGGATCGGACGACGCACACCACAGCGCGATTGTGATGGACGCCGCAGCGGAATAAAAAAAACGGGGCTGCTCTAAGTAGAGCAGCCCCGCAGACTTCGCCGGTCAGGGCGAAATTACATCTTCTTTGCGCTGTCCATCGCCGGAGCGACTGGAGCCATCGTGCTGTCCTTCTTCGTGCTGTCCATCGTAGCGGCAGGAGCAACTGCTTCAGGAGCCGGAGCTGCGGCCGGTGCGGCTGCAGCGGAATCCATCTTCGGTGCTTCTTCCGTCTTCGCGGCGCAGGCGGCGAGAACGATCATGGCGGCAAACGTGACGATACGCTTCATTTGAAAATCTCCTGGAATTCCAAGGTGGTGACACAATTAAGCTTCCGATCGACGGGCCCGCCGACTGGAAGCGGCGTGAAGTATATGCCCCAAGGTTCACGTGTCAAGTGAATTTGTCACAATTATTGGACCAACAGTCCCAGCATTAGCGACCCTCTCGTGACTGCAACAGCCGAAGTGAGCTCCACCGTTGTCCGTGGCGCCTGTCCGCACGATTGCCCCGACACCTGCGCGACGCTGGTAACGGTAGACGGCCAGGGTCGCGCTACAAAAATTCAAGGCGACCCCGAGCACCCGGTTACGAGCGGATTTCTCTGCGCCAAGGTCAATCGCTATCTCGAACGCACGTACCATCCCGACCGGCTGACCACACCGTTGCGCCGGGTGGGTCCCAAGGGCAGCGGACAGTTCGAACCGTGCTCCTGGCACGACGCCCTGCACGAGATCGGTGCCAAGCTTGATGCGATTCGGCACGGCCCACATGGTCCAGAAGCGATTCTGCCGTATTCCTACGCCGGCACAATGGGAATGCTGCAAGGCAGCAGCATGGACCGGCGGTTTTTTCACGCCATTGGTGCCAGTCGCCTCGCACGAACCATCTGCGCCGAAGCGGGACGCGTTGGGATGCAAATGACAGTTGGCGCAAACGTCGGCGCCGACATCGAAGGCGTACCAGAAAGCGACCTGATTTTGCTGTGGGGCACGAACACGCTCACGGCGAATCCGCATCTCTGGCCGTTCATTCTTGAAGCGCGCAAGAAAGGCACGCGCGTGATCTGCATCGATCCAATTCGCACCCGCACCGCCGAGCAATGCGATGAGTGGATGGCGCTCAAGCCGGGCACAGATGCGGCGCTGGCGTTGGGCATAATGCATGAACTGTTCGCACACGATTGGTTGGACCACGATTACATCGCGCGCTATACCACCGGCGTCGAGGCACTGCGCGCGCGCGCCGCAGAGTGGCCGTTGTCACGCGCTGCCGATGTCACGGGCATTTCAGCAGAGCGCATCGCCGCGCTCGCGATGGCATACGGGAAGTCGAAAGCGGCGTTTTTGCGCGTCAATTATGGCTTGCAACGGCACGCTGGCGGAGGCATGGCGGTGCGCACCATCGCCTGTTTGCCTGCACTGGTTGGGCATTGGCGCGCACCTGGCGGCGGTGTGAACCTGTCGACCAGCGGTGCATTTGCATTTAATAAACAAGCACTCGATCGCAGCGACCTGGGTCCGCCTGCGCGCACGATCAACATGAGTTTGCTGGGCGATGCACTGACGTTGCCCGACGCTGGCGTAGGCGGGCCACCAGTGCAAGCAATGATCGTGTATAACAGCAATCCAGCTGCAATCGCACCCGACCGGTCAGCGGTGCAGCGTGGACTGGCGCGCGAAGATCTGTTCACCGTAGTTCTCGAACATTTTCAGACCGACACCGCCGATTGGGCAGACTTTGTGTTACCGGCCACAACGCAGCTCGAGCATTGGGATGTCCATCTTGCATACGGTCATTTCTATGCGTCGCTGAACAAGCCAGCGATTGCACCAATTGGTGAGTCGCTACCCAATACAGAGATTTTCCGCCGATTGGCTGCGGTCATGGGTCTTGATGATCCCTGTTTTGCAGACGATGACATCACCATGATCCGACAGGTGTTAGCGTCAAACCACACGCATCTGAACGGCGTCACATTCGAATCGCTCTTTGAGCGTGGCTGGATGAGACTGAATGTGCCACGTCCGTTTCTTCCGTACGCCACCGGTGGTTTCGCGACACCGAGCGGGACCTGCGAGTTTGTGTCACCGCGCTTAGACGCAATGGGATTGGATCCCGTGCCG
This sequence comes from Gemmatimonadaceae bacterium, assembly GCA_031408755.1. Taxonomy (GTDB): domain Bacteria; phylum Gemmatimonadota; class Gemmatimonadetes; order Gemmatimonadales; family Gemmatimonadaceae; genus JACMLX01. The sequence goes on along the minus strand of JANNWU010000071.1, from coordinate 4,307 downwards.
ACCTACATTGCGCCGTACGAATCGGCGGAGAGTGACCCCGAGCTCGCAGCGAAGTACCCACTGCAACTGATTTCGAGTCCGGCACACCAGTTTCTCAACACCAGCTTTGTGAATGTGCAGTCGCTGCGGCGCAGTGCGCGAGAACCAGAGTGCATTGTGCATCCTGATGACGCCGGACAGCGCTCGCTGATCGATCAACAAATGGTGTTAATCCAGAACGATCGTGGCGCGTTCGCTGCGCGCGTGCGCATCAGCGACGGCATTCGGCGCGGGGTGGTCTGGGCACCGTCTATCTGGTGGACAAAGCTTGCAGCCGACGGCCGCAACGCGAACGACACCACCTCGCAGCGGCTCACCGACCTTGGCGGCGGCCCAGTGTTTTACGACAACCTTGTGGAAGTCACCTCGGTCGGATGAGGTGGGGCGCGGGGCGCGCACCCAGGCCCGTGTAGCTTTTGCGGTCCGCGAACCGATCACCAGAGCGCGTCGATTGACGCTTTGGCCTGGTTGTCGTGGAAACGTTCACGACCACTCCGCGCGTTGACGTGGTTTGCATCACCTCACTGACTTTTGGAGCACGACTTGTCTCAATTTCCTGACACCCTTGGCGCGCTCAAACGCTCGTCGTGGAGTGAGCCAGCCCGCGCGAATCGTTCCGTAAAAGACGAGCTCCGTGCCAATTTACTGTCGCGTATTCGCGCTGGTGGCACATTGCTGCCAGGTGTGATCGGCTACGAAGAGACGGTTCTGCCGCAGCTTGTTAATGCGCTGCTGAGCCGACACAACTTCATTTTGCTCGGTTTGCGCGGACAGGCAAAGAGTCGAATTCTGCGCGCGTTGACGGCACTGCTCGACGATGCAATGCCCATTGTTGCTGGCAGTGAAATCAACGATTCGCCGTTTGCGCCGATCTCAAAGTTCGCCAAGCAGCGTCTCACGGAAGGTGGCGACGATACGCCGATCGCGTGGGTTTCGCGCGACGAACGTTATATCGAAAAACTCGCAACGCCGGATGTGACAATTGCTGATATCATCGGCGATGTTGATCCGATTCGCGCAGCACGCGGCGGTCATATGTTGAGCGATGAGCTCACCATTCAGTTTGGAATGCTCCCGCGCGCGAATCGTGGCATCTTTGCGTTGAACGAATTACCCGATCTATCAGGCAAGGTGCAGGTTGGTTTGTTTAACATTATGCAAGAAGGGGATGTCCAGATCAAAGGATTCCCCGTGCGCCTGCCGCTCGATGTGATGCTGTGCTTCACCGCCAATCCTGAAGACTACACCGCCCGCGGCAAGATCATCACTCCATTGAAGGATCGCATTGGCAGCGAGATCGTCACACACTATCCGTTGACAGTTGACCTGGGCGTGTCAATCACGAAGCAGGAAGCGTGGACGCAGCGTGATTCCGTCAAAATTTCTGTGCCAAAGTTCATGGCCGAATTGGTCGAACGGATTGCGTTCGAAGCGCGCGAAGACAAGCGTATCGATCGTCGGAGCGGCGTATCACAGCGCATGCCGATCTCGGTGCTCGAAAACGTGGTGTCAAACGCAGAACGGCGCGCGTTGCAGACGAATGAAGATGTTGCAGTGCCGCGCATGAGCGACGTGTATGCGGCATTACCTGCCATCACCGGCAAGATCGAATTGGAGTACGAAGGTGAGCTGGTGGGCGGTGACAAAATCGCGCGCGAATTGATTCGTCGCGCCGCCGATGCAACGTTGGCGCACGCCGGAAAAGACTTCTCCAGCGACGAGATTGTGATCTGGTTTGACGAAGGTGGCGCGTTACAAGTTGGGGATGACGTCGCGGCGGCCACGATGGTCAAGGCGTTCGAAACAGTTCCGTCACTGTTGAACATTGTTCGGGCGCTACGACTCGCCGACCCTGCCGATAATGGGACAACCGCTGCGGCCTGCGAGTTGGTGCTGGAGGCGCTGGTTGGCCGCAAGAAGATCAGCCGCAACGACGCTGGCCAGTACGGGCGTGCGGTGCCCGAAAAGCGCCGCCGGCCGAGCGAGGATTTCTAACGCCCGTTGTAGTGGCCTCGCCTAGCGAACTGAGGCGGGGCCGCCACACCGTGCCGCGATTTCACCCCAAGAACCATTCGGCCATTCTCGCGTAAGTCATTCTGATGAGGCCGTTTACGGCGAGCCGGACTATTTGAGATAACTGGCACGGGCCGTGCCGAACTAACGATTGATTGCATACCGGCGACGAAGCCGTTTCTGCTCGTCTGTGCACCTCTTCGCCGCGTGATCGTGCAGCCATTCTCCAGTCTCCGGAGCCGCGTCCTTCTCGCCGTGGCCGCCGCAGTGACACCATTTTTGGTGTTCGCGGCTATGACGGCGTCCCAAGAAAAGACGGTCGCTGGCGTGGCTTTGCGGTCGCAGAGCCTTAGCCGTGCCAGTGATGCGGCACGTGGGATCGATGACCGCATCGCCTTTATCGAATTGCTGCTCGACTCCGCAGTCAGCCAAGCTCGCCGTACGAGAAACGGCCAACTGCAGGGCCTTCTCGCCGACACATCAGCACTTACTGGTGCGCTCACAATCGCGGTGATCGACTCGAGCGGCGCGCGCAAGGCGTTGTTCATTGGCGACGGCCAGCGCATCGATGGAATTCCACTGGCTCGACGCTCCTCGCTGGCAGCCATGGCAAAGGCCAACATTCGCCTCGCAGCGACAGATGATGTGGAGAGCTTTGTTGACGAAGGTCGCAGTCGTGGTATCAATGACTCCATCGCAATGATCATTGCTCGGCCACTGGCGCGCGCGGCCAATGGTTGCGATTGCCTCGCAGCTGAGCCGGGCGCGATTGTCGCGACGCTCAGCGATCGCGCGATACAGATGCTGCTGGCCAGCGACTCGATGCCCGAAGGTGCCGTCATCGCGTTAACGGGCAGTTCGGGCTGGCTGCTTGGTCGCTTGTCCACCCCAGAGCGGTGGACTGATCGCGACGTGCGTGACAGCAATACATTCGGCGGTATGCTGGAAAAAGAGGGCACGTTGGATATGCTCGGTCCAGACAACGTGCAGCGCGCCGTGGGATTCGCCGTGCTCAAGGAAATGCCGTGGCGCGTGTATGTTGGCACATCCATGTCCACGCCTGCGGCGGCAAAGCGTGTGCGCGATTCGTTGGCGCTTGCGCTGCTGTCGCTACTGATCGCGGGTATTGGTGCTACACTCGCGGCGCGTCGGATCACGGTCCCGCTCCAAACGCTGGCCGCCGATGCCAAGCGCATTGCCGCGGGTGCAAGCAGTCATCGAACAGCAACCGCAAAGGAGCCAGGCGACATCGGCGATCTTGGCGGAGCGATCAACTCACTGGCGCTGGAATTCGAAACAAAGCGCAAAGTGATGCAAGAAGAATTGCGATTGTCGTCGCAAGTGTTTGACGAAAGCCCCATCGCAATGTGGGTGTCGGACGCCTCAACCGTCGGAACCGGCAGCGGCCGGATTCAACAGGCCAATGCCGCGGCGGGGCGACTGCTTGATGTAGCGGCGCCGTCGTTGATTGGGCAGCGTGATACTGAGCTCTTTCTCACGGCCAGCGCCGAGGCGATTGCGCCGCAACATGCGACGCGTGCTGAGCGTGTGCGGATTCGCACCGCGACAGCCACGCTGCGCACCCGCACCGGATCGCGTGAGTGTGCGCTGTGGGTTGTGGAGGTGTTGCATGCATTGCGACCAGTTCGCGTCGTTTGCGCAATGCCTGCGGACGCAATGAGTTCGGCAGCGCCGATGGCACAGATCCCAGAGGTCGCGCGCGTGATTGCACCTGCGGATGGTGATGCGATTGTGACCTTCGCTGCGCGCGTCTCGGATGAAGTTGGTGAAGTGTTGAATGGCATGGCTGGCTTTGCTCAGCTCGCAATGGAGAGTGACGATGACGCGGATATGCGTCGAATTGCACTCGAGCGAATCGCTGATCTTTCGCATCGCGGCGAAGCGCTGATGCGCCAAGTGCGCGCAGTGGGTCAGCACGAAACGTTGAATCTGTCGCAGCTTGACGCGAACGAAACGATGTCAGCCGCTGCAGAAGCATTGAGCGATGTGCTCGGTTCTGATGTGGTGCTTGAACGGCGCTTTAACGCGACGCCAGCGACCGTGCAAGCCGATCCTGCATTGCTCCAATCGGTGGTCTCGGCGCTGATTGAGAATGCGCACGACGCCATGCCCGAAGGTGGTACGCTCCGGCTCGCGGTGGGGGCTGAGAAGGGCGAGGCCCGGCTCCGGGTGACCGACAGCGGCAGCGGCATGACCGCAGATGTCCGCGACCGTATCTTCGATCCCTTCTTCAC
>JANNWU010000070.1:0-25596 GCA_031408755.1 Gemmatimonadaceae bacterium | reverse complement strand
CCGGCGAGCGCGTCTCGGTCACGGCGGACTACGTGGGCTTCGGGTACGACGACACGGTGTTCCACCACACCCGTGACGTGGTGCTCGATGTGACGTTCAAGCTCACGCGCGGTGACAGTGGCGCGATGCACCGCATCCTGCAGGAGAATCTGAGTTGGCGCGGCGCGCGTCATCCGTGGTTAGAGCATCACCCGAGTGCCGGTTCAATCTTCGAGAAGCTGGAGGGGATTGGCGCGGGACGCCTGGTCGATCAGTGCGGATTAAAGGGTTTTCGGATCGGTGACGCACAGATCTCGCACATGCACGCCAACATCATGGTGAACCTCGGCGCCGCGACGGCGGCTGATGTGCGAGCGTTGGTGGCGCATGCGCAGGCCGCTGTCCGCGAGAAATTCGGGCACCAACTGCAGCCGGAGATTGGTTTCATCGGGGAGTTTTAGCGATTGATTTCCTTGAGGCGTTTTTGCGATTGGTTTCATCTGGGAGTTTTAGCGGCGAACGCCTCGTTCCCATTCGCGCTGGCTGCGTGCGTAGAAAACCTGCCCTGCATGGCGTCGCTCGACATTTCTACTCCGCGTGAAACTGGCGGCGTGATGCAAATACCGCGTTTCAGTTCCGCTGGGGGTGCGCTGGGTCGACACGCGATACCTGCACGCGTCCGCTAAACCTGCGCGTGACTTGAGTGCGAGTGTCTGTGTTGTTTGGCGCGCACTCGTTCGCACTATTTGCGCCAGACGCGCAGCGAAATGGGTCAAACTCGGCGCGTCTTGATACGATCCGCTGGAACGACGCGATCGCTTGTGGCGCGACCATCTGGTCGGCAACAGCCAACTGCATGCTTACACCTCCGCAGTGCAGAGACATCTTGCCGTTCGAGATTCTCTGCCTGCTCACACAGGCGTCGGAATGCCGTCCGCTTACCTGCAGATCAAGCTCGACCTGTCCCGCCGAATCGAAGCGAATGGCTCCAAAAACACCGTCCCCGCCGACATGGCCGATGAACTTGTACTCTCCGGCCAATGCAGTCGGTGCTGAGTAGATATTGCCTTGCGAGGCGCTTGCGCACGCTGAAAGCAGCGCAGCAACCAGTGACAAAGAGGCGATCGGCGCGATTCGCTCACTGCCAACTTTTTCATCACCCGTCGGACGAACGCTGCGGTTCAAGCGCCACGCGGCAAGCGCTACGCCGACGGGGGCAAGGAGTAGGAAGACGGGACCGGAACCCAGCATTGTTCCGATGGTCGCACCGATCACACCGCCGGTGGCAGGCTCGCTGAGCGCACGCCACAGCGGCGCGCGCCGCAGTGCAGACCAGGTCAGCAATGGACTGAAGATCGCTCCCATCAGCGCGAAGGCGCCGATGTTGATCAGATAATTGGAGGTCGTGATAGGGAACGGAGCCCCGGAGACGATCTTGCCAAGCACCGTGAACGGAATGGCGGCAAGTCCGAAGGCGACAGCGCCGACCACAGCTAGCCCCACATTGATCCGAACCAGCGGAATACCAACTCTGTTGTTCACCGAAGCTCCGGTATTCAGGGGTGTAATCGCGGCTTACCAACATATAAGTGGCGACGTTCTGATTTTTCGTCTGAAACTACGACACAGCTGTGGCGAGCGCTTGGCAACGCGCCGAACGAGCGCTCGGACTTGGCGTGTGGTGAACACCTCTAGAACACCCCTACCCAGTGACCTTCACACGGAGATCACAGCGTGTTGTTGTTATCCACTGCGTCGAATGTACCAGCCGCCCTTTCTCTTTCTACGAAATCGCATGACTGTGCGACGCGGCCAACGCGCGAGTACGAGCCGCGTTCGGGGAGTTACGAGCGGCGTCCCGGAGGCTTGCTGGCGGAGTAGAGAGTCCGCTGTGGCACAGTTGCCATGATTGCACCCGCCAGCGGCCTATCCACCGATTATTTACAAAGCGTACGAACCACTTTAATTCGTATACTCACTAAAACCGTTGTAAACGCTGGCGACTGAAGTCGAATAGGGTGATATAGTTAGCGTGCGTACCTCATTTCATTCGTGAACGTAGTGTGTTCATTCGTTCACTAATTACATTAGGTCACCGCAATGCACTCGTGGCGCAAGCGCGACGTAGGCCACGCAGCTTTCAACTGTTCCCGAATCACTGCCGGGAGTTGAGGATCCAGATGGCCACGCACTCACACGCGCCGTTGCTCTCCGCCAGAGCGGCGTCACCTGCGGGAAACCGAGGCGCTGTTCTTGAGCTCGTTGCCACAAAATGGCAGGGGAAGCTCCGCACCGCGCTCGCGCCATTGGACCTTACGACCGCGCAGTTTCGCTTATTGGTCGCTACCGCTTGGCTAAATGCAAACAGCAGCGGCGTCCGGCAATCTGATATTGCCGCGCATGCCGGCACCGATACGGTGATGACATCGGAAGTGCTTCGCACGCTGGAGTCGCGCGGCCTAATTCTTCGGTCGCCACATCCCACAGATCGGCGTGCGAAATCGATTGAAGTAACCGACCTCGGCGGTGCGCTCGCAGACCGCGCCTTGCGGTTGGTGGACGCGGTGGAGGCAAAGTTCTTCGAAGTTGGCGCACCGGAGTTCGCGACGTTGGCGAAGGCGTTGAAGAAGGGCGGGCGAGGATAGTCGTGTAACGAGATTCCCTCGCTGATTGGTCAACGAAGTAGAATGCCGTTCAAATACGCTCACTGGCTTGTCACTGGCCTTATTGTGACTTGATACCATCTGCAATCCACGCCTTCCAGTCACCCTCTGATTCTCCACCGATAGTCAACTTTCCACCGTTGCGGACTAGCGGCTGCATCAAAATCATCGGCTCATCGATCAGGATTTCGATCCAACGATCGGCTCCGTATCGCGCCGGACCTAGACCAAGGTCCAGGAATCGGCGACTGGTTCGATCTACGAGCGCATCAACGCCAAACTTCTGGACAAAGCGCTGGAGCTCGCCCTTCGACGCGCCTTTCTCTTGCAGATCGACGAAGTGCACCGGAATGCGACGTTCTGCAAAGAATCGCTCCGCTTTCCGTGTGGCAGAGTTCTTTCGTGTACCGAAGATCTGAACGGGCATATGTACAGTTGTGTCGCGAAAACGCGCAGGTGGTATTTACAAGAGAGCCAAATTCATTGCTGACAGCGAAAGATGGCAATTTTGATGAAAAACTGACATCGCCAGTGCGCTTTCTCATGACGTCTCAATTGGCCGCGTCAGGAGCTTCTCGACTGGCTGCTCAAAGGACTGCGTCAGCGGTCGCTGGAATGGCTTGTAGAATGGTTGCTCTGCAGTCGCCGCTCGAACGGCTGAAGGTATGGCTCCGCGCATGACTGCATGATTTGCACCTCCAATAACTCCATGTATGGCGGCTCAAATTGCTCTCTGAGAATGGCTCCACCTATGGCTCCTCGAATCGCCCCATGCGGGTTCTTACCCGGATACGGTACGTTTTTCCGCGCATCGCCCGTGCTCCGTCTGACCACCTCATGTCAACATTTCGTGCGACGACACACACGGAACCGTTTCTCTTCTCAATGCCTTGTAGCGTGCGTAGCGCGCTGCGCTCTCCGTAATATCTCCAGAAGATCGCTGAGATCCTGATGACTGGCACACCGCATTTCCGCGCTCCTTGGTTTGCGCGAAATCCACACATCCAAACGCTTTGGGGCAAGTTCGTCAGCCGCGAACGTCCCGTTCAGGCGCTTCGCGAAACGTGGCAGACTCCAGATGGCGACAATGTGTTCGTGATCCGGTTGCGCCCCGAGGCAGTCGACGCGCCACGCTTCGTGCTGTTCCACGGCCTGGAAGGCACCGAACGATCGCACTACGTCCCGTCTTTCTTCCGCGAAGCAGAGGCGCGCGGCTGGGCAGCTGACCTCCTCCTCTGGCGCTCGTGCGGCGGAGAGAACAACCGCGCCCCGCGCTTCTATCACTCCGGCGAGACCGACGATGCGGCGTGGTTTCTGAACCGTCTGGCTGCGCTGTATCCCAATGCACCACTGCTCGCGTGCGGCGTGTCGTTGGGTGGGAATGTCTTGGTCAAACTTCTGGGTGAAGGGAAGCATCGCATCCCGAGCACGCTTCGCGCTGCCGCCGGCGTTTCGGTGCCGTTTGATCTGGAACGTGGGTCACGCCACATCAGCACCGGCGCGTCGTCATTGTATCAGCGCTGGTTTTTGCGCACGCTTTTGCCGAAGGTCCTTGAAAAGGCATCACGATACCCAGAATTGTTTCCAAGCAGCGACAGAATCAGCGGCATCCGCTCGCTCTGGGAGTTTGACGACATCATCACCGGCCCGTTGCACGGATTCCTCGGCGCCACCGACTACTACACCAAGTCCAGTGCGAAACACTTTGTCGGCGGCACACAGCTTCCGCTGCTCTTGTTGAGCGCAGCAGATGATCCATTCTTGCCGCGCGACGTGCTCGATGAAGTTCGTGCGGCCGTGAAGCACAATCCGCTCATTCAGACGGAGTTCGTGCCGCGCGGTGGTCACGTTGGGTTCATCGCTGGAAGCTCGCCGTTCCGCTCGCGATCGTATCTCGCGGAACGGATACCTGCCTTTCTTGCGCAGCACCTGACGGCAGCTGAGCGGGAGCGCGCCGAGTTGAATGCATTCGGGCGAGGCTCATTATCAGAGCCACAGCGTATTGTTGCGTAGCAACGTTAGTGTGATACGTCGCGCATTCTCATGTCGAATCGTGCGCGTTCGTCGCAAAGGATTGCCATACGTTCCGTCGTAGACTCCAATGGACAGTGCGCTGCAGCGTAGGACGATCATTGTGATGTGTATCTCTCATTTCTCCGGTGGTCTCTGATGCGCGCTCGTTCCGTGATGTCATTTGCATCGCTGTCGCTACTCGCGGTTGTCGTAACCTCGTGTCGTTCGTCTGGCGCACAACCAATTGATACACATAGCGATCACACGACGCCAACAACATCGAGCGCTGCGGCAACTGCCGGTGCTCAACCCAATGACGCAACGTTGCCAGCAGGATCCACCACGGTGACCGCGCGACTGGCAGCGTCACCGCGACACGGCGAATACGTGATGGTGCCGCGACCGGGTGGCACAGACTCAATTCGCGCGTGGGTTGTGTATCCGCAGCGCCGCGACAAGGCACCTGTCGTCATCGTGTTGCATGAGATTTACGGACTGAGCTCGTGGATACGTGGTGTCACCGATCAACTTGCAGCGGACGGCTACATCGCGGTCGCGCCAGATCTGTTAAGCGGCAAATACACTGTGCCCGCGGGCGACACGCTTACACAGCAGCAGGCGTCCGCACTGATTCGCACGTTGGCCGCAGACGATGTGCAGCGTGACATTGCTGCCACTGCGGAGTATGCGATGGCGCTACCTGCGGCCAAGCAGCAGTTTGGCGTTGTGGGGTTTTGTTGGGGTGGCTCAACGTCGTTTAACACTGCGGTTCGCGCGCACCCAAAGCTTCGCGGCGCAGTCGTGTATTACGGCACGTCGCCAGCGGTAACGGATTTGGCTCGCGTTCGCGCACCGGTGCTTGGTTTGTACGGCGAGAACGATGCGCGCGTCAACGCGACCATCGCCGCAGCCGACTCAACAATGCGTGCACTCGGTAAGGCATACGAACCCGTCACGCTTGCTGGAGCTGGTCACGGCTTTCTCCGTCAGCAGGATGGGCAGAACGGCGCGAACATGACAGCCACTCGGGATGCGTGGCCAAAAATGTTGGCATTCTTTCAGCGAACCCTACGCTAGGCGCATCTGAACGCGTGAGGCTGCAGCGCAGCGCGATTGACGGTCAACCGCAGAGCGTGGGTGTGTTGCATGTGGCAGCGCGTCGGTTGGATGGTACGCCTCTCGTAGCGGTCTGGAGCGATGGCGGTACAACGACGCTGTTTCGTGGGGCCGTAAAGTGAGACGCGGCGGTATGTGGCGGCGCGACGCATCGTGGAACAGATTCTCATGACTCGCGCCTTCATCGCGTAGATCTTCGCAGCCGAGGCGCACGGGTCATAGAGCCGCACCGGCAGACCGTTTGACACCACCGCACATCGGCGAGGCGTACGATGTCTGATGCAGCGTTGTTTGTGTTGGTGTTCGGCGGGCTGTTCGTGCTACGCGGTATCGCAGCAACCGTCGTGTTTATGTGGATCTTGCCTGACGGAATCCGTTGTCCTTCGTGCGACGCAGAAACGCTGCGCGTGCAACCGCGACATGTGATGAAACTGTTGACGCGCTTTCGTTCAAGTTGGTGCGTGGCCTGCGGCTGGCACGGCGTGCATCGTATCGTGCGCGCACCGCAGACAAAGGCAGGTTCGACCGCTCGCAACGCGACGCGCACTTCTCCGCAGCAGCGGTAGTTGACTGCTGGTGTGTGTGCGTCGGCGCGCGCTGCTTAGCGGTGCCGCACGAACAGCTCAATCCAGTCGGGAAATCCACCGGGAATTTCCATAAAGTCGTCGAAGTACACTAATCCTGCATCTTCGAAGAGTTCGATGAGATTGGGAATGTCGTCGGGGTTTGGCAGTGGTCCGACCGCGATCAACGCACCCTCAACACGAAACTCGTCATCGGCGAGATTGAGCACAGTATCGACCGTTTCACGAGTCAACCCGACGCGTTCGAAGGCATCGCGTCTGATCGCGAGTGACGGGCCGCTGGATGGAATGGAGAGAGGCATATGTTGGGCGGTGCTCGTGTACGTGGCGTGAACGATGAAGTTGGCGATTGGTTCGTGTCGGGGAAGGGGGGAGTGCTGTTTGTTGATAGCCGGTTATCCAGGCTCAGTTTTTAGCGTCCACCGTGCGCTGACCAGAGAATGAAACGATGAAAAGGTTTGTAACTCATTGTCAGACAACGACTTAGGAAATTTTAAAGTCTGCACAACGTCGTGTTTCACGTGAAACACGGTTGTTGGTTTGGGCGTTTTCGTTTCACGTGAAACACTTCCATGACACCAAGCCGGCGTGCCCGGAGTATATTCGGCGCTGAAGACACATTCCCCATCGCCGCATCAGACCAGTGGCCCGAGTCATAGCGATCGCGAACCAAAAGGGTGGAGTCGGTAAGACGACTACCGCCGTCAATCTCGCCGCCAGCCTGGCAGTCGCGGAGCAACGTACGTTGCTCATCGACGGCGACCCGCAAGGCAACGCGACCTCGGGAATCGGACTGTCTCGCGACAACGTCACGAAAACCACATACGATGTACTGATCGGTGAAGCAACGATCACGGAAGCGAGACACCGGCATGTACAGTTTCCCGCGCTCGATGTGCTCGCCGCGACGGCAGACCTCGCCGGTGCTGAAGTTGAGTTGGTAGACCGAGACGCGCGAGAAGCGATGATGCGAAACGCCGTCTCCACGATCCGCGATCAGTATGACTACATCCTCATCGATTGCCCGCCGTCACTCGGCCTGATTACGGTCAACATGCTGGCTGCAGCCGATGCGCTCCTTATCCCGGTGCAGTGCGAGTATTACGCCCTCGAAGGATTGTCGCAACTCCTTAATACCGTGCACCTGGTCCAGAGGAGCGTCAATCCAGAGCTCGGCATCGACGGCGTACTGCTGACCATGTACGACGCGCGATTGAATCTGTCCCGACAAGTCGCGACCGACGCCCGAGAGTACTTCGGACCAAAGGTCTTCGAGAGCGTCATCCCACGGAATGTGCGCCTCGCTGAAGCCCCAAGCTTTGGAAAGCCAATCATCCTCTACGATCTCGCGTCAGTAGGAGCGCAAGCGTATATGGCCGTCGCGAAAGAGCTCATTTCCAGGCATCGTGCGGGCGCGCAAGATTCGAAGGCGACCGGCTAGTCGCGGTCTATAGCTGCGAATCGCAAGCACGTTCGCCCACGCACCCGTCACCGTTAGACGCCGTCACCCGCAGAACACAAAGAAGGGATACACAATGCCCCCTGAGCAACCGCGTCGACTAGGTCGTGGCCTCGAAGCACTCCTGGCCATGAAGACGCCGGAACCGAGAGGCGCCGGAACGCCGTCAACCACCAGTGCGGAATCTGGCGCGTTGCTGCAGCTACGGCTCAGCGACATCCGGCCCAATCCATATCAGCCACGCAAAGAGTTTAAGCTCGAAGAACTTGCCGAGCTTCAAGCCTCACTTCGAGCTTCTGGACTGCTTCAACCGATTACCGTGCGTCCGTCACCCAATGGCGGTACGGGCTACGAGTTGATCGCAGGCGAACGCCGCTTCCGTGCCGCGTCGTCGCTCGGATGGACGGAGATCGCCGCCGTCGTCAAACCGATCGACGACAAGACACTGCTCACGCTGGCACTCATCGAGAACCTGCAACGCAGCGACCTCAATCCTCTCGAAGAGGCTGAAGGTTACAAGCGCCTCGTCGACGAGTTCGCGTTGTCGCACACGCAAGTTGGTGAGGTGGTGGGCAAGGATCGTTCGACGGTCGCCAACCTGCTTCGGCTCCTCCAACTCCCAGCCGCCGTCCGCCGCCTACTCGGCGAGGGCGCAATCTCGCTTGGACACGCACGCGCACTCCTTGGATTGGCTGATGAACGAGCCATGGTCGAACTTGCACGCGAAGCCGCTAGCAAAGGGCTGAGCGTCCGAGACGTCGAGCGGAGAATCCAGGCGGATCCAACAGCTCGAAAGCTTGGCGCAAAACCCACCAGCAAGCCCAAGACCCCAGCCTCCGCTCAAGCGCGAAGCATTGAAGACCGGCTGCGAAAACACCTGCAAACCGACGTCAGCGTCCAGCTTGGTGCTGGCAAAACCACCAAGGGTGAAGTGCGGATTCACTTCTACTCAAATGACGATTTGTCACGCGTGCTAGAGCTCATCCTTGGACAAGATTCCGACGGCTGAGGCAAAGGCGGTCCTACTTTCGCCGTGATGAATAGTCAGCAGCATTGTAGAGAACCTCGAGGTTCTACACAAACATTGTAACCTATTATACCACAATGACTTACAGCAGCACATCTGGCGTGATGCTCCGGTTGTCCACACAAACGGCTCTCCTTTTCACACTCGCCTTAGCCGCCTGCTCACCTACAAAGTCCAACTCGGCTGACACCGCAACAGGCGGCGCGAAAAAGATGAAGGTCGCGCTGCTCACACCGGGTCCAGTTTCCGATCAGGGATGGAATGCCGGTGCCTTCGCAGGACTCCAGCGGATCAAGGATTCACTCGCGGCAGGTGTCAGTCACATCCAGACAAAGACCCCAGCTGAGTTTGATGAGAATTTCCGGCTCTATGGCGAACAAGGCTATAATCTGGTCTTCGGACACGGCTTCGAGTATCAGGACGCTGCCCAGCGCGTAGGACCAGAATTCCCGAAAACGATCTACGTCACAACGTCCGGAAACCGGACAGGCCCTAACGTCGCGGGACTGGAGTTCGCGTTTGAGGATGGCGCATACCTCGCCGGAATCGTCGCGGCGTCGTCGAGTAAGTCGGGAACCATCGGCATGATCGGAGGCCAAGAGATCCCGCCCGTGAAACGGAGCTTCTACGCATTCGAGGCGGGCGCCAAGTCAGTGCGGCCATCAATTCGCGTTTTGAGCTCGTACATCGGCAACTGGGACGACGCGAGTGCAGGGAAGGAGCAGGCGCTCGCCCAGATTGCCCGCGGCGCCGACGTCATCTTTCAGAACGCCGATGCAGCGGGGCTGGGAGTTTTCCAAGCGGCGCGCGAGTCGAAAACCGTTCGCATCATCGGCTCAAACAGCGATCAGAATGGCGTCGCGCCTGAAGTGGTGTTAGCCAGCGTCGTTATTGATCTGCCGCATGCACTGTTGCTCGTCGCGCGAGAAGTGGAATCGGGATCGTTCACGCCGCGTGTGATTTCACTCGGTATGCCGACGGATGTCGTAAAGCTGGTGATCAGTCCAACGCTACGAAGCAGCATTCCGCCGACTGCATTGGCCACTGTTGATTCAGTGACAAAGCTCTTTCTCGCGGGTACTTTCGCAGCGCCCAAACCACCATCCGTCGCTGCGGTACCGTGAGTCAAGCCGATGACCGCACCGTAGATATTCACACCGTCGTCGCATGGCTTGATGAACTGCTCCTCACCGCGAGCACGCCGGATTACAACGGCGCGTTGAACGGATTGCAGTTTGCTCATCGCGGACCTCTGGTACGTGTTGCTGCTGCAGTTGATGCGTCGCTGAAAGCGGTTGAGATGGCGGTCGATACGGGCGCGAACCTGCTCATTGTGCATCACGGTCTTTTCTGGGCCGGCGCGCGACCGATTTGTGGTGCGCTACACCGCAAGTACAAACTGCTTTTTGATCACGATATTGCCGTCTACAGCTCGCACCTCCCGCTTGATCTGCACCAAAATGTCGGAAACAATGTTCTGCTCGCGCACGAGCTCGGGCTCGTCCCCACCTCAACATGGCACGCATTCAAAGGTGTGCCCATTGGTACGTTTGTGGAAACGAGCATTCCGACGCACGTACTCGCCGACCGCGCACGCGCGTTCGCGGCATCACACGGTCATCACACGGTCGTTACGCCGCACCGCGATGATCGTATGTCGACGCGCATCGCCATCTGCAGCGGCGGCGGTGCGAGTGCAGAGTCATTGCAAGACGCGCTCGCACTTGGCGCCGATACAATGATTGTTGGCGAAGGGCCGCACTACACTGCCGTTGATGCAGAGGAGCATGGCATGGTGATCATCTACGCCGGCCATTACGCCACGGAAACGCTGGGCGTGCAAGCGCTCGCCCGTGCTGTCGGCGAAAAATGGCAACTACCGTGGTCCTTTCTTCCGGCACCGACTGGACTGTGACAGTCGCCGCGCCGCGACTGGTGCTTCACGCGATCAAACGACACTATGGTCCCGTGATCGCGCTCGACGGTGCAGAGCTCAGCGTGCGCGTTGGTGAAGTACACGCGCTGCTTGGTGAAAATGGTGCCGGCAAGTCGACGCTGACAAAGATTGCGTTTGGACTTGAACGTCCCGATAGCGGTACGATGCTGATCGACGGTGCACAGGTCACCTTTCGCTCGCCGCGTGATGCGATGTTGCGCGGAATTGGAATGGTGCAACAACACTTCGCACTCGTCGGCGCGATGACCGTCACAGAGAATGTGATGCTTGGTGCGCATGGCAACCTTAACGCGCGTGCAACCCAGGATCAGATCCGTCGAATCAGCGACGAGTCGGGACTGCCGATCGACCCGAAAGCACTGGTGAATGAGCTGAGTGTGGGCGCGCAGCAGCGACTCGAAATCATCAAGGCGCTAGCACGAGAAACGCGCATGTTAATCCTCGACGAACCGACCGCAGTCTTAGCACCGCAGGAGATCGACGACCTGCTGTCGTGGACGCGACGCTTTGCAAATGCGGGAGGCACCGTGGTGCTGATCGCGCACAAGTTACGCGAGGTGCTGAGCGTCGCAGATCGGGTTACCGTGCTGCGACGCGGGACGACCGTGCTCACCGCAGACGCCGCCAGCGTTACCGAAGCGGTACTCGCCGAAGCGATGCTCGGCGCCGCAGCCGTCGCGATGCCGGAGACTGAATCAACGCGGATTCGCGCCATCTACCGCGCTCCCGTCATTTCACTGTTGAACGCGTCGGCCTCCGACGAACAGGGAGTGCTGCGACTCGCGAGTACGAATTTGACAGCGTACGCAAGCGAGATCCTTGGGGTGGCCGCTGTCGAGGGGTCAGGGCAACGCGAACTCCTTCGTATCATGTCTGGACGGCTGCGTCCAACGCAGGGCACCGTGCAGCTGCCTGCACAAGTTGGTTTCGTACCCGAAGATCGACATCGCGATGCGGTAATCCTTGACGCAACGATCACTGAGAATGTCGCGTTGCGCGGCGCAGGCGAAAGACGTGGCATCATGTCGTGGAGCGCGCTGCAACAAACAACGACCGAATTGATGCGGGCGCGCGATGTGCGCGGTGACGACGCCTCGGCAGCCATGCGCACACTGTCGGGCGGCAATCAGCAAAAACTGGTCATCGGGCGTGAATTGGCGATGTCACCAGCGGCGCTTGTGGTCGAGAGTCCCACTCGAGGATTGGATATCCGTGCGACGGCCGAGGTGCATGAGGCATTGCGTCGAGCACGTGATGCTGGCACTGCTGTGGTCGTATACTCAACAGATCTCGATGAAGTACTGATGCTCGCGGACCGAGTGATTGTTGTGACAGCCGGTCAGGTTCGCGAAGTACCGAACGAACGTGACGTTGTGGGCAGAGCAATGCTCGAGGCGGCGACATGATGCGACGCCTTGCGCGCACTCTGCTCGAGCTGACGCTGGCAGTCTGGATCTCGGTGGTGGTTCTGGCTGCATTGCTCACGCTGAGCGGTTACAACGCGAGTGACGCGCTGTTGGCGCTGTGGCGCGGCGCGTTTGGCTCGTGGGCGGTGATTGCATCCGGGACACTGGTGCGAGCGACACCGCTGCTCTTCGCGGGTCTCGCGGTAGCGATCGCATTTCGTGCAGGGATTCTGAATGTCGGTGCGGAAGGTCAACTGATAGTCGGTGCCGCAGCGGCAACAGCGGTGGCCGTCGCATTGCCGCCATCGTTCGGACTGTTCGGCGTAGCGCTGGCGTTGCTAGCGGGCGTTGTTTTTGGCGGCGCGTGGGCGGCGATTGCTGCGGTGCTTCGCGTGCGTTTTGGCGTGTTGGAAGTGATCAGCACCATCATGCTGAACTTCATCGCAATGCACGCGACAGGATTTCTTGTGCGTGGTCCACTGCAAGAGCCATCACGGATCTTTCCGCAGTCTGCGCTCATCGACCAAGCGCTCCGGCTGCCGCGGTTGATGCCGGGCACGCGATTGCATGCGGGTGTGGCGCTGGCGGTGATCACAGCGCTCGCACTGGCGTGGTTTCTTCGCGCCACTGCCTCTGGTTTTCGCTTGCGCATGACCGGTGCAAATCCCGATGCGGCTCGCACTGCTGGCCTTATCAATGTGTCGCGGGTGACGCTGTCTGCGTTCGTCGTGAGTGGCGCGCTCGCGGGGCTGGGTGGCGCGGTGGAAGTGACAGGGGTCACCTACGCGCTGTATGAGAATCTGTCCCCTGGGTACGGCTACACCGCGATCGCAGTGGCGTTGCTCGCGCGACTAAATCCCGCGTCGGCGATTGGAGCGGCAGTGGTGTTCGGTGCGTTGCAGGCGGGTGCTTCGGCGATGCAGCGTGACGCGCAGGTGCCGGCGGTGATGGTGACGGTAGTTGAGGCGTGCGTGATTTTGGTGTTGTTGGCGTCGGAATGGGTTGGAGATCGAGCGATGGTGGGGCGATTCTTGAATCGGGGGGGGACCCCAAACGCCCTGAACGCGTCACCCGATTCGCCGGTACGCCCAACATGAGCGCCGTCGCTGACTTTCTCGATGCCTCAATCCGCACCGCAACCCCGCTCCTCCTCGCCGCACTCGGCGAAACCGTCAGCGAGCGAAGCGGTGTCATCAACGTCGGCCTGGAAGGCACAATCATCATCGGCTGCATCGCCGGCGTCGCCACCGCTACGACCTTGGGGCCCACCGGAGGGCTGCTCGCTGCCGGACTGGCCGGTGTCGCCATCGCTGTCATCTTCGCGGTAATGGCGATCGGGTTCGCCGCCGATCAAATCATCACCGGGACGGCGATCACGATGCTTGGCCTCGGGCTCGCCGGCACCATGTACCGTGTGCTCTACGGCGACGCGGGCGCGGCGCTTACCATCCCGACGCTGACGCCAATCGGCATTCCATGGCTGCAGGATATTCCGATTATCGGACGCGCCCTTTTTCGACAGCCGCTGCCAACGTATCTCGCGACACTGCTAATCCCCGCCGTCTGGTGGTGGCTTTACCGCACGCAATCGGGACTCGCGTTACGCGCGACCGGCGAAAACCCTGCAGCGGCGCGTGCGTCGGGCATCGCTCCGCGGCGCATGCAAACCATCGGCGTACTGTTTGGTGGACTGTGTGGTGGGTTGGCCGGTGGCACGCTCGCACTCGCGCAGGTTGGGACGTTCGCTGAAGGGATGTCCGCAGGTCGCGGCTTTGTCGCGATTGCGATTGTCGCGCTCGGGCGCTGGCATCCAATAGGCACGGCGATCGCTGCGCTGATCTTCGGCATGGCCAGCGCGCTGCAATTTCTCTTTCAAGCGCTCAATCTCGACGTCCCGTATCAGATCTTTCTTGCGCTACCGTATGTGCTCACACTCGTTGGGCTCGCGATCGCCACTAGCCGGTATCGCGCCCCTGCCGCACTCAGCGTTCGATCGCGAAGTGCTGCAGAGTAGGACATCGAGAACGAAGTGCTGCAGAGTAGAACATCGAGAACGAGAATCTGCTAGATGGCGCTTGCTCGACCCCTACAACTCAACAGCCTGTGTAGGCGCTCGCCCAACGCACGCTCCATTTTCCGTCTACAGCGCGTTGCAGCATTTCCAGTCGTGTACCATCGCCAAAGTCTTGGCTGAGAAAGACTGTCGGTTGCGTCGCGCCTCGCAGCAGCACGACGGTCAGCAAATCCGTCGCGACCAAATCATCCTCTGACGCATACTGCGTCTCGCGCCAGACCACGCTGTAGCCTTTCGCTTTCGGTGCGCGCTCGAGTATCAACACAGTGCGTTCGACACGTGGCGACGCTTCCATGTTCACACGACGTTCCACAACGGTAAGCACGGCATCAACATCGCCAACGAGCTTCATACGGTACGCTTTGCTGATGCCGAATGGCACACCGCGAAGTACACTCCCGGTGTCTATTCGCAGTTGTGCGGCGGCGCGATTGATTGCGACAACAAGCTGTGTAGAGTCGCCGCGCGACAGCGCTGCAATTGAGTCCACAGGCAGCGCGCGCGCGATGCCTGTCGCAAGCGCAATACGCCAAGTTCGCGATGTTTCCGGCGCGACATCGCGCAGCGGCACAATTGGCCACGCGTCGCATCCTTCCACGGCATCTGGCTGCGCGCTTTTGACAAACTCGCCGAGCATTGCAGAACCCAGCGCCGCACCTGGCGCGAACAAATCGACGGTGGCCGGCGCAGCACCAATCGGCAGCACGGCCGCCGCGGGGTTTGGCACACTATCGTCCACAATTGGCGGCAGCACCACCTGCGCGATGCCGTTGCTACCAGGAACGTAGATCGCGGCGCCCGCCTCACCATCCCATCGCGACGCATTTACCGGTGGCAGCGATTCAACCACCACGGCCGGCGCAATGGAAGCTGGACTCGCCGTATCGACAGCAGGCTGCGGCGCATCCTTGGTACATGCGGCCAGCGCCGCGACGCCGAGATAGCGGATCCACGACGACGACGTCCGCGTCGTGTGTTTTACGTGAATCGTCAACCTTGGATGCATAGCACAAACATACGGATCGCTCGCACTTGGGCACAGCGATGCCCCGCTCGGCGCGGCTGATTAGCCTACCCAGTTGTCGCCAGAGTTCACTTTCCCCGTGTCGAGAGGCTGCGTTGTCCGCCATACCACCCACAGCACCTCCGCGTCGCGACGAAAAGTCGTCCTGGCTATCCGCGATCGGATTACACCGACCGGAGCTGCGGGCATGGGCGATGTACGATTTCGGCGTGTCTGGCATGCAGACGGTCATTATGACGGCGGTGTTCCCGATCTTCTTCGTGAAGGTTGCCGCCGCGGGCATGGATACGGAGCGCGCATCGGCGTGGTGGGGCTACGTGAACACCATCGGCGCAGTGTTGATCGCAGTCTTGGCGCCAATTCTGGGAGCGTTAGCCGACTTCAAAGCCGCGAAGAAGAAATTTCTTGTCGCGTTCATGCTCCTTGGTGCGGGAGCAACCGCCGCCATGTTCTTCATTCAACGTGGCGACATGGTGTTTGCGTCGGTCGCATTCATCTTCTCGCTCGCCGGTGCGACGGGCAGTATGACGTTCTACGAGTCACTGCTCCCGCACATTGCTGAAGAGAAAGAGATCGATCGTGTGTCAACGGCGGGCTACGCGCTTGGATATGTGGGCGGCGGATTATTGCTGGCGCTCGCGCTGCTCGTGATCCAAAAGCCAGAACTGTTTGGACTCCCGCATGGTGCAGGATTAACACCACAACAAGCCACGTTGCCAGCACGCTTGAGCTATCTCGCGGTTGGCGCATGGTGGCTGGCGTTTTCTATTCCGGTGCTGCGCACGGTTGCTGAACCGCCACGCGCACTGGAGCTAGATGAAGCCACACGCACCGCACCAATTCGCGCGTCCATTAAACGCCTTGGCACCACGCTGCGTGAACTCCGTGAGTACAAACAAGCGTTTCTGATGATGTTGGCGTTCACCATCTACAACGATGGCATTCAGACCATTATCAAAATGGCGAGCGTGTACGGCACGGAATTGAAGATCGAGCAGGGACAGTTGATCGCTGCAATTCTCTTGGTGCAATTCATTGGAATCCCCGCCGCATTTGCGTTCGGGGGATTGGCGGGAAAATTTGGTGCGAAACGTTCGATTTTCTTTGGACTGTTGGTGTACGCCTGCATCTGCATCTACGGATACTTCCTGAAATCAGCACGCGATTTCTGGGTGCTTGCCGTTGTAGTCGGACTCGTACAAGGCGGCACGCAGGCGCTCAGCCGATCGCTCTTTGCGACACTCGTACCAAAGCATAAAAGTGGCGAGTTCTTTGGGTTTTTCAGCGTCTTCGAGAAGTTTGGTGGCATCCTCGGCCCGCTCGCATTCGCAATTGCGGTGCAACTTTCGGGAAGTAGTCGCGTTGCAATTCTGTCGGTGATTGTGTTCTTCGTTGTTGGGGCGTGGTTACTCACACTCGTCGATGAAAAATCAGGAGCGGCCACCGCGCGCGCCGCTGATGAAGCCACCGTAATCGCCAGTGCCCGTGCGCAGTGAACGCGAGACGCTGACATACCGAGCACTCACGGCAATCGCGAAACTGGCGGTGCGTTGGTATTATCGCGCTGTCGAATTCGATGGCGGCGAGCGTATCCCGCAAACTGGTCCGGTCTTGTTGGTCGTGAATCACCCCAACGAGTTGATGGATGCGATCTTTGCAGGTCTGATCGCGCCGCGACAGTTGACGTTCACCGGCAAGGCCACCCTGTTTTCACAACCGCTGGTTGGTGCATTCCTCCGCTACATGCGAGTGGTTCCGTTGCGTCGCGCGCAGGACGAACAACGTGCGCCAGCGACTCCCGCCAGCGATACAACGCGTAACGCCGATGCCTTCGCGGCAATTCACGCCGCGCTCGACGCAGAGCAGATGGTGCTCATCTTTCCCGAGGGACGAAGTTGGGATGAGCCGCGCCTCGCGCCGATCAAAACGGGTGCAGCACGCATTGCTCTCTCGGCGCGCGAGGCAGGACTTCGAGGACTGCAGATTGTGCCCGTCGGCATCAACTACGAAAGAAAAGACGGACTTCGTTCGCGCGTGCTTGTTGAAGTTGGCCAACCAATCGTGCTCGATAACTTGAGCGCCGCTGACTCAGAGGTGGATGCAATTACCGCCGAGATCGCGCGACGGCTGCACGCGGTGACACTGAACTTTGATGATGACGCGGATGCCGATGAAGTGCTCGATTTCGCGACGATATTGGCGTCCACAGGCACGGAAGTTCGATCGCTGGGCGAGGCTGATGCACCACTGACCACCCAAATCGATGTCGCGCGACGCGCAGACGACATTCGCGACCGGATGGACCGCGGAGAGCTACAACCGCAAACGGAAGCCTCGGTCCGCGAGGTGCAGCGCCGCCTTGTGGCGCTCCGGCGCTCGGCCACGGCGCACGGCATCCAACTCGACGACGTCGCGCTCGACACGCGGCTTCCCGCCGCCGCCGTATTCGTCGCCAGAGAACTACTGATCGCCGCGTTTGGGATTCCGCTCGCAATCTGGGGTCGGGTGAACCACCTGATCCCGTTCTCCTTAGCCAAGCAGCTCGGGAAACGCACCTCGACCTCTAAATCGCAACTCGCAATGCACACGGTGGTCTTGGGCGTAGTGCTAATTCCGCTGTTTTATGCGCTGCAGACAGCAGTGGCGTGGCGGCTCACAGGGCCGTGGTGGGCACTTCTCTATATCGTGTCGCTTATTCCGAGTGCGTCGTGGGATCTGCGATACACCGAGCGCCTGCGTCGTATGACCAGTCGCGTTCGCGCTTGGCGTCTCTTTCGCGAACAACCTCAACTCCAGCATCAACTGCGCACTGAGCTTGTTCACCTGCGCGAAACGGCCGCGACTATCGCGTCTTCGGTGAGCGTGGGCTAACGTGTTGTCGCACTCTGATACTTATGACCCGCAACCGCGCCGATGCAGGGCGGAACGCGAAGACCACAGTTCAGCCCCGAAACCGGAAGCATGACATGCTATTGACTATCGCACTTCTCATTTTTGCGCTTGTGCTGGCAGTATTTGTCGCCGCGCAAAGCAAGCCAGATAGTTTTCGCGTGGAACGCTCGCTCGCGATGGCGGCTGCGCCAGAAAAAATCTTCGCGTTGATCAACGACTTTCGAGACTTTGGACGGTGGTCGCCGTGGGAAAAGCTCGACCCCGCAATGACGCGTACGCTTTCTGGACCGTCTAGCGGCGTCGGCGCCGTGCATGCGTGGTCGGGGAATGCGAAGGCGGGCGCCGGACGCATGGAAATCATAGAGTCCATACCGGTCAGTAAAATCGTGATGAAGCTCGATTTCATCAAACCGTTCGAAGGCCATAATACCGCCATCTACACGCTGACTCCGCAGGGCGAGGCAACCTACGTGAGCTGGGAAATGCATGGACAGTCCACACTCATCACAAAAGTCATGCAGGTGTTCGTGAGCATGGACAAACTGCTCGGCAAAGATTTTGAGGAAGGCTTACGCAACATCAAGGGCGTTGTCGAAGATTCGCGCACGGTTTGACCGCAGCGCCGGCGCGTTACCCGCAACGCCATCAGAATTGTGATACAACGCGCATGACGTAACAGGCCGAGCACCGTCGGTGCTGCTTAGCTGCGCGGCGGCAGGAAGCGTCCGACCAAATCCCAGTGCCACGCATCGTGTCGTTCACCTGTGCGCGGGTCTTTCAAGGCTTTCGTTTGGAGACGGTGTGCGGGCAGTCCAACCGCGTCACCATACGCCAGCAACAGCGTTCGATTGGTGCTCACGAGATGGGCCATTGGCGTATCAAACCACACATGGCGGTGGAGCCAAAGCCCGCCGTCCATCGCGAAGACCATCCCGTCACGCCGCAGCGCAAATTCACGCCACTGCGGCGGTACTACGGTCATTTCGCGTCGAGCCAGTTATCGCCAACACCCGTCTCTACCACTAACGGCACGCGGAGCTGTGCAGCGCTTTCCATCTCGTGCACTACAAGTGCACGCACCGCTTCGAGCGATCCGTTCGGTACTTCGAAGACAAGTTCGTCGTGCACCTGCAGCAACATTCGCGCGCCCTCACCATCTATCGGCAGCCGATCGGAAATTTTCAGCATCGCAATCTTGATCAGATCCGCCGCTGATCCCTGAATTGGCGAGTTCTGCGCCATACGTTCGCCGAACGCACGAACGTTGAAGTTTCTGTCGGAGACTTCGGGAATGAATCGCTTCCGACCAAAGATTGTTTGTACGTAGCCCAGTTCTTTGGCCAGATGCACCTGCGTGTCGAGAAACGTCCGAATCCCCGCGAATCGTTCGAAGTATGTCGCGATGAATTCCTTGGCTTCGGCAAAGGTGATTTTCAGTTGCAGGCTCAGCGCGCGAGCTCCCTGTCCGTAAATCGTCGCGAAATTGATGGTCTTCGCGCGCGCGCGCATCTCACCGCTCACCATGTCTACTGGCACACCGAAGATGACGCTCGCGGTTTGCTTGTGAATGTCGCCACCAGCACGAAACGCCGCTAAAAATGCTGGATCTTGCGACAGGTGCGCCAAGATGCGGAGTTCAATCTGTGAATAGTCTGCCGCCATCAGTTTATGGCCCGGCGCTGCCACAAATCCGCGCCGAATATCCTTGCCAAGCTCGCGACGAATTGGAATGTTCTGAAGATTCGGGTCAGTGGACGACAGTCGTCCGGTACCAGCAACGGCTTGGTTGAATGTGGTGTGAATGCGTCCATCGCGCGGATCAACAAGTGTTGGCAGCGTATCCAGATATGTGCCTTCCAGCTTGAAGATCTCGCGGTACTCCATCAACAACGCCGGTAGCTCGTGCCCTTCATCGGCCAACTCTTGCAGCACACTCGCGTCGGTAGACGGCCCGGTGCTGGTCTTCTTCTTCACCGGCAATCCCATCTTTTCAAATAGAATCGCACGCAATTGCGGATTCGAATTGATGTTGAACGTTTCGCCAGCGGCTTGGTAAATCAGCTGCTCGATACGCTCACGTTCGGCGGCGAATCGTTCTTTCAACGATGCAAACCACGGCACGTCAATCGCCATGCCGGCCCACTCCATATCGGCCAACACGCCAACCAACGGCAACTCGATGCCGTCTAACAACGGTCCGGCACCTGCCTGTTCTACCAGTGGCGCAAAATGTTCGTAGAGTCGCAGCGTAAAATCTGCATCCTCGGCCGAGTATGTCGTGGCGACATCGACTGCAACGCGATCAAAGGTGATCTGATTGCGTCCTTTGCCCGTCACTTCGTCGTACGGAATCATGCGATGTTGAAAGACTTCCATCGCCAGTGCATCAAGCCCATGTGAACGTCGGCCTGGATCGAGCACATAGCTCGCCAACATCGGATCGAACGACAGTCCACGCAACGTGATGCCCGCGCGACGCAGTACGAGGAGGTCATACTTTGCATTCTGCGCGATCTTCTTCACCGACTCGTCCTCAAGCAGCGCGACGAGTGGCTTGCACGACTCACTCGCCAACGGCGGCAGATTCTCCGGCGCCGCGGTGATCTGATTCGCATCCGGATCAAGCAGATCACCTTGCAGCGCACCAGACGCTCGAACGTGCAGCAGCGGCAGATAGTACGCCTCACCCGCCGCGATCGCGATCGAAATGCCAACCACGCGCGATCGCATCGCGTTAATGCTGCCTGGCGCATCAGCGTCGAGCACGGTTTCAGTGTCGACCGCAAAAACGCCAACCTCGCGAGCACGCGCGACCAGTGCATTCAATGCATCAACCGTGCTCACGGTGCGATACGTGACCGGAATTGACGGCGCAGCTGATGCAGCGATCAGGTCCAACGGCGCAGATTCGCTCTGCGCAGCGGTGGCGTTCACGCTGGGTTTTGTGCCATCGCCAATCTGTCGGGCGAGCGATGTAAACTCCAAGTCCACATACACCTGTCGCAACATTGCTGCATTCGGTGCGTGGAATCGAAGCCGGTCTTGGTCGAGCACAAGCGGACAATCTTGGCGAATTGTCACGAGCGCTTTCGACAGGCGCGCCTTGTCTTCGTGTTGCTCCAAGGCTTCACGCGGCCGCTTCTTCGTGATTAACGACACATTCGCAAGAATCGCATCCAGATCACCAAACTGCGCGATCAACTCCTGCGCGCCCTTCTCACCGATGCCTGGCACGCCGGGCACATTGTCTGACGCGTCGCCCACCAGTGCGAGAAAATCGGTGGTGCGCTCTGGCGACACACCAAGACGCTCGCTCCCGTTTTCCACGCCAACCCAATGTTCGTCCACACTTGCTGGCCCACCACGCCCGGGGTTCAGCAACCAGACGCCTGGGCGTACGAGCTGATGGAAGTCTTTATCGCCCGACACCACGACCACGTTCAAGCCGGCGTCCACACCCAGTCGAGCGAGCGTACCAATCACATCGTCCGCTTCAAAGCCATCGAGCTTGATGATCGGCGTGTCGTACGCATCAAGCAAAGATTGCACATGCTCAAGACCGAGATCAAAATCGGCTTGGAGATCGTCGGTGAGCTTTTCGCGCGTCGCCTTGTAATCGGCGTACATCTCATCACGAAACGTGGCACCAGAATCGTGGATCCAACACAGATACTCCGGTCGGTGCTGCTGCACCAAGCGATTCAAGAAATTCGCGATGCCCCACGCAATCGACGTGTTCTGACCATGACTGGTCTTGAGTGGGCGATTGATCAACGCATAAAAGGCGCGGTAGATCAGTGCATAGCCGTCCACTAAAAACAGGCGCGGCGACGTTGGTTCAGTTGGTGGTGCAGTCATGCGCGAAATGTAGCCCGCGCGATTCACACATTCACGCGTTACCGCAGCGGCAAGAGCAGGGTCACAAGTAGCGCAGCCAACGCCGTACCAACGGTAACGCGCACATTGTCGTCCAGCGCCACGCTTGGCCGTTCAACCGCGGCGGCTGCTAGACCAATCACAGCGGCGCTTGTTGGTGGAAAGCCGGCCAGCCACCACGCGCCTGCGGCGCTTACACACGCGCAGGTCGCGCTGCCGATCAGCGTTTTCCCATTGCCGCCTCGCGCGAGTCGCCACGCGGTGCCAACCATGGCAGCGGTCGAGTCACCCATCGCACCCGCCCAGGTCGCCGCAATTGCGATCGGTGCGGGCGCTGCGAGACACACCAATGCAAATGACGCCAAGAGCCACGTGGCACCCGTGATGCCGTTCGTCACTTCATGTGGCCGCAGCATCACGCCAATTGCGCTATCGAATTGTGCCGCCACCGCCGGTGATCGACGGCGCGCAAACTCGACGACACACGCCACACCGAACAGCGCCACCAGCGCGATGGCAATCATGCGTTGTGTGATGCCCAACGGCGCGCCAAACGCCAACGCGAAGGGGATGATTGCGGTTGTGAAATGGAGCGTTTTGCGCGGCAGTTCTTTCCCGCGCGCAACGCTCGCACTCATCATCGGTTCAGGCGTCGCTGCAGCGCCGTCTGAAAGTCTGCCGCACCAGAGCCATAAAAACGCCAACGTCCAAAGCCGCTTTGGTCGACGAAGATGATGCGCAGGCGCTCGTCGGGATATTCCCACGCCTGCAATCGACCGCGCTGCCCAACGGAGAGGCTTTGTTGTCCGCCTTGCGTATTGAGTTCGAGCACTTGTGTCGGTTCACCAAGCGCAACGTACGTCGCGCCACGATCGGAGAACCATCCGCCCGAGCCTTCTTCACGAAACCGTTCGTTGGCACTGCGAATGCGTTGGAAATAGTCGCGCAATGCTTCGTTTTGCGGCGTGCTGCTAATTGGATCCGTTTCGCGGAGCAGGGCCGCCCATGCCGCGGCGCGTTGTTGCGGTGTTCCGCTACGCAGCGTGTTCAGACGTGTGGTGCTGGCAAAGAAACGCAGATACCCAATCATCTCGTCGAACGAGGTGACGGGAAGGTCATCGCCAAAGCTGATCAGCACTGGCTGCGTAACGGTGTCTGTCTGACCGGTACGCCACACAGCGGCCTGCACGACACCAACACCGAGCCCGGAAACGGGGATTCGCACGAGATTGCTGGCCAAGTTGCCGCGCTTTGGCAAAACAACGCTGTCTTGGAATAGCGACACGCCCTTGTCGTCGCGAATCCTGATCTGCAATGGAACACCAGCGCTCGCCGTGTCGCGCACTTCCAAGTACAACGGCAACTCTGTGTCGCGACCGAGCACGATCGTGCTGCGCGAACTTGCGAGGAGATCAGGCGGCGCTGACACGTTCGTTCGCGGGTTCACTTCCAGCACGATGATCGGCGTGCCTGGCTGTCCGCCGAATCGCGGGACGGTCACTTCACGTTCCTGTGTCCCTGAGCGCGAGCTCGATGCGTCCCGTACCAGAACGCTCAGCGTGAACTTGCCTGGAGGCAGGAGCATCTGCTGCTGAAACAGCACACTCTCGTCTGAGCGCTGCGTTTCCTTGAAGCTCATCACGCGAACCGTCTGGTTCGACTCGACACGCGACACAATGCTGCCATTCGCTCGGGCTTCGACGGCGACCACGTACGACGCCTTGAAGCGATCGTTTTCGCGCGAGAACGCGAACGCCTGCGTTGGCATCGACAGCGAGAGCACGACGTAAGTGCTGTCGGCCAGCGGACCGGGAAGCATGGCCACGCTCCCAGTAAACGGCATGGGGACGCCGTTGGCGAATAGTCCAAGGCCTTGCAACACTTTGAGCTGATCTGACTGCGCCGCCAGGTCACCTCGACGCGACGCTGCGTCCTGCGGTCCGGCGGGACCACCATCGGGGTCGCCGGCGCCTCGCCCACCGGGAGTGGATGCGCACCCAGCGACCAAAGCGCCTACAACGAGAAGTCGCAGGTATCGCGCAGCGCGTTCAGTGACTGAAGGTTGTTGCATTACCATGACATCCGCCGTGCTCATACGTGAAGAGCCTGATTCAAGAAGTAGTCGACTGTCGTGCAAGATACGGTACACACGCGGAAACCCTTTCGTTGCGTCAACCGTCATCCGCGCTTGCCGCGCTCGCTCTCGCCACGTAGGCTTACCCTTGTGATCCGAGATGCACTTGTAGGTACCGTCATCGCTGAATATGCGGTTCAGGACATGGTGGGCGAAGGCGGCACGGCGATGGTGTATCGCGCGTTGCATCCGGCGCACGGCATTGTTGCCCTGAAGGTTTTGCGCACCAAATTGCGCAACGACCCCACCGCCGTCACGCGGTTTGAGCGCGAAGCGGAGTTTGGGCTCCGGGTGGTTCACCCCAACGTCGTCCGCACCATTGAGCTTGGTGCCGCGGATGGTGTCCGATATCTGGCCATCGAATGGGCGCCGGGTGAGCTGCTCGAAAAGGTTGCCAAGCGCACTGGTGCGTTTCCCAGAGTGCAGGTGGCCAGCATCGTTCGGCAGATCGCCGCCGCTGTGGACGCGTCGCATCGTCAGGGGATCGTTCATCGCGATCTGAAGCCGGAAAACCTGATGTACGACGGCGCGAACGACCGCATCCGACTGCTCGATTTTGGGATTGCTGCCGAGCCCGAGCAGGGGAGCGACCAGCGTTTGACGCGGGATGGATTCTTTGTGGGCACGCTGTTGTATGTCGCCCCCGAAGCGCTGAGCGGCGTGCTGGTGGGTCCATCGGCTGACCAGTACAGTCTGGCTACCATCGCGTACTTCCTGCTCACCGGCGTGCACCCGTACACCGCCCGCTCCACGCGCGACATGCTCTCGCAACTGCTGACGCAGCCGCCGACACCACTGAACAAAGCGGTCGCGACGTTGTCGTTCGGCGATGAGGTTGAGCGTGTGGTCATGAAGGGATTGGCGCGCGCGCCTGGCGATCGGTATCCGGGCATCGTGGATTTCGCCTCGGCGCTGGAAGCGGCGCTGGTTGCGATGCCCGCGCCGGCAAAATCGGGCGGCTTGTTTGGCAGAGTGAAAGGGCTGTTCGGTTCTCGGGACACCTGAACGTGTCGTCTCCCCTATCCGTACGTCGCGACGCATTGGTTCGGATGCTCGCCGCTCGATCTGCACGCCGCGGCACATTCACGCTCGCGTCGGGGCGGGTGAGCGACTTTTACGTCGACTGCCGGCTCACCACGATGAGCCCTGACGGTCTCGTTTTGATTGGCCCACTCGCGTTCTCGATGGTCGCGGAAAGCGGGTGGACGGTAGACAGCGTTGGCGGGCTGACAATGGGCGCAGACCCGGTCAGTTACGCCATCGCCTATGCGAGCGCGCTCGTCGGAACGCCACTCCGCTGCTTCGCGGTGCGCAAAGAGGCAAAGGGCCACGGCATGGGGAAGCGCATTGAAGGGTCGTTCAGTGCGGGCGATCGCGTGATGGTAATCGAAG
>JANNWU010000069.1:0-10334 GCA_031408755.1 Gemmatimonadaceae bacterium | reverse complement strand
CCGTCACACCACACTCAACACAACGGCGTAGAAATCGGACAATCTCCGCTGCGCTTGGAAATACATCAGGCGTCACGCCGCCGGTGCGAATTTTCGCGCAGACGTTGGCCGATCGCACCGCGAGCAGATGCGGCAACGGATCATCTCGGTGCGGAATCTCGCAGTACAGCATGACATCATCAGGCATCGCTGCTGCAACGGCGAGCACGTCGTCAGGCGTTGCGGTGCGGCCTTCGGCGGCATCAATGCACACGCCAAATGGTGCCCTTGCATTGAACGCGGCAATCTGTTCGCACTCGCGCGCATACTCGCCACTCAACAGCGCGCTGATCCGTGCGCGGTTCCACGCCAAGCGGTGCGCGCCACGCAACTCGTCAACCGTCGATTCCCATTCCGCTAGACGTGCCACCGGCACCACAAATCGGCCAAGCATCCACGCGTCGTCGCTCGCTCGATACTCCGCGTAGTACGCGACTGCGGTTGGCATATCCAGCGACGCCGGTGGAAACAACCCGGCGTAATCCACGACTCCCGACACAAGCGTGCGCAGCGCCAGTGGCGCCACGCTCACCAACTCGCTCACATCGCTTCGGGCCGGATGTGACTGTACGACTCAGCCGCCTGACGCAACGCCAACAACGCCGACGCTTCCAACTCGAAGTCGACCGCCAACTCGCCAAATCGTCCGGCGTCTGGCTGATCCAAATCTTTCGACAACGCATCGGTACCGCTGTGACGGCGTGCGAATTCGCGTGACGCCATCCAGATCGCATTCGCCTTCTTCCACCACGCCTCGTCCGCACCCTCAACTTTCAGCGACGCTGAACCCTTCTCGTAGGCCTCAAGCATCGTTGCGAGAGCGTCAATGGAGTGACGAGCGGCGGAATGCGCCAATCGCTTCTCAACCTGGCTGCAGCTCAACGAACCCAAATGCGCGCAACGATCCTGCTGACGAATGCATTCGGCGGCGATACGAAATAATCCATCGGCTTTCGCGCGTAGCAAATCAACCGATGTCACAGTGGGGTCGATCGCGGGCGTCTCGAGAGTGGGCTTCAACATGGGCGGGCGTAGTGAGCAGAAGTGTGCAGCGCGACCTCGTGCATTCGCGCTCCGCAAATCTACGCAGGGGTGCAGAGCACGGCACCTGCGCGTGACGAATTACGTATGCCGCGCTTCACTGGCCAGGTCGGCCAGCCGAGTGAGTGCTTCCAGTGGCGTGAGTGTATTCACATCCAGCGCGCGCAATTGCGTGACCACGGGATGCGGCGATCCAGATACCGACAAAAATAGCTCCGTCTGCTCGGATTCGCGTGTCGTATCCGGCGCCTCTTGCCTGCGCCCAAGCTGTTCAGCCTCGAGTGTCGCGAGCACTTCCTTCGCGCGTCGAAGCACAGAGGTGGGCAATCCAGCCAAACGGCCCACTTCAATGCCGTAGCTGCGACTTGCACCACCCGGCTTGAGACGATGAAGAAACAGCACCTCGTCCCCAACTTCGCGCACATCCACGGTCCAATTGCGTGCCGACGCCAAGCGATCTGCCAACTGCGTCAGTTCGTGATAGTGCGTCGCAAACACCGCTTTGCAGCCAATGCGATCGTGCAAGTGCTCCGTGACACTCCACGCAATCGACAGGCCGTCGAAGGTGCTGGTACCACGTCCAATTTCATCCAGCAACACCAAGCTGCGCGCCGTCGCGGTGTGCAGAATCGCACTCGTTTCGCTCATCTCCACCATGAACGTCGATTGCCCGCGCGCGAGATTGTCGCTTGCCCCGACGCGCGTGAAGATGCGATCGACAATCCCCTGCGTGACCGATCGCGCCGGCACAAAACTCCCCACCTGCGCCAGCAACGCAATCAAACCAATCTGCCGCAGCGTCGTGCTCTTACCGGCCATGTTTGGGCCGGTCAGCACAATCAGTCGCGCATCATCGGTGAGCGTCACATCGTTGGGAATAAACTGGTCGCGCGGCATCATCCGCTCTACGACCGGATGCCGTCCGCCATCAACGTGCAGATCAAAACCATCTGTCATCTGCGGACGCACATATCCTTCGCGTGCCGCCACATCCGCAAAAGCCGCAAGCACATCCAACTCAGCGATGCGTTTGGCAATTTGTTGCAAGCGTGCCGTGTCAGTCGCAATTGACGCGCGTAACGCTTCAAACCGTTCGCGCTCACGCGAGTCAATGCGATCTGCGGCCGTCAGCACCTTCTCTTCAAATTCCTTCAACGCTGGCGTGATGTAGCGCTCACCACCTGTCAGCGTCTGCCTGCGCTGATAATCAGATGGCACCGCCGCGCGATTCGCGTTGCTGATCTCGATGTAATACCCGAACACTTTGTTGTAACCAACTTTGAGCGACGAGATTCCAGTGCGTGCACGCTCTTCAGCCTGCAGCGACGCAATGCCATCGCGACCGCCGTCGCGCAGCGCTCGCAACTCGTCCAAGTCTGCATCAACATCGGCCGCAATTGTCGGCTCGTCGCCAATAAGCAACGGCGGACGTTCCACTAACTCATCGCGAATAGTCGATGCCAAATCGGGCGCGTCATCCCATCCCACCAACACCGCTGTTACGCGACCAGCATCGGCGCCGGGCAACACACCATCGCGCAACAGCCGCTCTAATGCCGAACGGACAGATGGTAGCCGCCAGAGCGAATCGCCAAGTGCGCGCACTTCACGCGGCGTCGCGCGCGAGGCGGCAACCTTGCCCGCCAATCGCTCCACATCGCGCACACCATCCAACGCATCACGAAGCGCCGCACGTCCCAGTCCATCGCCAAGGAAGAGAGAGACCGCATCGTGACGTGCTTCAATCGCCGCGCGCGATGTAAGCGGCGCGAGCAACCACTGTCGCAACAATCGCGCACCCATCGGCGTCTGCGTCGCATCCAGCACTTCCAACACGGTGCCCGAGGTGCCGCCACCGCGCAAACTTTCGACCAGTTCCAAATTGCGTCGCGTCATATCGTCGAGCGGCATCACACCATCTTGCGCGTCCATCACGGGGCGCATTAAGTGTGGCACACCAGCGGGTTGCAACTCACGCAAGTATCGCATCAGTGCGCCGGCCGCTGCGAGCGCAGGCGCCGATTCAGCACCTAGTGCAAACCCTTCCAGCGAGTGCACGCCAAACCGCCGCGTGAGCTCTTCCACCGCCTGCGCTGCATCAAAGTGCCACGCATCTCGACGCGTGAACATCACGCCGTCCAGGGCGAGCGGTGGCTCAGTTGCTTCAATCACAACTTCACGCGGCGTCAGTTGCCCAAGCAGCGCCGGGAGCTCTGCCGTCGCGCGTACGGCAAGTCGAAATTCTCCCGTCGACAGATCGATTGCCGCAACGCCATGCTGCGTGCCAGCCCGATGCACCGCGCAGAGAAAATTGTTGCGCGAACCGTCGAGCAATTCATCGGCGAACACCGCGCCCGGTGTGATCGTCTCCACCACCTCGCGACGCACAATTCCTTTCGCCAGCTTGGGGTCTTCTACCTGCTCGCAGATCGCAACGCGAAAACCCTGACTCACCAAGCGCCGCACATACTCCGCCGCGGCGCGCACTGGCACACCGGCGAGCGGTACTTCATTGGCGCCGCCGTTGTTGCGTGCAGTCAGCGTCAATCCCAACGCGCGTGCACCAACCTGTGCATCGTCGTAGAACATTTCGTAGAAATCACCCATCCGAAACAGCAAGATCGCGTCCTGGTGCTGTGCCTTGATCTCGCGGTACTGCTGCATCAAGGGTGTGCTGGCACCACTCACGGCGTTGGTCCAAGTGCAACGACCATCGCGGCTTGCCCCGGACGACGCCACAGCGTGGCTTGCGCCTCTGCTTCGGCACGCGAGCTGTACCGGCCCGCCCTCACCCGGAACGGCGCTGCAACACCTTCGACACGCGCCACAATTCCGCGCTCGCGCAATTGTGCCGCGAACTTTTCAGCGCCAGGTCGATCATTGTAGGCCGCGAACTGCACGCCGAATCGCACCGTGTTTGTTGACGCTGTCACCGGCGTGCGAACACTGTCACGCCGAATGCTGGGAACCGCTGGCGTTGGTGTTGCAATTGTATCGCGACGTGGTGCGGCAGTTGTGGCTGCAACCGTTGGTGGGGCAACTTTTGGTGCTGCGACTGTTGGTGTTACGACGGTTTGTGTTGCGACGGTTGGTGCTACGACGGTTGGTGTCACGACGGTTGGTGTGACGGCGGTCGGTGTGACGGCGGTTGGTGTTGCGACGGTTGGTGGCGCGACTGGCGGCGGCGCAACAACTATTGGTGCGACTACGGCCTGAGCAGACCGCGCTGTTCGTGCGGTTTGCACCGAATCACGCGAAGCAACAGCCACCGGCGCAGTTGTCGTAGAAGGTGCAACTACCGCAACTTGTCGCAGCGGCGGCGGCATCGTGTCGCGTCGCACAACAATAGGCGCAACAACTACTGCGGCCTCAACCGGCTTCGCCGCAACCACCGAGTCACGTCGCGGAATCATCACCGGAGTTGCAGCACGTGACGATTGCACCGTGTCGCGACGAACAACCGGCGCCGCTGCCGGTAGCGCGGCACTGCGCGACGCCGAAATCGAATCCCGACGAGACGTACGACGGGAAGGCGTTGTCGTGCGGGCGGTGGTCGATGTCACCACTGCACTCCCAGTCGCACGCTTCACACCAAGCGGGGGTGGTTCGCGCATCGCCATTTCCGCTATTGATGACGGGCACCGCGCACCCAATGTCTCTGACTGGTCGCGTACATCACGTTCATTCGCGCCCGCTGATGCATATGCGGCCGCCAACAAATCGCACGCACGCGCCAGATCATCCGCATCCAGCCGCAACTGTGCCGCCAACAATGCAGCACGCGACCGCACCGGCGCATCGCTGTGATCGCGCAACAGTCGGTCGAGATGCCGTAACGAACCCCCACGATTATTGCGCGCATTCTCAAGCACCGCGAGCCGCATCAACGCGTCTGGCACCCGTGTCGAAAAACGATACTCGTTGACAATCCGCAAATAGTCACGCTGCGCCGCGCCAGCACTCGGTGCAATCGACGCCTTTGCAAACAACAACTCGGCAAAAACAGTCGCATTCAACGGCACCGATGCAACCAGCGAATCCGCCAGCATCCGCGCCACACCAATATCGTTCGCACTCAATCGACGCATCCGTACGAGCGACTCTTCCACTCGCGCAGTGGTCAGCGAATCCGCGTTTTGTGCCTGCAGCGTTTCCACCGTCAGACCACCAAACGCGAGCAGCATCAAACTCCGAACCAAACTTCGCATCATACTCCGCATCAAACTCGGCATCGGACTACGCATGTCGCGACTCCACGGGTGCGCATAACTCCAATACTAGCGACTGCAGAACCTGCTCTTCATTCGACGCACGCGTGTCCTTCAACCGCTCATCCGCGCGCAACAACGCACGTAAACCCGCTTCCGCTTCAGCCACGGTCCATTGCGGTGCAAACTTCGTCCACGCACTCGCCGCTTCGCCCCACGGTCGCCCAGGAAATGCACCCGTGCGCTTCAGCAAATCGAAGTATGCGGTTGCCAGCTTATTCAGCCCAACACCTTTCGCACGTTGCGCCGCGCCCCAACCCAGCGCCGCCGTTTGTGTCGCCAACGCCATCACAATGCTCACACCGCTGGTCTTCGGCAACGAAAGCACCGGCGCAACCAACGCCATCGCGTGCGTCACATCTCGAGCAGCAACTGCGTCCAATAAATCGCTTGATGTTTCGCCGTGGCGCACGCCGACAACCGCTTCAATCGCCGCCGAGTCAATCGTGCCGCCAAGAACAAAACTCGCGGCTTTGTCCAGTTCCATCATCAGTGCGCCAGCGTCATCACCCACCACGCGCTGCAGCAAACTCACCGCATCGGGTGTGATTTGCGCGCCAAAGCGATCGGCCGTCTGCTTCACAATCCATTTCGCCAGTTCAGCGCCGCTCACTGCGTTCACTTGCATGCTGAAACACTTCTGCGTCAGCGCCGCTTCCGGCTTCGCACCGGCTGGTAGGGTCAGTGCCAACACGACATCGGGCGACGATTTGCCAAGGTATCGATCAAGTGCTGCGCGAGCCGGCTTCTTCATCGCGCTCACATCGCGGATCACAACTACGCGTCGCTCGGCCATCATCGGTGGCGTACCGAGCAACGTTGCCACACTATCGGCGTCCAACTCTGCACCACGTCGTTGGTCAAGATTAAAGTCGCGTGTTGCTGGATCTACGGCGCCTTTCAACAGTTCACGCAACGCCGCGTCCTTCCGCCACTCGTCGTCACCCCAAAAGAGGTACGCCGGCTCGAAAGCACGATCCTTGATCTGCGTCATGAACTGCTTGGTGGTTTCCTTCGACGTCATGCGTCGAATATAGCCGTCGTCGTCGAGCAGCCAGCGGCGTGATTGCCGCGCAGCGGAGTGCGCCGAAGAATCAGCGCGGCGTGTACATCACAGAGACCGGAATCACGCCACCAAACTCCATCTCAGCAAAGCGATTGGCAGCGTGAGCCGCCATCCTGGCCGTCGGCCAAAGGGGAGCCGCCGCCGCTACTGACGCGGCACGTGCTGTCGCTTCCGCATCTGTATCGCCGCGATCGGAGAAGGGCGATGTCGATGCCGGAATCAAGTCGCCGCGCATGGGCCGCATTGCGCGCACCACCACAATCTCGCCTTCGACACGCTCATCCGTTGAGAAGCTTGAAGCTTGGACAAGCGGCAACTCTGGCTGCGACGGCGACGAGAAACTCGCCGACGAAGTCGCGGGTGACATCATGTTGACGCTGCCGAGCTGGCCGACGCCAGATGACGACGTCGATAGATCTGAGTTCAGCGCTGATTGGATCACCATCGCCCCACCAACAACGGCGACCAGCGCCGCAGCCCGGCGACCAACTTGGTATGCCACGCGCCCAGTGCGAGCCACCACTCGTGACCGTTCGGCGCGGGATGGACCGTGGCTCGCAATTCGGGCCCGTCGCTCCTCCGCAATTCGCGCTGCCAGCTTCGCCGAAAAATCTCCAGAGACTTCGATCGGCGGCGCATTTCGAGCCACCAGCAATGCTCGACGCGAGAGCGTGTCAAAACGGGCGCAGGCCGGACACTCAGCAAGGTGTCGGGCAACGGTCTCTCCTTTGGTGGGATCGAGAACATCATCGACCCAATCACCGTGGAGCTGTCGGAAGGCGTGGCAATCCATATGCGTCCGACGATACCCACCCGTACCCACTCAGTTCCAGAGGTCCGGCCAAATTTCCTCAAAAACGCGAACGCCCCCGAAAGAATTCTCCCCGGGGGCGTTCGATCGTTTTTGCGCCCTAATGAAGCGCGGTTTCGATCAGTTTACAGAGACTCTCGTGGAAGGAATTCCCCACGAGCATTCGCTCCAAGTCGTCTCTTCTAGCGAAGCGCCGGCGCGATCCGTTCAGCGAAGCTTGCCCGCGCGCGGTTCAGACGCGACTTCACCGTTCCCAAGTTCACACCAGTGATTTCGGAAATCTCTTCGTAGCTCTTTCCTTCCAGCTCGCGGAGCACGAACACTTCGCGGTGATGCGCTGGCAATGTGCCAACTACCTCTTCCACCGCTTCTTGCAAGAAGCGCTTGTGATACGCGTCATCCGGGCGTGCTGCCACATCTTCAAAGTCCAATGGGCGCTCTTCGTCATCCGCGAATTTGTCGCGCACAGATTGGAATAACACCAACGGATTGCGCGAGCGATTGCGCAGTTCGTTCTTTGCCAAGTTTGACGCGATCGTGTAAATCCACGTGCTGAATTTCTTGGTCGCGTCGAAGCGATGCAGATGGCGATACACGCGGATAAACACTTCCTGTACCAAATCTTCCGCCTTCTCACGATCACCGATCGTGCGATAGATGAAGTTCAACAGGCGCGTCTGATAGCGTTCGACAAGCAGTTCGAACGCCAGCTCTTCGCCAGCCAGAAACTCTGCAACCACATCGATGTCTTCCGCCGCCCGCATCCGTTCACGACGGGTGGGTGCGACAGGCGCACTCGGCGCCGTGCGCGCTGGAGACAGCGTGAGAATTCCGGTGTTACGTGCGAGCTCGGCCATTGTGAATCTCCCGGCAGAAGTGCGGCACCGTCCGGTAGTCAAACTGACCATATCCGGTGATGCTCTGTCCCTTAGTACGGCAGGGGACGTGCCGCGGATTCGTCGCGGTCACAACACTTCGTAACTGTATGTGGGAGAATGGTTTAATAAATTGCAAATTTTTGTTTATCCGACGGACCGTCCTCGCTGGAGGACAGGCTGTGTCGAAAGTGACCTGCCATGGGGACAGTTTGGGCTGCCGAAATTGACGTGAGTTCCAGAGTTCCTGTTTGGTGTTGATCGAATTCGTTCTGGATCGCGCCCAGTCGCGGCGTAGCCAGTGCTCTGAACCCCGTGCGTGACTCACGACGCCACGACAATTCACCTTTCAGCGCGTGAGCTCGTACTGCACCGACTAAAGCATCAGTGCGGAAGCGCGTCAGACATTTCGACACGTCGCCAGCGATCCTGCCGAAAGCTGAGCGCAGTCGCCGACATTATGGTCGAGGTGAGTGTGAACGGAATTCCAAGCAGAAGCGCGATGGCATTCTTCAAATCTGTCTCACCCTTCATCCCGTAGGTGCTCGCCGGAATCAACACCGCCACTAACGTCGTCGCGGCGCCAACGCCAAAGCCGATGAGCGCCCCCTTGGCCGCGCCAGCTCGACGACTGCGACGCGCAACGCTTATTGCACGGTGCGAATCAGGCGTCGCGCAATCTTCGTTGTGTCGGCGGCGTGATCCGTTCCAACGTGCACATCGCTCGCGGTGGTGCCCTGATAAGTTCCGATTGTTCGCAGTCGTTTAGCGTTGATCGTTCCCACCCAGATTGAGTCTGACGCGATCACGCGGATGCGCGCGCCAATTACCACGTCTTGTAGTTTTTGTGCGTGTGCGTGCGTTGGTGCGCATGAGAGCATCGTGACGAGGCACAAAATCGCCGCCGAGCGTGAATGCTGCATTGCGGTACGTAGCATTGAGGCGCGTTCTCGGTGTCGGTTGCAAACGAGTTGCGGAACCGCTTCGGTTACTTCGGTAATTCTGCCTCGAATACAATACCGAGATGTTCGAGAACGCGGTTTTCAATCTCGGCTTGGATTGCGTTGTCTGCGATCGCACCAATTTTGTTGAGCAAGCGCATTCGCGAAATTGTACGGATCTGTTGTGGCATCAGGATGGACGCGTGCGTTGCGGTGACCATCCCTTTCGGCAACAAAACTTCAAAGGCGTACGGTGCTCGCTTTTTACCTTCCAGTTTCGTGCAAGGCAGCACGGTGACGACTTGGAAGACGGCATTAAAACCATCGTTCGAGACGACGAGCACAGGCCGGCTTGGTCCAGCCTGTTCGCTGCCGACGGCGGGATCGAGATCTGCCCAATACAACTCCCATCGAGCGACTTTGCCGATGTGCGCCACTTACGCTTCGAGTCCGTCGGGCACGGCGGCTTCGAACGCCTCCGTTGTGGTTGTCATGTCGGCCATGAACGCCAGATCTTCAGCGGCGGCGGCGTAGGCCGCATACACCTTCTCCTGGCGCAGCTCGCGTAGGCGACGCATGACCGCGTCCTCGATAAATGCGCCAGCGCTGGGCGCATTTCCGGCTGAGACAAGATTTCGGATGGCGCTCGAGACGCTCGCGTGCAGCCGCACGGTGACCTTCTCGAGCGGATCAGCGCTGGAAGTCAGGCGACGTCGGCGTGCTGGGTTGCCCACATCGGGACGACGTGAGTTCGAGGTCATTGTCTCTTCGAGCAACGGGTGACGTGACGTTGGTCGAAGGCTAGGTGGTCATAGGTATGGCGTCAAGGCTGGCTTTCGAGCCAGTCTTGTGGCTTCGTCGCGTCGGGTCCACGCCCATGGACGTGACATTTGTAATGACGCCCAAACGACATTTGAGATTCTAAAATCGGGCACCCGCGCGGCGTACGCAATCTGAGACGCGTCGATGCGACCATCCTGCAACGTGTGCCGTTGCCCGGATGTTTTCACGTCAGTTGGCCCGAAAGTTTCTGGCGTCTTTCTTCGAAAAGTCGCTGCGCTTCGGGACTCTGGTGCATGAGGCGTGTTGACACCCACATCATCAGCCAACTGCATGCCCAACACGCTGCTCCTAACCGCGTTGTTTGGGTTTTCGTCCGTACTTGGCAATCAGGTCGTGCGGGACGATATCCACGAAGCGGCACACGCCATCCTCAACTCGGCACACGACCCGGTCTCCGCTATTAATGCGAGCCTCGAAGTAGTGCTTGTCCGGCTGAATCGGCTTCACGCG
>JANNWU010000068.1:0-6458 GCA_031408755.1 Gemmatimonadaceae bacterium | reverse complement strand
GATCGGCCTGCTCGCGCTGATGCTGGCTCATGGTGCGAATTCCAACCTGCACGAGTCGACTTGCGAGCCCTTCTTCCATGATCCGCGCGAACGGACAGGCGTGCGAGTATCGATCGCCGTCAAACTCGTCGTACAGATCGCCGTGCGCATCAATATGCAGAATAGTCGGTCGCGGAAACACCGCGTTCACTGCGCGCATGATCGGATAGGTGACGGAATGATCACCGCCGAGTGCGACAGGACGCGCACCAGTTGCGAGGAGCGCTGCGATACCACGCTCAATTAGTTCGCGCACCGTCGAATCGGCTGGAAGTTGTAGATCACCAGCGTCAGCGAGCATCCCAGGCGCCGCGAGATTGCGCAGCTCTTCTGACCAATCATTCCCTGCCGGTGAACGCAGCGCGTCGCGAATGTGCGTCGGTGCTTCTGCCGCTCCACGCATGAACGACGAACTCGCGTCGTACGGCAGACCAATCAGCGTTGGTGGTCCAAACGTTGTCATTTGCTATTCCTGAATCCGGATACCAGCCTGCCCTTCAAGCTTGGCGCGCACAACGAATGCACGATCCGTAGTCCCAACACTTTCAACGTCGAAGCGCGCGATACTTCCGCCAAGAATAACGCCGGGTGCCATGGGGCCATTCAACAGCTTCAGCATTTCAATCTTGACGGAATCAAGTTGCGCACCGAGTGGGACGCGTCCGCCGAGCGTGGCCTTTCTGATCGCGCGACCAATGAGCGGTGCAGCGAGCGTGGCCTTGATACGAGAAAGTGCGCCGCGACTGTCCAAACTCCAATCCAGATCGTCAAGTCGCAACTCACGCGCGCTTGCATCCCAACGCAGTCGCGACGCGAGCGTCAACGTTCCGTTCAACTGTCCATTCACATCAAGTCCAATGCGCACGCTATCACCCGTGGCTAGCACGCGCACCTGTGTCACGCGTAGCGACGTATTTGCAGTCTCCGCGATCAGCAACGCGGTGGCGCGACGGTTTACCTCTTCAAACGGAAGCTCCACTTGCACGGGAATCGTGAACGTGGTTGGGCTCTCGCCGAGGATGAGTTGGAGCGGCGGAAGCGGGCGTATGATGTTTGGCGGTCGAGCACCGGCAATCACGCGCGGTCGGCCGTACACAATGATCGCAGTGGTGAAACTCGACCCGTTCCCGGCGAGCGGCGCAACACGAATCGTCTCCGGATCAAGCACCAACCACAGCGTGTTGAGCGAGTCGAGTGCGGTGGGTTCGAGAAAGCTGCGCCAGAGTGAGTCAGCCAGTGGGCGCATATCCGTTGCGAACGGCATTACCGAGTCAACTTGTGCGGAGAACGTCTCCAACTGTCCGTCGACGACCGAGCGGAGCGCCGGCGTAGCGTCGATCGCAAGTGCCGTGACGCGACATTCATCGATCAGCGATGCAATGAGCTGAGTTCCGCGCGAGCCGATCCGCCAATCTCGGCGCCAATAGAGCGACGTCGCCAAAGAGAGTGTCGCGCGCCGCATTGTTTCTGGTGGAAAGCCGCAGCTCGCGATCCCTGCACCCGGCAGGCCGACGCGCGCGCGGTATCGCATATTTGTATTGATCGTGAATCGACCGGCATTCGCTGCGAGCTGCAACGGCTCGCGCACGTATCCATATGTGTGGCACACCATTCGCGCCATGTTCTTACATGCTGCTTGCGCCAGCGAATCACGCGCCGGAAAGAGCGAGTCGAGCACCGGCGTCAATGCGCGCAGTACATACGTGACTTGCACCGGAATCACCGCGAGTGCGGCCAATGGTTGCGCCGGTGTTCTCTGATCTGGTGCGGTCGACGTCGTGCGCAAAAACTCACCCCTTGCGGTCGGCGCCAGGGAGGGCGTGGCGACCATACTGCCACCACAACCCGCTCCGAGGATCAGCGTACAGAGGCTCACAAACGAACGCATGCCGGTTATGCCTTGCGGAAAATGAAAAATGCGCGAACTCGATGGCCTACCAATATAAAATATGCGCATTCGGCGATCGCGGCTCACCGGCGTTCAGAGAGTGTGTCCAGTCGCATTTGAGCGGCGTTGAGGGCGCTTTCCTGTCGACTGTACCCCAGAACACGGCTGGCAGCACTATCTTCCAAAAATGATGCACTCTCTGTCTCACATACAATGAGGATCGTCGGCGGCAAGTTTGCGGGCCGCGACCTGACCTCGCCGAACGATTTCCGTGTGCGCCCCACCGCGGAACGAGTGCGCGTGCTGATGCTCGATCACCTACGCGGTGATCTGAAAGACGGCCGCATGCTCGATCTGTTTGCCGGCACTGGTGCACTCGGCCTTGAAGCAATCTCTCGCGGTGCAAAGTATGCCGATTTCGTCGAGACGAGGCCGAGCAGCTTGCACGCGTTGAAAGCGAACA
Organism: Gemmatimonadaceae bacterium; assembly: GCA_031408755.1. GTDB lineage: Bacteria > Gemmatimonadota > Gemmatimonadetes > Gemmatimonadales > Gemmatimonadaceae > JACMLX01. The sequence goes on along the minus strand of JANNWU010000068.1, from coordinate 4,068 downwards.
TTGGACTGCTGCGATTGGCGGCGAAAACCCGTGTGTTCAAGCGCGATGCGGTGCAGTTTGCCGAGGCGCTTACGCAGCCCATGTATGACGTGGCGTTCGCTGATCCGCCGTATAACTCGAAGATGTTGGATCGGGTGATCGCGAGCTGGGTGACGAGCAAGTTTTCAAAGGTGCTGGCAGTGGAGCACGCGCTGACACACATCATTCCGTATGGGTCGTACCGATATGTTTTAGAGGATACGGCATTTACGGTGTATCGGGTGGAGTAGGTTACAGCGCCGTAATGCCGCATTCCCCTACGACCTTGCCGTGCCATCAAGTAGAGTTCATCCATGACACCTACCGCAGACATCCGGTGGAAGCAACGATATCAGAGCTTTGATCGTGCGTTCGTGCTGCTTCGTGACGCGATGGCGGGTGGACCCGCGCGCCTGACTGCGCTTGAGAAGGAAGGCGTAATCCAGCGATTTGAGTATAGTTTTGAGCTCGCTTGGAAGACCCTTAAGGATTACCTCGAGTATAGCGGCCTTGAGTTTGCTACGGTCACGGCAAGGCATGTACTCAAAGAGGCATTTGTGGCGAAAATCATCGCGGATGGACAGGTCTGGATCGACATGCTTGAGCATCGGAACGAGATGTCGCACACATACAGTCTGGCCAGTTTTGAAATCGCAGTAGAGGCGATTGACAAGCGATATTTGCCTGCATTCGAGCAAGTGCACTCTTTCCTGCACGCTGAGCACGCGAAGTGACTGCAGCGCCACCGTTGAGCGTCAATGCAAGAGCGCTAATCTGCGGTGTCCTGAAGCAGCACCCCGACGTGCAATCGGCGGTGCTTTTCGGATCGCGAGCGAAGGGGACGCATACCGAACGATCCGACGTTGATCTCGCACTCGTTGGCGAGATTGGCCCTCTGCGCGCCGCGGCGATCGCTGACAAACTGGAAGAGCTACCGTTGCCGTACCGGTTCGACGTGCAGCCGCTTGAGCATATTGAGAACCAGATGCTACTCGAGCACATTGCACGCGTCGGAATACGAATTTATCCCGACTATTAACAAAAACGGGGCCAAGCACCTCGCTTGACCCCGTTTGCACAGCGCGCCAGAAATCAGGCCATCTTCGCTTGTAGTCGACGGTCGATCGAGTCCAAGAAATCTTCCGTGTGCATGTACGGCGCAGTCTTGCTGATGAGAATCGACAGATCCTTTGTCATCTCACCCGCCTCAACCGCTTCAATGCACACCGCTTCCAATGCATCCGCAAAATCGATAAGCGCCGGTGTGCCATCGAGCTTGCCACGATGCGCCAAACCGCGCGTCCATGCGAAGATCGACGCAATCGGATTGGTGGACGTTTTGTTGCCCTTCTGATGTTCTCGGTAATGACGCGTGACGGTACCGTGCGCCGCTTCCGCCTCCATCGTCTTTCCGTCAGGCGTCATCAACACGCTCGTCATGAGGCCGAGTGAGCCAAAACCCTGCGCAACAATGTCTGACTGCACATCGCCGTCGTAGTTCTTGCACGCCCACACGTATCCGCCTTCCCACTTCAACGCTGCCGCAACCATATCGTCGATCAGGCGGTGTTCGTACGTCAAACCCTTGGCGTCGAAATCCTTCTTGAACTCGTCGGCAAAGACCTGCTCGAAAATATCCTTGAACGCACCGTCATACGCTTTCAAAATCGTGTTCTTCGTGCTCAAGTACACGGGATAGTTACGTTGCAAGCCGTACGTCAGACTGGCGCGCGCAAAATCGCGAATGGAATCGTTGTAGTTGTACATGCCCATCGCGACACCACCGTCGGCACCAAACTTTGCGACTTCCATTTCCATTGGTGCACTGCCATCAGCGGGCGTGTACGTGATCGTGACCGTGCCCGGACCTTTGACTTTGAAATCCGTCGCTTTGTACTGATCGCCATGCGCGTGACGGCCCACGATAATCGGCTTGGTCCAGCCAGGCACCAGTCGCGGGATGTTCGACATGATGATCGGCTCGCGGAAGATGACGCCGCCGAGAATGTTGCGGATGGTCCCGTTAGGACTCTTCCACATTTTCTGCAGGTTGAACTCTTTCACGCGTGCTTCGTCAGGCGTGATCGTCGCACACTTCACCGCCACGCCGTGCTTCTTGGTGGCGTTGGCGGAATCAATCGTCACCTGATCGCCGGTGGCATCGCGATGTTCAATGCTCAGGTCGTAGTACTCGAGCTGCACATCGAGATACGGCAGAATGAGTTTGTCTTTGATGAACTGCCAGATGATGCGAGTCATCTCGTCGCCGTCCATCTCGACGACCGGGTTTACGACTTTGATCTTGGCCATGACGCAGTCCTGAGCGTGAGTCGGGCACCGAAGCGCGCGGAGTGGCGCGGCGGCAAGTGGGTCAGCTAGACGATTCTAGTGGACGGGGCGGACAGGTCCAACGGGTGGAACCACCTGGCGTCAAACCTCTGCGCGGTCACAGTCAGATCACGGTGCGTGACATTTGCGCAACGTCTCAGCGACAGTCTGCGCACAACGATGCGTTTCGGCCTTTCACCGCCACCCGATGCCCTACTCTGCCCGCTGACACTCCCACCTCAGCTACGCCGAGCCATAACCAATGAGATTTCATCTTCGCAGCGCAGCGCTTGCTGCCGCCTTTCTGACGTCCGTGACTGCGCTCAGCGCGCAACTCGTCACCAACACGCAGTTCGTGAACGGCATCGCGATCAGCGGCGGTGCACTCGACCAATCCACGGGATCGGACTTCGACAGGCGCGTCGGATTCTTCTCCGGCCTCTTCTACGATCCTATTCGCGGCGATTGGTGGGCTGTGTCTGATCGCGGTCCGGGTGGCGGCACATTGCCGTACGAAACGCGTGTACAACGCTTCACCCTCGATGTGGATCGCGCGACGGGTCGCATCAGCAACTTTCAGGTGCAGCAGACCATCAAGTTCAATCGCGGCGGTGCGGCGTTGAACGGTCTCGCGCCCAATCCGACCAATCAGCTTGGCAATTCGTTTGACCCTGAGGGCGTCGCGATCAATCCGTTGAATGGAAATATTCTGGTGTCGGACGAGTATGGTCCATCGCTGATCGAATTCAATCGCAGCGGACAAGAAGTGCGCCGATTTACACCGCCAGCGAACGTCATCCCGCGCAACGGCGTGACGAACACCCCGAATTTTGCAGCCGACGCTGGCAACACTGCCGGTCGCGTGACCAATCGCGGATTTGAAGGACTCGCGATCAGCCCTGATGGTCGGTATGCGTATGCGACGCTCCAAAGCGCGATGCTCGACGAAGGCGCCAGCAACGGTCGATTCACGCGCATCGTGAAGTTTGACATGGCAACCGGAGAAGCCGTCGGACAGTTTGCGTATCAGTTTGAAGTCACCGGCCAAGGGCGTGGCGTTTCCGAACTGGTCGCTTTAGGCAATGACAAGTTCATGATTATTGAGCGCAACAATCGTGGCATCGGTGTGGGAGCAACGCTTGCTGGTGCCGACAAATCTGTGTTTCAGATTGATCTGAATGGCGCGACGGACATCACCAACATCTCGATTAGCAACGGCACGCTACCAAACGGTGTTGTGACGGTGTCGAAGAGCGCGAAGCTGATTGACCTGGATGCGGATGTGCTCGCGGCGCTTGGAGGAAAGTCGCCCGAAAAATGGGAAGGGTTGGCCGTGGGCCCTCGCCTTGATAACGGCTCGTATCTGATTCTTGCTGGTAGCGACAACGACTACAGCGTGACGCAGAACGGGCAGAACGTACAGTTTGATGTGTGGTTTGACTTTCTGCTTGCCGATCCGTATGCGAACTCGATTCAGTGTCCGATCGGTTTGACGGCCGGGTGCTTTAACACGAATGGCGGAGCGGCTGCGATGTTGACGACTGCGTATGCACTGCTACCCGGGGTGCTGCATGCATACACGGCGCGGATTGATGGATACATCGCGCCAACAACGGTACCGGAGCCTGCGACGGCGCTGTTGCTTGCGTGTGGGCTGGGAGTGCTTGCGTTGCTCGCAAGGCGGCGACGCGTGGGGTGAGTAGCGCGGAGCAGTGGAAGCTT
>JANNWU010000067.1:0-3753 GCA_031408755.1 Gemmatimonadaceae bacterium | reverse complement strand
GCAGATTCGTACGCGGACAAGTTGCTCTCCGCGATGCGCAATCAATTTGGTGGGCACGCCGTGAAGCAGGAGCCAAACGCGTGACCGACGGCGAACCGGGACTCTCGTTGTTTGTAATCTTCGGTGCGTCTGGGGATCTCTCGCACCGGAAAATTTTACCAGCGCTGTATCAGTTACATGCGCTTGGCTCCACCAGCGAAGGGTGCGTGGTGTTAGGTCTCTCGCGGAAACCGGATTTCGACGACGCAGTGTTTCGCGCAATTGGCAAAACCGCGATTAGCGAGAAGGTTGCGACTGCAGCGGAGGTTGATGCGTGGACGTCGAAGTTTTTTCATGGCCATTCGATCGGTGCCGGAACGCCGGAGGACTACGCCAAACTTGGCGAGCGCATTGCAGCGTTGGAGGCGACACATGGCGCGGTGACAGTGCGCGTATTCTACGTCGCACTTCCGCCGGAGAGCTTCCCCGCCGCGATCACGGGTTTAGGCGAATCAGGTCTGGCGTCAGCAGCGACGAGCACCCGCTTGGTGATCGAAAAGCCGTTCGGGCATGATTTGCCGTCGTCGCGCGCGCTCAGTGAGGTTGTGCACAAATACTTCACCGAGGAGCAGGTCTATCGCATCGATCATTATTTGGGCAAAGAGACGGTGCAGAACATGCTCGTCTTTCGATTTGCGAATGCGATGTTTGAGACGCTTTGGAATCGCGATCACATTGAGAGTGTCCAAATCACGGTCTCGGAAGATTTGGGTGTTGAAGGGCGCGCGGAATACTACGAATCGGCCGGTGCGCTGCGCGATATGGTGCAAAGCCATTTGACGCAATTGCTCGCCTTGGTCACCATGGAAGTGCCAGGCTCAATGGATGCGAGCAGCATTCGGGCGGAGAAGATCAAAGCGCTGCGCTCCATTGCGCCGATCTCGCCGGCTGATGCGGTACTAGGGCAGTATTACGCGGGTCAAATTGACGGGAAAGACGTCGCGGGCTACCGCGATGAGCCTGGTGTTGCCGTGAACTCGCGTACCGAAACATTCGCGGCAATTCGCGTGCACATTGAGAACTGGCGTTGGCAGGGCGTGCCGTTTTACCTGCGAACGGGCAAGCGCCTGGATAAGCGCGTGACAGAGATTGAGGTAAAATTTCGACGCGCACCGGTGTGGATGTTTCGATCAATGCATCAAGAAGCGCTCCACCGAAACACGCTCGTCATAACACTGCAGCCTAACGAAGGCTTCAGCTTGTATTTTGATGTGAAGGCGCCCGGTGAGCCGTTCCGTGTGCAACGCATGCCGTTGCATTTCGATTACGCAGAAGCATTTAGTGCGCTTCCGGAAGCGTATCAAACATTGTTGCTCGACGTGCTGCGTGGCGATCAAACGCTGTTCGTTCACGCGGAGGAAGTTGAGGCGGCGTGGCAATTGTACTCGCCGTTGCTAGACGGTGCGGCCGGTGTGCTCCCGTATCCCGCAGGCTCCAACGGTCCAATGGAAGCGGCGAAGTTTTCGTCTCGATGATGAGCGCGCCGCGTCACGTCGTGGTGTTTTCTGCCGAGTATTTTGCGCGAGATGCAGCGGCGTTATTGTGCGCAGAAATCGAGAGATCGGTGGCGGAGCGCGGTGTGTGTCGCGTGGTGCTGTCTGGTGGAAAGACACCGGCTGCGGTGTATCGCGTCATGGCGTCGCATGCCGAAATGCCGTGGTCGCAGATTGACTGGTACTTCGGCGACGAGCGTTGCGTGCCGCCAACGCATGCTGATAGCAATTACCGCATGGTGATGCAGAACTTGATTGGTCCGGCGCACATTCTCAATGCGAACATCCATCGCATGCGCGGTGAGTTGGGTGCCGCGATGGCCGCGAATGAATACCGCGCAGTTTTAGAACCGCTTACGGAACCGCTATTTGATCTCGTGCTGCTTGGCTTGGGGCCGGATGGTCACACTGCGTCGCTCTTTCCTGGTGACGATTCTGCGTGGCCGGCACGCGCGTGGGTCACGACGGCGACAGCGCCACCAGCGTTTGCTGTGGCTGAGCGAGTCACACTGACACCGCGTGCGCTGAGCTCAGCTCGGCTGGTCTGCACGCTGTGCCCCGGCGACGAGAAAGCGGTAATTCGACGGGCTATTCTTTCTGAGAGTCCGGACACGCTGGCACTACCTGCTGCGCGCATTTTCGGTCAGGAACGCACGCTATGGTTGGTGGATTTCGAATAGGCCAGTCGTCGAGTGCGAGCAGCGCAAAGTCCGGTCATCACGTGCTCAATTTTGTTTGGATAATCGCGCGTGACGTGCTCTAGTGCGAGCAGCGCAAATTTTGCTGCGACAGCCGGTGTCAGCGTTGGTAGCGTCACAGATCAGCGCGGAAATGCGAAGAAATACATAAGGGCCGTGTTTACGCCGAGCAACATCAGCGCGGTGGGCAACTGTGCTTTGACCACGGCATACCGATCAGGCAGTTCAAGCAGTGCGACGGGTACAAGATTGTAATTCGCGGCCATCGGTGTCATCAGCGTTCCACAAAAACCAGAGAGCATTCCGATCGCCGCGACGACGGTGGGGTTTCCATGCAAACCTGTCACGAGCAGCGGAAGCGCGATGCCAAGTGTCATGACGGGGAATGCTGCGAACGCATTTCCCATGAGCATGGTGAGCAGCGCCATACCGATGGTGTAACTTGCCACCGCGATGAGTGGTGAGCCGGTTGGAATCCAACTCGCTGCAAGTGATGACACGACCTTGCCAACACCCGCAGCGGCAAACACCGCGCCAAGGGCGGCGAGCAACTGCGGGAGCATTGCGGCCCATCCAACCGAATCGAAGAGCCGCCGCGATTCGGTGAGAGGCGCGCTCAGTGGCGGACGCAACATCACCATCGCGAAACCAAGCGAAAGTATTGTCGCAAATCCCAGGGAGACGAGTGTCACGTTCTTGGCTTGCACCAGCGCGACACCAGCAATGGTAATGTGACCGACGCTTGCATTGGCAAGCAGCGTGAGCGCTGGAATTGCGAGTGCGGGAAGGAAAAGTCTGTTACCCCACTGCTTTGCACTCTGCGTTCGCTCCTGAAGTGACGTGCTCTCCATGTTATTGCCTTTGATTCCGCGCAAAGTCGCGACTGCGACCATCAGCAGAATCAACACGCCGTTCGCGACATCTGGCAGATACGTGCCAAAAAGAAACGACACCGCCCAGAGTCCCCAGAATGCCGCGTTGAATATTCGATTGGGGTTACTCCGATCGCGCCAGTTAATCAGCGCTGTCGCGCCAGTCAGCACACCCATCAGCCGATACAGAAACTCGAGAGTAATCATTGTGCGCGCCGCGCGGCGTTGCGCAGTTGCCGATCGAGGAGAAGCACGCGTGCGCCGTGAATCACCAACGCAGCGATCGCGGTTGGAATGGCCCACAGCGCGAGTTGTGTAGGCAACACGCGAATACCGACTCCGTCCAACACACCTTTAATCAGCAGAATTGATCCGATCGCGATAAAAACATCCTCGCCAAAGAAAAGGCCGATGTTGTCAGCTGCAGCTGCGTGCGCGCGAATGAGGTGACGCGATGGGTCGCTGAGTTCGGGGATATCGCGTTCAGCGGCGCCCTCAGCCATCGGCGCGATTAATGGTCGCACCATTTGCGCGTGTCCGCCGAGTGAGACAAGGCCCAGCGCGGCGGTAATCTGGCGTAGTGCGAAGTAGACAAATAGTACGCGTCCAGTAGTTGCTGTGTGCATACGCAGCACCACATCCCGCGCGCGC
>JANNWU010000066.1:0-3798 GCA_031408755.1 Gemmatimonadaceae bacterium | reverse complement strand
GCGCGCAGCTTTACTTCGATGTTCTGGTTGAGACTCAGCGAGACAACATTCTGCGCGATGGCGCCGTTGTAGCCCTTCCGGAATTGATTGATCGCGCGCAAGTACTCGTCACTCACATTCCCCTTTGGCGCGAGCGACCAGCTCAACGTCGGCGACAGCGTATGACGGATGCGCGAGATGGGGCCAACGCCGGGGAAAAATCCAAAGAGCGACGGCGCGATTGAGAGGTTGAGGCTCGGACGCTTTGACTGCGCGACGAATCGTCCGCCTGAGAGTGTGGACCGCACAAAGAACGGACCGGGATCCACATTCGCAAATTGAATACTCGGCGACACGTTCCATTTGCCGCGGCTGAATGACGGGAGCGAGAAACTCGTGCGCCAATCAAGGCGCGTCTCAGTAAAACCGTCGTAGAACCGTGTGGATTGCACCGTATCGACGACACCGTTGCCGCGAGTAATGATCTCCTCAATCGTCTTCTGCTGCGTGCCGGTGTTCGAGGCATCTTGCAGATCGAACGAGTTGTCGAGACTGAAGCCGAAAATCTGGATTGGGGTGTTGAACGTTAGATTTGTATTACGGCGATTGAGCGCGAGTGCCGAGCTATCCACGCGTCCAGCTGGATTGGTGAAGTAGCGGAAGGTCGATTGGCCACCGCTCTGCTGATTCGTGAAACGCGACTCGCTGGCATTGATGGTTGGCGTCCACGTGAGCCACGAACCAGACGTAATTGGCGCCGACGTGACGCTGAGCGTCGGCAAGGTCTGATCGACTTGTGGGCGACCGGTGTACTGCGTGCGACTCGCGCCGAGGTTGACAGAAAACGGACCAGCCGACGTGGTGTAATTCGCCGAGGATCGGAACGTGGCCAGCGCTGCGAATGGATTGAACGCTGTCGCTCGTTGCGCGACGGTGTTCGACACGTAATTGATCGACGTGTTGAAGTTCGTCTTGCGCGAGAATCGCTGCTGGTGACTTAACTGGACGTTGAGATTGGTGGCGCCGTTGCTCAACGTCTGATAAGACGTGCCTAGGCTGCCGCTAAGGAATCGTCGCAGCCAGTTGTAGCGCCACTGCATGTTATATCGAGTAAACCCAAAATCACCAGGATTGCGCGGGTCAGGATTGGCGTTACTGCGCCAGTCGAGCCAGGCTTGCACATCCTGATAATCATCGATGTTGTAGTAGTAGCCAAGATTCTCAACCGTGCGACGATACAGCGGACCGTTGCGCACAATCTCGCTGAAGCCAAGGCGCGGATTGAGCATGCCACTCCGGCGCCCAGATCGCACATCTTGAAAGAAAAACGGCAGCCAGAATACCGGGACATCGTAGATGTAGAGCACACCCGGCCGACCGACAGCGAGCTTGCCCTTCACCAGCTTCAGTTCACGCGAACTGAAGTGATAGTGCGGTGCTGAGTCTTCGCAGGTTGTGATGGTTCCGATGCGCCCGAAAAACGCCGCTTCTTCACCTGTGCTATCGCTGGCGAAACCGGCGCGCTGCGCATCAACGAAGTACTTCTGGCCACTCTGCACCGTGGTACGCACATATCCCACCGTCCCGCGCCGCTCAGTGGTGTTGTAGAACATGGTACCACGCGAAATCACGTCATCGTCACCGCGTGCGGGATCGCGCAGCACATTCTCTGCTCCCTTCGCGCGCACCACCTTCGTGGAATCATCGTACACAATCGTGTCGCTGACGAGAATGGTGTTGTCGCGACCGATCGCCGCTCGTGCGCTGTCGTCACGAACCATGGTCAGCAGCTTTCGGTTCGCGTCAAACGTGACGCGCTTACCTTGAAAACGCGTTACGCGGTACCCTGACTTTGCGAGCAGCGAGTCGATCACTGGATCAGACTCGGCCCACTTGACCAGCTCTTTCGGTGTGGAATCGTTTGTGGTCGTGTCGCGCCCTCCTAGAGGCCGCAGCGTGTCGGCGCGTCCGGGTAACGTACGCGCAATGCTGTCACGTCGGGGCTGCTCGCGCTGCTGCGCAGCAAGTGGTGCGACGAGAGCAAGCAGCCACAGTAGGACCGACGCCGCGCGACGCATTACGCGAGCACCTCGGTGTCTGTCTCTGCACCAATATCTGCTTCACTCGCCAAGCGCTTCTTCTCTTTCCACCGGAAGACAAAGGAACTCGCGATGATGCTGATCTCGTACAGGGTATACAACGGCACCAGCAGCATTGCGGTGGTCGTGATCAAATCACCCGGAGTGATGATCGCCGCGCCGACGGCACAGGCGACGAATGCGTGTCGCCGGAACTCGCGCAGCTTTTTGGGAGTGACGATGCCGAGCGCGGTCAAACCCACCAAGAGAATGGGCAACTCGAAGACAGCGCCCATGCTCAAGGCCAGCGAGGTTGCGAAATCGAAGTAGTCGCGCGCGGTGATCATCGGCTCAAGCGCCGCCGTCTGGAACTGCATTAAGAACTTGAGCGCAAACGGCAGCACGAAAAAATACGCCATCGACGCACCAGCGATGAACAATCCCGTTGCGGCCACCAGCAGCGGGATCACCACCTTCTTCTCGTGTTTGTACAACGCCGGCGCCATAAACGCCCACAACTGAAAAAGGACAACTGGTGCCGCCAGCGCGAATCCGACGCCGAACGACACTTGCATCACAATTGAGAACGAGTCGCCAGGGTGCGTAAAGATCAGCTTGTGTCCCTGTAAGTACGGTGCGATCGGCACCTTCAGCAACTCGATTAAATCGAACTTGATAACCAGCAGAAATCCGATGCCAACGCAAATGCCGACCGCAACAACAATCTTGAGCAGCCGCTTTCGCAGCTCCTCAAGATGGTCGAGGAAAGGCATGTCACTTTGCATCGCTGAAACAGTATCGATTACGGAGTGTTGGTGCGGAGACGCTCGCGCGCCAAATCCGCTTCGTCGCTGCGCGGGTAGCTGCGCACCAAAAGATCAAGCACCTCACGCGCCTTCCCTGCGTTGTTCTGCGCGCGCAACAGCGATGAACGCTTAAACATCGCAGTCGGTGCCTTCTCGCTTCGCGGGAAACGAGTGTACACGCTCAAGTACGCGGCCTCAGCATCGACACCATTTCCATCACGCTCGAGTGTTTCGGCGATGTAATACTGCGAGTCGCCAGCCCGTTCGTGTTGCGGATACTGCGCCAAAAAATCTGTGAAGCCAGCGCGCGCCGCCGAAGTGCTACCGCGGCGGAGCTGATCGAGCGCCATTGTATACAACTGATTTGGGCCTGGTGCCGGCGGTGCACCGACCGGTGCTGGCGCGGCGGTTGTCGGTGGAGCAGTTGGAGTCGACGTTGTGCTGGCGTCGCCTGATGGTCGAATAGGAGGCGCAGCTGATGTTGGCGGCACCGTTCCCGGCGCGACCGGCACAACTGGCTGCGGATTGGACAGCAGAATTGCGTTCCGTTGCTCAAGTTCCGAGCGCAGTTCAGTAATGCGCGACTGACTCTGACCGGTCAGTGCGCGAATCTCAATCAGCCCATCACGAATCTTGAAGAGATCTCCCAACACGTTGCCTTGGAACGAGGCCAACTCGCCCTTGAGCCCGCGCAGAGAGTCGTTCATAGACGCCATGGTGCGCATCACGCTGTCAAACTGCACTTTACGCGTGGAATCACGATACGCGTATTCTGCGCGCATAGCCTTCATGTCGGTCTGCATCAACAACACATCTTGCTTGCTCGCGAGGCAACCCGAGAGGAGCAACGCGCCCACGCCCAACAGCGACACGCGAGCGCGCATCATCGGGGCACTCTGAGTGAATCTCCGCCGCTCAGAATTTCAAAATCGACG
>JANNWU010000065.1:0-11292 GCA_031408755.1 Gemmatimonadaceae bacterium | reverse complement strand
CAACATCCCCGCCACCGTCATACCGCGAAACACATCCAGCGAGAGTAGTCGTTCCTTCGATCCACTTACCGCTTGCGATGTAACTGGTGGCTTCGCGATCGGCGTTCGCGCGTTAGAAGCAGAATGCTGTACAATTGTCGCCATTTTCAGCGACTCGGCGCTGCGAGAATCACACCGCTCGAACCCTGCGCTTCGGCCACGCCATCACCGCCTTTGCCTTGACGCTGCCAGCGAAAGAACACAACGGTCATCACGCCGTAGAAGAATAATCCGCCAGGAATCCACATAATCAATCCGCCAATGAGTTGATCCATCTTGGGCGAAATGCCCCATAAGCGCGGGCTTGATGCATACAGCGGATACAAGACAGTATCAGCCATGGCGATGTAAATCGCGACTACGCTCATTGGAAGCGTCATCAGGAAGCAGTACAGCATCTGCCCCGGATAACTGAGGCGTGGCAGCTCTGGCAACGGGCTCATAAACGGCCACCACATCAGCACACTGGCGACCAAAAATGTCATGTGCTGCACGATGTGCACTTTATGATGCAGCATCGCGAGGTTGTAGAGCGCCGGAATGTGCCAGAAGCACAGTGTGATGTTGAAAATCGCAAAGGCCATCCCTCCGGTGCTCACACGCGGTGCGAGCCAACGCATGACAGGCCACTTGAGCGCCGGCCGCAGCATCCATCCCGGCGTGCCCGCGATCAGCAGTGGCGGCACAATCAACTCCATGATCAGATGCTGCACCATGTGTCCGCTGAACAGATAGAAGTCGCTCAGATCGTGGAGCGGTCCGTTCAGAATCAGAAACAGGAGAATCAAACCGCTCACAAACGCGAGCCGCTGCGAAAGCGATGGACCAGTGCCTTCTGCGGCGCGAGCACGCCAAAAATAGAGCCACCCGAGCGCGATCAAACCAATGATCGTACTCGGGTGGATTGTCCATGTATCTGGCGACAGCGATAGCGTCTGCGCCGGATGCAACAGAAGCGCGAGGGGCATCACGCTACAACAAACGCATCACGAGTTACTGTGGGACGCCGGTGCCGATCTTGTCGAACAAGAACAGCAACCCAACGAGCGTCACAATCGCAATTGTCAGCGGACCAACGAACAAGTTGCGGAACAGTTTGTGGTCGTACTTGAGGTGCATATACACCGCGCACACCACCGCGAATTTGACCGCCGACATGAAGATCATACTCGGCACGTAAATCGCCGACTGCTCCCAGGGCTTGATGTAGTAGGCGGAAATCTCAACGATCGTGACGATCGTCAAGAAGAGCGCGGTCCAGAGATAGGTCTTTGCCGTGGGATGATGCGCGTGAGCGTCATCGTGACCGGCGGCTGAGTTCTGTGAATCGTGTGCCATAGGGGTGTGGCTCACTTGATGAGATAGAGAAGCACGAAGATCGCGATCCAGACCACGTCCACGAAGTGCCAATACAATGCGCACATATCGACTGTCAGTGCATCATCCGGTGTGAGACCACGCTTCATGTCAATGAAAGCCAACGTGACCAACCACAGCACGCCAGCGGTCACGTGGGCACCGTGGAAACCTGTCAGTACAAAGAAGCTGCTACTGAACAAGTTTGTGGTAAGTCCAAGCCCTTCATGCACAAAGCTGGTGAACTCATACGCTTGGCACATCAAAAACACGATGCCCAGCACAGCCGTCGAAATCAGCCAGAATACCGAATTGCCTTCTAACTGCTGCCAAAACCCTTTGCGCTGCACATGACGATTCACAACGGCATTGTGCGCAAGCACCATTGCCAGCGACGACATCAGCAGCACGAACGTCGAGAAGCTGGTGACTGGGATGTTCAGAATTGCGTTGTAGACCGTACCCGTTGCCGGATCGGTCCACGCTTCGTGCGGATACGGGCCAACGCGCGAACGCCCCTTGTAAATCAGATACGTCGAAATGAGTGACACGAAGAGCATGCACTCTGAGCCGATGAAGGCCCAGATGCCGATCTTGCGATTGTCGAGCCCTGTTGACGTGTGGTGCACATGATGGCCGTGGTCGTCGTGCGATGCGCCGGCCGTCCGCGTTGCTGTAGTGCTCATGATGTGTAGAAATCCTCAAGCGGCGACGTCAGCCAAGCGTAGAGGCTGACCACCAACATGGTGGCACCGCTGCCGACGACGGCGTAGAAGGCGTAATCGTTGACATGCTTCAGCGTCATGCCGCCGAGCATCATGCACAAACCCAGCGCAGCCATGAACGGCTTAGCAGTGCTAAACGGCATCGGGATGTTCAACTCACGCGCCGTTGGCACACGCTGATCGGCCTGTTCCGGCGATTCGTGATGTTCGCGCGAAAGATCGTGGCCTTCCGACACATCCCACAACGGATAGCGGCTGGTCACGGTGGGCAGCACCGCAAAGTTGTACTCAGGTGGCGGCGACGGAATGGACCACTCGAGCGTGGACGCACCCCACGGATCGCGACCTGCCTTCGGACCGCTCTTGAGCGACGTGAAGAAATTGTAGATGAAGATCAGTGTCGACACGATGATGATTGCTGTACCAATAGAACTCATCATGTTGAACAGATCCCAACCCTGATTGGCATCGTACGTGAAGACGCGACGCGGCATGCCGAGCAATCCGGACAAGTGCATCGGGCCGAACGTCAGGTTCATGCCGATCATGTTGATCCAGAAGTGCCACTTGCCGAGCGTTTCGTTCATCAGGCGACCGAACATCTTCGGGAAGTAATGATAGATGCCCGCGAAGATGCCCATGATCGATCCACCGAACAACACATAATGGAAATGCGCGACCACGTAATACGTGTCGGTCTGCTGCAAGTCGGTTGGCGGCGATGCGTGCGTCACGCCCGACAAACCACCAATCGTGAACATGGCGACCAATCCAACCGCGAAGCACATCGACGTCGTGAACTGGATTTTGCCACCCCACATCGTGCTCATCCAGTTGAAGATCTTCACGCCGGTCGGAATCGCATTCAGCATTGTGGTGAGACTGAACACCGTGTCTGCGATTGGGCCCATGCCCACCGAGAACATGTGATGCGCCCACACGCCGAAACCAAGGAATCCGATCAGAATGCCCGAATAAACCATCACGGCGTAGCCAAACAACGGCTTGCGGCTGAACGTCGGCAACACTTCACTTACCAAGCCGAACGCCGGCAGAATCAGGATGTAGACCTCCGGGTGCCCGAAGATCCAGAACAGATGCTGCCAGAGCAGCGGGTCAGCGCCAGCAGTGAGCGTGTAGAAGTTTGTGCCGAAGAATCGGTCGAACTGCAAGAACACGAGTGCAACGGTGATCACTGGGAATGCCAACACCACCAGGAACTGCACAACGAAACTCATCCACGTGAACATCGGCATACGCATCAGGTGCATACCTGGCGCGCGCATGTTGATGATCGTCGTGATGAAGTTGAAACCGGCAGCGAGTGAGCTGATACCGAGGATCTGCAGGCCGAGTACCCAGAAGTCGATGTTGAGACCAGGGTTGTAGGCCATGGTGGTGATTGGCGCGTAGCCAAACCATCCGCCGTTTGGTGCAAGGCCGGCGAAAATTGGCAACGTGATGTAGATGCCACCGAACAGATACACCCAGTAGCTGAACGCATTCAGACGCGGGAATGCCACGTCACGTGCGCCGATTTGCAGCGGGATCAGGAAGTTGAAGAACGCGGCGCTGAGCGGCATGATGGCAAGGAACACCATCGTAGTGCCGTGCATGGTGAAGAGTTGATTGTAGAGCTCCGCACTAACCAGCGTCTGATTCGGCGCCGCGAGCTGCGCACGAATGACCGCTGCTTCTAATCCACCAAAGATGAAGAAGAAGAGCGATGTGAAGAGATACAACACACCGATGCGTTTGTGATCGGTGGTGGTGATCCAACTCCACACGCCGGACTTTCCGTACGACGTGGTGGTGGTGGATGTTGCAGCCGGCGCGTAGGTCGGTTGCGCGACAGTCGTTGCCATGACGCGTATGCTCCGGGCGCGGGTTACTTGAGAGCCTGCAGATAAGTGGCGACATCTACGATCTGCTGATCGGAGAGTCCACCCATCGTGACCTTAGCCTTGATGGCCGGATTGTACTCGCCGGTGCCAATGGCCGGCATCAAACTTCCAGCCTTCATCGCTGGCGCATTCTTAATCCAGCGCACCAGATTTTCCGTCGTGTTTTCATAGATGGCGCCAGCAATCGTATAGCGCGATCCAATGTGAGTGAGATTCGGACCAATGACACCCGCGCTGCTCGGATTGCCGGTGATCTTATGGCAACCGATGCACGATGATCGCGAGTACACTAACCGACCGCGTTCCGCATCACCCGTCAAACCGGCAGTGAACGTCAGCGTTGCAGGCGGACGTCTCGTCGGGATGTTGTACGCTTCAATCTTCTCACGCGGAAAGACAAAACCAACTGGCGCAGGCGGTGTCGCATTGGCGAGCTGCGTACCAACCTGTCCACTCTTGGTGGTGGTTGTTGCGGAATCGACAGTAGGCGTTGCTGTGACCGCAGGCTTCGGCGTGACTGCCCCATACACCGCTGGGCCTTTCTGATGCGCTGCCCAACTCGCAAACTGTTCTGGCGTCACGGTATAGGTGCGGAACTTCATGTTTCCGTGGCTATCGCCGCAGAACTCATTGCACGATCCGTTCAGCGATTTGAGCGCCATCGAATCGCGCGGTGTCATCCACAGATAGTTCGTGCGATTTGAGATCAGATCGCGCTTGCCGCCCAATCGCGGAATCCAGAACGAGTGCAACACGTCCTGCGTCTTGAGCGCAAAGTTCACTGGTCGGCCAACTGGCAGATACAACTCATTCGCAGTCGTGATGCCGTATTCGGGGTAGCGGAATTCCCACCACCATTGATGCCCGATCACTTCAACCTGCAACGCATTCGCCGGTGCCTTGGCTTGCGTGAGGAAGATCGCCTTGACTGTTGGCACGGCGATGAACGCAAGAATGACTGCGGGAATCGCTGTCCATGCAATTTCGAGCGCCGTATTGCCGTGCACGTGTGTTGGCTCGGGCGAACCGGGGCGCGCCTTGAACTTGAAGATGATGTAGAGCAAGCCGACACCGACGATGACAAAAACCACCGTCGCCCAGAACAGCAACCTGTCCCATAGATGCGTGGTGATCTCGTTCAGCTCTGTGGTGTAGTTGAATGTCGTGTTCGGATACTGCTGCGCATGCACCAACGCGGCGGCACCGAATGTGAGCAACGGCACCAGCGCAAATCGCGCGAATTTGCCGAATGTCTGTGCGTCGAGTTGAACGCGACGGAAAATTGAAAAGCTGGCCATGCCCAAGTCTTGGGAAAGGTCGAGGGGAATCAGAGTAGACGCCCCGAGTGGAGCCAACACACATCTGGCGCAGTGCCCAGAGATGCAGCGGCGCAGGAAAGAGGAGCGCTCCCCGCGCAGTCAGGTATCGACATCACCAGCCACGAACCCGATCCTCAAACGGAGTAAATCGGAAATGACACCAGTTAGTTGCAACCGGCCGCCGACACGGAACGTGTCAGCCGAGTGATACGCACCCTTCAAAACTAAGGACGTAGGGTTACTCGCCGCCAGCGGTGGACGAGGTCGGCGCCTTAGACGCATCAACCACTGTGTGCTTCTTGAGCGTCGATGTAATTGATAGTTCAATGCCCGACTTGAGCTGACCCATCCGCTCGCGAAGCATGCGGACCTTGGCTTGATCCGATCCCCCACCGCGACCAGAGATGAGGATAAGCTCGGTCGCGAGGTCGGCCAACAACTTGAATTGCCCGCGAAGCATTCCCACCAACGGAGTAGCCGCGCGCTTGAGCTGCATGGGAAACGCGGTCACGGGCCCATTGGATCGGACCGCAATCGCGTACTTCTCGATCATGCCGTGGAGGGTCTGCGCGATTGAGACGGCGCTGTCCAGGGTTTCGAGCTTGGCCTGACCTTGGCCGTCTACTGTGGGTTTTGCCATATAGAAAGTATGCCCCGTGGCGCGTCGCGGCGTCGCTGACGCGCCGATGCACGCACATATTTGCGTAATGTCAGCCCGCGCTCCCGTTCGCCGCACCGCCGCATTCGCTCCCTCGTCGCCGCCCACGCCACGGTGTCCGGTGTGCTGGTCGGCGCCCTTTCTTGGCGCGGCGAGAAAGGTTCGACGTGGGTGGCGCGTGCAAGCGGAGGCCGTCGAATCGGCAACGGGCAACAGCGTTCCTGTCGCGACGAGCGTCTATCCGTGCAGCAACGTGGCGTGTGACACGGCCATCGTCGTGCGCGTGGCGCTGGTGGGCGGCTATCTACAATCGGATGTGGATGATGGGTTGCTCCGCGACGAGTTCGCGCACGCGTTTAGTGCTGGGAAAACCAAACGCGATGGTGTCTGGCGTGACCGGCTGGGTGATGCGCGGACTGCGCCGGTCCAGCGTGATCTGTTTGCGGTGTGACTATCGCAGCGCAAAGCCCTGAGGCACGCCAATCGAAGGCAATCCGCGCGGCGCGGCGATTGTGGCGACGGTGCTCGCGGTGAGTGGGCAATTTTGTATCAGTCGGTCGCGAACCGCAGTTCGCGATTGGTATCGTTCACGTCGCGAAGCCCAATTTTGCCGCGACTTCCCGTTGTCGATTGTCGAGCGTCAAGAAAACAATCTCGGCTGGATCAGCAGCGTGGAATAAGGCCGTGGCGAGGTGCCAGCAATCCGCGCCGCGTACGTATCCGGCATCCAGCACCCGCAGAATCTCGGCCGACAGCATGCGGTCAGGTTGCACCCACTTGAGAGGGGCAAGCAGCGAAGGGTCGACTGATCGCTTCTCTCGCTGCCCAGCGCATCGAACTTCAGCGTCGGCAAGCGGCGACGCGAAGATCGCGTCGAACGTGCTCAGTTTCTCGCTCATCAGAGGAGCGGTACGCTCATCAAACGCAATCGCCAACAGTACCGAGCTGTCAACAAATGCGAACTTCATCAGCGATCATCAAGAAAGCGCTGCAGTCCGCCGGGCACATGCTCGCCGATCGGAAATGCACGGGGATCACTCGGGTGCATTGTCGCAGGAATGATGACGCCTCGCTTTGTCAGCTCCGCAATCCGCTCTTCCGTCGTCTGCTTCTTGTTTTCTCGTTCGATCGGCCGCAGCTCCGCCACCGGCTCGCCGTGGACCGTGATATAGAACGACCGCCCGGCCTCGCGAACCTCGCGCACCAGCGCTGACAATTTCGCCTTAGCGTCGTAGATCGAGTATTCTTCTGGCATGCATGAAATCTGACTAGTCAGACCAGACTAGTCAAGTGCCAAGGATTCGCTGGGGGACACCCTTTCAGGGCCACCCTACGGCTTCCCTCCGGTGAATTCCGCCGGCAACGCGTTCCCAGGCCGCTCGGAGTCCCAGTAAATCGAAAAGACCCACCAGCGCGACCCGTCCCAGAACAGCTGGATGGAGTTGATGCCGCGCGCGAACGGCGTCGTCTCGGTGCCCTTGTAGCTTGCGTAGGAACTGAAAGCGTGCGCCACGTTGCCATAGCGTTCCACTCGCTTCACCAGCTCCACTTCTCGAAAGCCAAGCGCCGTGAGCGACGAGTCGGCGATCTGCCGGTACTCCGCCGCGGTCCAGACACGCATCGTGCACGGGCCATTGGGCGGGCACGTCGTTGGCGCCAGTCGCGCGCTCGGATGCATCAGCGTGTTGAAACGCTCCCACTGCCGTGGCTGGCCTACGGGACCGCTGATCACTGCGTAAAGCGTCGTGATGATGTTGTCGATGCTGCTGACATCTGCGGGATTGGCGACTACCGGCGCGACGGACTGCGCGCGCATCGCACTGGTGCCGAGCAGCAGCGCACCGACAATTGCAGTGAGTGAGCGAATACGGAAGTGAGGCATGCACAGCTCCGATGAAGGTTGCTTGCCATCGCACACGAGAACGCTGCGCACGATGAAACTCCTACGATGCCAACAACAACGAATACAAAAACGAAAACAACTTCTTTGTACGAGTTTGCTAGCGCCCCGCCATTGATTCCGGGCGCAGCACATCGTCCAACTGCACGCGCGTCAACCAGCCGCGCTCCAACACAATCTCGGTGACACCACGACCGCTAATCAGCGCTTCCTTTGCGACTTCTGTCGCTTTCTCATAACCGATCACTGGCAGCAACGCTGTCACGACGCCAATGGAATGCTCGACGTAGTAGCGCATCCGATCGGCGTTCGCCGTAATGCCGACGATACACTTATCGCGCAACACCTGAATCGCGTGCGTGAGTTCTGAAATGCCGCCAAGTAATTTGTACGCAATAATTGGCTCGAACACATTGAGCTGCAATTGCCCTGCTTCGGCAGCCATAGTGACCGTCACATCACCGCCGATGATGTTGAAGCAGACTTGGTTGACGACTTCGGGAATGACGGGATTCACCTTGCCCGGCATAATCGAACTGCCCGGTTGCATGGGCGGCAAGTTGATCTCACCAAAACCAGCGCGCGGGCCAGATGAGAGCAATCGCAAGTCGTTGCAGATCTTCGAAAGTTTTGTGGCGGTGCGTTTCAGCACACCGCTCAACTGCACAAAGGCT
This sequence comes from Gemmatimonadaceae bacterium, assembly GCA_031408755.1. Classification (GTDB taxonomy): domain Bacteria; phylum Gemmatimonadota; class Gemmatimonadetes; order Gemmatimonadales; family Gemmatimonadaceae; genus JACMLX01. Next base: position 2,717 of record JANNWU010000065.1, on the reverse strand, counting down.
CCCGTGTCGCTGGTGGCTTCGATCAGATCGGGCGCGGTGATCATCGCCAAGCCGGTCACGTCTGAGAGATGCTTGCGAACAGATACTGTGAACTCTGCCGACGCGGTGATGCCGGTGCCGATTGCTGTGGCGCCCATGTTCATCTCACGCATCAGCGCCTGTGCTTCACCCAGCCGCTCCACATCTTCCATCAGCGTGTTACTCCACGCCTTAAACTCTCGGCCGAGCGTCATCGGTACCGCATCTTGCAACTGCGTGCGTCCCATTTTGATCAGTTCTGCGAACTCAACGCTTTTCACGTCCAGCGAACGACAGAGCAGCGTGAGCGTCTCGCGCAGTCCATCGAGTGCGCTGTGCAGCGCCAACCGAATAGACGTGGGGTACACATCGTTGGTGCTCTGACTGCGATTGACGTGTTCGTTAGGGTGCACCACGTCGTACGTACCGCGGCTCCGCCCGAGCAATTCAAGTGCGCGATTCGCAATCACTTCATTAGCATTCATGTTGGTGCTGGTACCGGCACCGCCCTGAATCATGTCCACGATAAAGTGTTCGTGGTGGCGACCGGCGCGCAGTTCTTCGGCCGCTTTCACAATCGCGTCAGCAATATTGTCGGGGAGTAAGCCAAGCTCTTTGTTCGCGAGCGCTGCAGCAATCTTTACTGCACCGAGCGCTGAGATGAGCTCAGGAAATTCTCGGACTGGCACGCCCGTAATCGGGAAATTCTCAGCAGCGCGCAGCGTTTGCACACCATACAGCGCCTCATCTGGCACTTCGCGTTCGCCAAGCAAGTCGTGTTCAACCCGTGTGCGCTGCGAGCCGAAACCAAGCGCGCGACCGCGTCCCACGAGCGTCGCATCTGCGGCACGGAGGCGCGTCGCGATCGCACGTGCGGCGCGCGAGACCAGACCAGCGTAGAGATGCGGATTGTCTTTCACCACTCCGGCTAATGCGTCTTTCGTGAGGATCAACAACTCGCCGGCGATTACTGCGCGCGCGGTGGTGCCATGCCGCGAATCGTCGAGCAAGATCCCTTCACCAATTGCTTCGCCCGGGCCCATTGTCACAAGGCGCACAGTGCGGCCGGCGAACGTTTTCTCAATTGCGACGCCGCCGGTAACGACCAGCGCGAAAATACTTCGCTCATCACCTTCATTGAAGAATACATCGTCGGTCGCGAACGATCGCACCTCAAGTGAGTGCGCGAGACGCCAGAGTTGGGCGTCGGGGAGACCCGCCGTGAACGGCAGTTCCTTTAGCTGAGTGAGAATCACATTCTTCATGGCAAGAAACTAAAGGTGGCGCTCAAAAGTGTCGAGCGATGCTGCGACTTACACCTGCGCAATTTCAGGCACCATGTCACCGGCGCGCCAATCGAGCGTGTGCATACTGTCGAGCAGGGTAAGGATTGTGTCGCGTTTGTCGTGAACGCCGAGCAGCAGCAGATCACCCGGTTGTGCCCAGCGTAACGCGTGGCGAACGGCGGCGATGTCATCCGACACATTCACGATCTGCGACTCGGCAACACCAAGCGCGCGCAACGTCGTGATAATCGCCGCGCTGAGCGTGCCAGGTGGCCGGCCGCGCAAGAAACGTGGCATCTCCTTGGCAATGTACAGATCGATAATGCCGGAGTTGAACGCCGCAGTGGCGATATCGTGTAGCGCGATATCGTCGCGATCACCGCCGGTCCCGAGGATGATGGCGCGACGTTGGGCTTGGATGCTGCGCGTACCGTCAATCAGTGCGCGCACGCTTTGCGGATTGTGCGCGTAGTCCACCACTACGCTTACATCGTACAAATCTCGTCGCATGAGTCGACCAACATTGTCACGCGGATCAGCACCGAAGCGCATCAGCGCATCATTCGCGTCGGGCCCGAGATGCAGCGCCGCGGCAATCTGCCTGGCGACGAGTGCGTTGAGCACGTTGTGGGTCGCAGTGCCAGCGAGTGTCGCCGGAATTTCTGCGAGCGAACTGTCGTCTGCAGCATCATTGATGCTGACGCGCGCGAGTTGGCCGCCGTAGTCAGACACGCCGTTCGCTAGCTCTGGTACATCGGCGTTGATGACGAGAGTTCCGAGTGATTTTACCGCGTGCGTCGTGACCAACTTGACCGCCGCTAGCGATTCCAGATCCATGATGCCGTAATCACCGAAGTGATCGGCAGAGAGCGTGACGACGGCTGCGACCTCCGCGTGTTGCAGTGCGAGCCCGCGACGCAGAATTCCTCCACGCGCAGTTTCCAACACTGCCAAGGTGACGGTGGGATCGTGCAGCACGCGTCGCGCGCCAGCGGGGCCGGAGTAATCGCCAGACTCGACTTGTGTACCGTCGATCCAGACGCCATCGGTGCAGGTGTACCCCACCGTATGCCCCGCGGCGCGCGCCATCGCTGCAACCATGCGCACGACTGTCGTTTTGCCGTTGCTGCCAGTGACCAATACAATCGGCACGTCGAGCACGATGTCCCACGGAATCGCGTCAATCTCTGGCAGCGCGGTCATCGGCCAGATTTGCGCACCACAACCAGTGCCAACAGCCAGCGATGTTTCGTCGAAGGTGACGTTCACGCGGCGACGTTTCGCCTCACTCCAGATCGCTGCGAAGTTCGGATTGAGCTCGGCAAGCGACATGTTGCGAAGCTGCAGCATCTCTTTTTTGGCGTCACCGACTTCTGCGCCAGCGACAAACTGTTCCGCAAAAACCCACGCGCG
>JANNWU010000064.1:0-2548 GCA_031408755.1 Gemmatimonadaceae bacterium | reverse complement strand
AAGCGGAAACCCGCCGCGGCCAACTGCGCGAACAGTTCGCAGAGATCAAAGCGCAGCGCGACACGCTCGCCGAACTGGGTGCCGACGCGCCGTGCCCCACGTGCACTCGCCCACTCGGCGCGAATTACACCACGCTGCTCGAAGAGCTGGACGACAAGTTGGAAGCGCTTCGCGTGGATGGGCAATACTACAAGCAGCGCGTCGAGCAGCTCACCGCAGAGCCCGAGGATTTACGGGCGCACGATGCAACACGGGCAGAAGCCGATGCGGCGGTGAAGGCGCTCGAACGCAAGGATCTGAAGATTGAGCAAGCGGTGAAAGAGCAGGGTGAGAAGGCGCGTGAATTGACTGTGCTTGCGTCGCAGCGTGACGAACGACAGCGCGTCATGATTGAATTGAGTGCAGCGTACGAGCCCGCGCATCACGCCGCAGTGCAAGCGTCAGTGGCCAGACTGACGGCGTTAGAAGTGACGCACGCAGCCGCGAAAAATGTCGCTGACGATCTGCCGCTTCGCACGGAGCGATGGGTGAGTGCGCAGCGCGCGTTCACCTCCGCGACGAATCTGCATAACGCTGCGACGGCTGCGCGCGTGTCGCATGGATTCAGCACCGAGCAGCACGCCGAAGCGCTGGTCGCTTGGCAAGCAGCGTCGGAGCGCAAGCAGCAGGCGGCCGTCGTTCGCGCCGGTGCCGAAAGTGATGCCGGGAACGCCGCCAGTGCACTGTCGCGCGCATTGAGCGCGTTCGAACAGGCCGCGCGCGTTCGTGAGCAACAGCGATCTCTGGAGAGCGAGCGTCGCGTGCATGACGAACTGGATAGCGCGTATGGCGAATTGCGGACCGAACTCAACGCGCGCTTACGGCCAGAATTGGGCGAGATCGCCGGCTCGTTTCTCACCGATCTGACTGACGACCGCTACAACGAGTTTGAACTGGATGAGAATTATGAGATCATCCTCATCGGTGGCGGTGTACCACGGCAGGTTATCTCCGGTGGCGAAGAAGATCTGGCGAATTTGGTGCTCCGGTTGGCAATTTCGCAGCTCATTGCCGAGCGCAGCGGACAGCCATTCTCACTGCTCGTTCTCGACGAAGTGTTTGGATCGTTGGACGATCAGCGCCGCGCGAACGTTGTGGAGTTACTTCGCCGGTTGCAGGATCGGTTTGAACAGGTCATTGTCATCACGCACATTGACGCAGTGCGCGATGGGTTAGATCGCGTACTGGAAGTGACTGTCGACGAATCGACCGGTCGCGCACTTGTCGAACAGCGTGACGGTGGACGTTTGCAGAATGAACCCTTGGCCAGTCTGGAGGTCTGAGCATGGCATCGTTGCGCACATGGCGTTTAGACCCCGTGATCAGCGGGCCGGAGCAGATTCAGATTGTTGACATTCCAGCCCTCAATACCGTCTTCAGCGACGCATTTTCTGAGCGTTACAGAAAAGATGGATTAGTAGGCGTGCGCGTTCCGTTTTTGAATCCGTTGATTTGGCGTTACGCGATTGAAGGCGCAGGTAGTGGCGCAGTGTTGTGGCGTACAGACCGCGGCGGCATCGCGGCATTCAATATTGCGCATCGCAGCGGAGACGAAGGGTGGATGGGTCCGCTGGCGGTGATGCCAGACTTGCAGTCGCGCGGTGTGGGACGGGCCGTCGTTGAGTACGGCGTCGAACATTTACGCTCGCATGGCTGCCGAGTGATCGGCCTTGAGACGATGCCGCGCACGATGGATAACATCGGTTTCTATTCGCAGCTTGGCTTCGTTCCAGGTCCGCTCACGATTACGGTCACCCTCGACGCAGCAACCGCCGACAGCCCAATCACGCTACTCGGCAAGCTGTCGCCGATGGAGCGTGAGGCGGCAATTGATGAGTGTTCCGCGTTGACCAGTGCGATGCGGAGCGGCTACGACTTTACGCGCGAGATACGCATCACAGAATCGCTCAGCATCGGCGAAACAATTCTGCTCTGGCGCGGCACGCAGTTGGTTGCATTCGCAATCTGCCATTCGGCGCCGCTGGTTGAAGGACGAACGCGCGACGAAGTGCGTGTGCTGAAATTTGTGTCGTGCACCGATGCTGACGCGTTGCTGTTGGTGACGCATTTGTGTGAATTCGCGCGCCGCTGCGGCACACGTCGCGTCGCAATTCGCGTGCAAGGCGACGCTCCGCGTTTCTACGCCTCGCTTATTGCGCGTGGCGGACGTGTGCGCTGGACAGATTTGCGTATGACGATGGCGGCGTATGCGGAGCCGCAGCAGCCAAGTGATGGCGTGATGCTGTCGAACTGGGAAATCTGAGAATGTGGTACTCGGATTTGTTCCCGACCGTGTGTTACTTCGTCACTATCCAACCGTCTAGTTGACGAACGTCTGTTCTTGAGCCAACCTTCTGGTAGCGAATGATTCAGGAACGGGAAGGCATACCTTTTGAGCCGATAAGTCTGCCGGTGAAGTCCGATAAATCGTGCTGACGTCATGCCCCAGTGCGGGGAAGGCGGAAGGCTGCGGGTGAGGGCTGTAGCGTATCGACGGGCTTCAAAAACC
>JANNWU010000063.1:0-2720 GCA_031408755.1 Gemmatimonadaceae bacterium | reverse complement strand
CAGGTTGAAGTGATCCAGCGCGGCGTTGGTGCGATCTCCGAGAGCGACATTCTGCTCGCGAAGGCCGCCGGTGCCATCATCGTTGGCTTCCATGTGCGCCCAGACAATAAGGCGCGCTCGGCGGCGGAACGCGAAGGCGTTGATATCAAGTTGTATCGCATCATCTACGAAGCGGTCTCCGACGTGAAGTCTGCGCTTGAAGGCATGCTCCGTCCGGAACAGCGCGAAGTGATCTTCGGCGAGGCCGAAGTGCGCGAAGTGTTCAAGGTGCCGAAGCTCGGAGCGATCGCAGGCTGCATGGTTCGCAGCGGTATGATGAGTCGTCAGGGCAAGATGCGCGTGATCCGTGACGGTGTCGAAGTGTACGAAGGCAGCATCTCGTCGTTGCGCCGCTTCAAGGACGATGCGAAGGAAGTGAAGGAAGGCTACGAATGCGGTATCGCTATCGAGAACTTCAACGACATTAAGGTCGGCGACGTGCTCGAGTGCTTCCGCACCGAGGAAATCGCGCGCACGCTTTAAAGCGCAAGATCTCGTTCGTGGCCCCCTCGGTGCTGTCGCGCTGCGGGGGCCACTGCGTCAGAGCCCTGTAACACGGGCCACGAAAGAGAGGAGAGGAGTATGGCAGGCAATGAACGCCGCCCAGACCGGGTGGCTGCAGCAATTAAAGAAGAGGTGGCACGCGCGCTCTCGCGCGACGTGCAAGATCCGCGTATCAGCGGAGCCTTCGTCACTGTCACCGGTGTTGAAGTCTCACGTGACCTTCGCACCGCAAAAGTGTTTGTGAGCATCCTTGGCGACGATGATGCGAAGGCGTCAGCGCGCGAAGGACTTGGTAATTTGGCACCGCAACTTCGTGGTCCCATTGGTCGTGCCCTTCGATTGCGCGCGGCCCCAGAAATATTCTTTAAGGTGGATGAAAGCATCGCCTACGCAGCACGCATCGAAACATTGCTTGCGCAGATCAAGCCGAGTGCTGTGACTGATGCCGATAGCGACGCGCCGGTAACGCCTCTGGATGCCCCTGATGATGACGACAGCAGCCACTGACGGGCTGTTGTTGCTCGACAAACCCGTCGGAATTTCGTCGCACGATGCGGTGATGGTTGCACGACGGGCGTTACATGAGAAACGGATCGGGCATGCCGGAACGCTGGATCCGTTTGCGACAGGTTTGCTTGTCTTGCTCACCGGACGCGCGACGCGGCTGCTGCCGTACATCCCAGGTGAGCCAAAGGTGTACGACGCGACCATTCAGTTTGGTAGCGAAACGGACACTGAAGATCATCTTGGCACTGTCACGCGCGAAGCACCAATACCGGGCGAAAGTGCGATGCGCGCCGCGCTCCCTGCATTTACCGGTGCGCTCCTCCAAGTGCCGCCGGCGTACTCGGCCAAGCGCGTGGATGGTCAGCGTGCGTACGAGGCAGCGCGCGCAGGTATTGCACTTAATTTGAAACCTGTCGCGATCACCGTGCACTCGTGGGAGATTCTCGCGTGGCGCGATGAGAAATGCGACGTGCGGATTGTCTGCGGCGGTGGGACGTATGTACGCTCGCTGGCGCGCGATCTTGGTCGCCAGATTCACAGCGCAGCGCATCTCTCTGCACTCCGTCGAGTTGCTGCTGGGCCTTTCACTGTTGCCGATGCACAGCCCGTGGCGGCACTGCGCGATGACGCACCGCGACTGCGCTCACCGCTTGATGCTGTGCCACATTTGCCGCGAGTGACGCTTACGAATGACGAGGTCAATCGTATTCGACGCGGTTTGGATATCGCGATCACGAACGAACCTGAAATCATCACGCAACATGTTGCACTCGTGACAGAGGAGCAGGGCTCACTGGTGTGCTTAGGCGAGCGTATCGGTGATCGTTGGCAGCCACGAGTCTTGATGCGCGATGCGTGATCTCATGTCAGAGTCAGGGCTACCCGCGAATGTGACACGCGCGGCGGTGACGGTCGGAACATTCGACGGTGTGCACTTGGGTCACTGCGATGTTCTGCGTCGCGTCGCGGCGCATGCGCACGTTAATAACATGGCGAGTGTCGTGGTGACTTTCGCGCCGCACCCGAACGAGGTGGTTCGGCCAAGTGCCGTGCCAATGTTGCTGACGCCTGAGCATGAGAAATTTGAAGCGCTAGCGTCCATCGGAGTGGACTACTGCGCCGTGCTTCCGTTCACACGCGACCTCGCCTCGTTGACCGCCGCGGAGTTTGTGCGACGTGTCTTGCGGCCGCGATTTTGTATGGAAGCGCTGCTCATTGGGCATGACCATGGCTTTGGTCGCGACCGGGCCGGTGGCCGCGAGCAATTACTCGAGCTTGGAGTCGCCGAACGGTTCGCAGTTGAGCAGGTTGCTCCGGTCACTCTCGCCGACGGTGTGGTTGTATCGTCTTCCGAGATTCGCCGCGCGGTCGCAAATGGTGATTTGGAATCGGCTCGTCGGGCTCTTGGGCGTCGCTACTCGCTGAGCGGTCGCGTACTCCGCGGCGACCAGCGCGGCCGCCAGATCGGCTTCCCAACCATCAACCTCGGGACGCCGCATCCGCGTAAGCTTTTACCGCCCGCTGGCGTGTATGCCGCAATTGTGCAGACTCCGGCCGGACCCTTTGGTGCCATGATGAATCTTGGCACACGACCGACCGTCGCTGATGCCAGATTGACCGTGGAAGCCCACCTGTTTGACTTCTCGGGAGATCTCTACGACGCGTCGGTC
>JANNWU010000062.1:0-2446 GCA_031408755.1 Gemmatimonadaceae bacterium | reverse complement strand
GATCGGCGAAGTTGACCATCATCGGTTCCGACATACAACAGGCCTTTCTCGCGTGGCGATTCGGCGAGTGCCGAAATGGTCGGATAGTACGACGCACCATCGTCAAGCGAGAGTGTTGTGTCGGTTGGCATCTGGCCCATGATGCTCAGCGTGCGACGATCAACGCCAGACGTCGGATCAGTGAGCGCCTGCCATGTCTGCCCACGATCGGCGCTGGTGTAAAGCACCTTCATCGCTGCGTACAACCGATTGTTGTCATGCGGGCTCACGATCACCGGTGCGTTCCAACCTGCTGGCGTGATCTTCTTGCCGACGCGAGGATTTGGTGCGCCCCAATTTCCGAGTTTCGGCCCTTCGCCTTCTTTGGGCGCTGGTCGAATCGATGCGCTTTCGAGCGTGTTCAAGTTGACGCGATTTAGTCCGAGATACTGCGAACTCGAGTAAACAGTGCGATGGTCAACGGTGTCGATAATGTTGAAAAATCCGTCGCCGCCGCCAACGCGAAACCAATCATCATTCACGATGCCACTGGCTGAGTACGTCCAGGTTGGTGCGCACCACGAGCCGTTGTCTTGCAACCCGCCGCAGACCAAGTAGCCGCCGTTCGCGGTTGGAATGTTGCCAACGCTCAGGCGATAGAACTGCGAAATTGGTAGCGTTGAGACGTACAACCACTTCACGCCGCGATCGTAGCTCACGCCAACACCACCATCGTCGGCTTTAATCACATGTCGCGAGTCACGCGGATTGACCCACACTTTGCGATCGTCGCCGTGCAACGTTTGCCGCGGCGAACGGAATGTCTTTCCGCTGTCATCCGACACGGAGTAGGACACCATGTAAATGCGCGACTGATCGCTTGGGTCCACGAGAATTTGGCTGGAATACGCAGGACGCGGATTCCAATCGCCCATCAGCCGCCACGTTTCACCCTTATCGTCGCTTCGATAAACACCGCCGAGGCGCTTGTCATATGAAATTGACGATGTGTAGCGTAGGCCTTGCTCGACGCTCGCATACACCACGCGCGGATCTTTGCGGTACACCGACAGCGAGAGTCGGCCAAGTGTGCCTTGTGGCAGACCGTTGCTGAGTGCGCGCCAAGTGCGACCGCCGTCGGTGGACTTGTGTAGCCCCGAACCTGCACCGCCGCCCACGAATCCGTACGGCGCGCGTCGGCGCTGATACAGTGCAGCGTACACGATGCTCGGATCGCTGGGATCAATCGTCACATCTACGCCGCCGGTTTCGTCGTCGCGACCGAGCACCTTGGTCCACGAACGACCACCATCATCGGTGCGATAAATTCCACGATCACCACCGGCGCCCCAGAGTGAACCCATTGCTGCGACAAACACAATGTCTGAGTTGGTCGGATCAATCGCGATGCGTGCAATGTGTTTGGAGTTCGCGAGGCCCATGTTCGTCCACGTTGCGCCGGCGTCTGTGCTTTTGTAGACACCGTCGCCCCAACTTGACGACTGACGGTTGGTCGCTTCACCGGTGCCCGCCCACACTGTGCGAGGCGTGCGCTGATCAACTGCGAGCGCACCAATCGCGTGGACGCGTTGATTGTCAAACACCGACTTCCACGTGACACCGTTATCAGTCGTTTTCCAAATGCCCGCGGCTGCCGTCGCAGCGTAAAATTCGTACGGGTCAGTTTCGTTGACCGCGATATCGAGGACGCGACCACTCATTGCCGCTGGGCCGATGGTTCTGAACCGCGGCCCGCTGAGCGTCGCGCCGTCTACGGGGAAGGAAGTTTGTGCGAGAAGCGCGGTGACTGCGCTAAGGAGCAGCGAGAGTGGGCGGAGCAGGTTTGATATTCGCATTGTGTTGTTAAAGTGTCACCGTCGTCCGCGCATGCGTTGCCACGTTGCAAGGCAGCGACGCGCAGTCTCGAACTCCGAATAGCGACTGCCTTCCTGTTCCATCAGGTAGAACTCCACGCCGCCTGTCGCTTCGAGCGCCGCAATCAGCGGTGTCCACGGTGTGGTCCCTTCACCAAAGAGCACGCGGTAGCCTTTGTTGTCCGCGTCCAGCCCCGGCGCCCAGTCTTTCAAATGCACGCTGCGAATTCTGCCGGGGTTTGCTTTGACCCACGCCACCGGATCGGCACCAGCCATCACGGACGTGCCAACATCCAGTTGGAGTACAAACTCTGGTGGTGTGTTCGCTGCAATCAGATCCATGGGGCGCTTCCCATCGGCATACGGCGCCCACTCAATGTTGTGATTGTGAAAGCCTGCGGCGAGCCCGTGCGGTTGGAGTATCGTCGATGCCGCTGCGAGCTGACCGGCCATCCGCATCCATTCATCGCGCGTGGCACTTTCAAATGGTGGTGACGCGAGAATGATTGCGCGCGACCCGAGGATCTGATTGATCTCGATCGCTTTGGTCATCGTCACGCCGGGCGTCAGTGCCGCGAAGCCGTTATGCGTGG
>JANNWU010000061.1:0-4544 GCA_031408755.1 Gemmatimonadaceae bacterium | reverse complement strand
GCGAGTTCTGCACCGACGCAGGAGCCTGAGTACCAACCACCTGACCCGGGGCGGGTGTCGCACTGACCGGCTGCTGAGTGACCGACGAATTTGGGGTTTGTGGCATGCGGAAAAGTACGTTGTGCGTATGCGTGCAGTTTCGCGGCAGACGCTGCCAGCGCAATTGTTCGCGTTATCCCCTTGCCACGATCCCGTTGCGGCGCGTCACTTGCGCTATCTCTTTCTGCTTGGCTGGTGTGTGTTTACGTCTCGCGCCTGTCGCCACGACTCTTGCCTCTCCGCAATTTGTACTTCTCGACGCGACCCTCCCTTTGCCGCAATTCTCGGCAGGCGTTCACGCTGCTGGAGCTGCTTGTGGTGTTGATCCTGCTCGGAATCGCAGCGTCGGTCGTCCTTCCGGTTTTTCGGACGAAGCCGAAGAGCGAAGACGTCACCTCTGTTATCGAGCGAGCTCGGGCATTGGCCGTACGCCGGGCAGAGTCGCTCATTTTGAACGTAAATCCGCTGGGCGCGTGGGCAGTCCGCAGTTCGACTGACACGTCCGCCGGCGTCCTACTCTCCGGACCAACGGGCTCGGCTCCCCTCCAGCTGCCGTCGTATATCATCCAAATCACGCCGCTCGGTGCCTGCTTTCCGCAGGGCGAGCTGAATTCGGACGCCAAGCCATGGGATCCAGCGCGCTGTGCCCCGGCGCGCCGCTAATCGTCGCTGATAGATGACTCTTCTCGAATCAGTAGTTGCGCTGGTGATCTTAGGCCTCGCTGCGGTGGGGTTTCTCGAGTTGTTCCAGCGAGTTTCAGTTGCCACGCGCGATACTGCTGGATGGTCACGCGCGGTTGCGGTCGCAGAGCTCTCCATGGAACGCGCAGTCCTCCGTGCGGAAGCGGCCAACGACTCTATCAGCGGCATGCGGCGACGCATCGAGATTCGTCCGTTCGGTGCTGGTTTGCGCGAGGTGATTGTCACCATCGATGTGCCGCCGCCTTCGGGAGCACAGGTCGTGCTGCATCGCTTGGTGCCAGCGCAGTGACGGTCCGGCGCGGCTTTACGCTGATTGAAGTTCTCATCGCGCTCGTGCTCACCAGCGTGGTTGTCGTACTCGCTTACTCAACGTTGCGCGCCGGTGCTGATGTGGAGCAGCGCGTGACCGCGGCGCGCGAGGCGGATCAGAATCTCACCGTTATGCGCGCAATGTTGATCGACGCGTTACGTCACGCGGTCGAGAGTAGTGAGGACGATACGCGCGGAATGCAGACAGTTACGGATGCGCAAGGGCACACCACGTCGTTCGCCTTTCTTTCTCGTGGAGTACAAACGACACATGGCGGAACGGCGACGTGGAATGTCGCGATTGTCTCCGATAGCATCGGCATCGCGCTCGACGCACGTGCTTTGGACGCTGCGCGCGCACCACTGCGCCTTGCAGTGCGCAATGCGCGGTTCATGACTGTGCGATTCAAAGGTCGCGACGCCGAGGGTTGGGTGGCGGAGTGGACAGATCCAACTCGGCTGCCAACGGCGGTAGAAGTTCGATTCCTCGACGCTCAGAACCAAGATGTCATGGCTCCAGTGCTTTCGCGTCTGGCACCTGTCGCAGCATCATGACTCCTCGCCGCGGCGTTGCACTCATGCTCGTGCTCTGGATTCTCGTGATTCTGGGCGGAGTTGCGGCGACAATTACCGCCGGATCACGCATGACCGGCGATGTGACGGCGAGCGCGCGTGCACGCACAACGGCGCGGTACGCCGCGGAGAGCGGAATTATCGCCGCAGTAAATTCGCTGCAGCGCGGGCTTGAAGCGACTGTCGATGATAGCGTCAAACGTCTTTCAATCTTAAATCGGCCAGCGGGCGCACTCGGCGGTGCTAGCGAATTCTCTCTTGGTCCCGCAGAAGTGCGCGTGGTGATGATTGATGCGAGCGCACGGCTCGACGTCAACGCAGCGTCCGAAGAGTCGCTGGCTGCGCTGTTTGCGCGGGTGGGTCACGCACGGTACGCCGCCGATGCCGCGCGTGCCATTCGCCGACATATCGACAGCATTCCCGGTTCCGCCACTCTGTTCCGTTCGTTGGAAGAAGTGGCGGCGTTACCCGGCGTTGGTGACGAAATTATCGCCGCTGCTGCAGAGCTTTTGACGGTTGATGGTGACGGCCAGATTAATCGTGTGACGGCATCTCCAATTGTGCTCGGCATCGCGAAAGGCAGTCTGATAAGTGAGCCATCTCGTATTCTATTGATCGCGCGCGGATGGCAGCGCGGCCATCCGTTGACGCACGAAATTCAAGCGGTGTATGCGGTGCAGGGAACACAGTTGGCGTTCGTCCGCTGGCGTGAGCGTGATCTATGAGCAAAACGCTTGGCGTTGAGATTGGCACAGAGCGTGTGCGAGCCGTGCTCTCGGGTCGCGGAAATGACGTGCGCACCTTTGACTTGCCGATCGGTGCTGCGCGCATTGACGATGCGGTTGCGCAACTGCGTGCTGCGATCGGTGATGTTGGGAAAATCGGTATTGCGATTGGACTTGGATCGCTGCACGTCAAAAGTGTGAAGTTGCCACCAGCGTCAGCGACAGAGCGTCGGCGAATGCTTTCGGTTGAGCCAGATCGTTGGTTTGCGGTGCCAAGTGGCGTGAGCACAGCCGTCTCTCTCGTCGGCGCCGGTGACATCGCACTCGGCGCTGACGGCGCGATGGTCGACGGTTGCGTCGCTGCATTTAGCGCGTGGGGCAGCGTTGTCCGTATGGAAGCTGCGCCCGTCGCGCTCGCGCGTGCAATGCGCGCAAGCGGAATCTCGTCGGGTACCGCGATGCTTGATGCAGCATCCGGCGAATTCGGCTCGGTTGTTTTACGCGACGGAATGCTTCAGTCGGTGCGACGCGCGCGCTCCGATGGATCTACCGAGGAACGCGCGACGCCAACACGCACGCAGGATCTGGATCCGCAATTTAGTGTCGCGCTTGGTGCAGCACTTGAGTTTGACGACTCACTTGATGAAATGCTGCTGACACCCGCGCTGGAGCGCAGCTTTCAAGCCGCAATACGTCGACAGGTATTTGCATGGGGTGCTGCTGCCGCGCTGGCAGTCTGCGCGAGTATCTGGGCCGCCGGCGTCTCTCGCGAGCGCTTGCTTACCGCGCTGGAATCGGAGCTGGTGACTGCGCGTGCAGGCGCGGCAACCGGGAGTGCATTATCGCAACAAGCCGTCGCGCTGGATCGTGAAGTCAGCGCGATAAAAATCACGACTGACTCTCGAATGGACGCATTGGCCGCATTCGCTGCACTCGGCGTGCGACTGCCCACCGAAGCCGTAGCGCAACGCGTGCGAATTGTCGGCAACGAGTGGCAGATAGAAGGGAATACAGGCAAGGCGGCCGCCGTGCTCGCAGCGTTAGCCGCTGAGCCAACGTTTGAACGCGTGCGATTCCTTGCGCCGAGCAATCGGTTCCGCGACGGGAATGCAGAACGAGAAACATTTGCTATCGCTTTCGCCATCCGCTGAGGGGCTCTCGCCTCGCGATCGTCGCTCACTCCGCATCGGCGCGTGTGCAGTGGCGTGCGTGCTTCTCATTGCGAGCATCATTCCGGTTAGCCGCCGGTGGAGTGATCGCGAGTCATTGATCAGCGCACGTCGCGGTGAACGGGCGCGTTTGCAGGGCCTTACTTCAGCAGAATCAACGCTGCGCACTGCGGTCGATTCGCGCGTCGCGCGCGCGGCTGGGTTTCCGCAGCGACCGGTGAGCGGCGCCACCGGCGCGCTCGCCGCTGGTGTGTTGCAAAGTGTGCTGCAACGTTACGCCGATGAAAGTCAACTGAGTGTAAGCGAACTGAATGTGGTCGGCGAGCCTGACTCCATTTCCGCGCCATTTGCCGCACTTCCCGCCACGCTCATTGCCTTGGGCGATGTCTTTGGAGTTGCGGATCTTCTTTCGCGCGTGGAACAAGGCAGCACATTGCTTGAGGTCCGCGAACTGACGGTGCAGGTGAATCCTGCACGACGAGCAGACGGTGGCGGCGAATTGCTTCAGGTGACGCTCGTTGTCCGCGCACCATTTGTGATCGAATGAGCAAGCCGTTTCGCATCGTTCCGATTCTGCAAGCGTTGACGATCACGGGGATTGTGGTCGCGGCGGGATTGCTGCTCTGGCGGACCGACGCAACGGTACAGTCGATTGCGCCAGTGCTTCCATCGCTGTCAAACCTCGCTCCAATCGCACCGTCAACTTCTGCGGCGCTGAGTGACAGTATCGTAAACGCGAACATTTTTTCGCTCAGCCGAAGTGCTCCAGATGATCGCACCTTTGCTGCCGGGCCTACAGACGCACCACCGGAAATGGACGCCGCGGATTCGATCAGTGTAAATGCGTTCGTTGCCGACTCGTTGGGCGGGTCGAGTGCTGATCCTGTTCCGCATCTGTACGGTGTCGTGGATGGTCCCGCTGGTGCTGCGGCGCTGTTGCGTTTAGACGGTAAGCACAGCGCAGCCCAGCTGTATCGTGAAGGCGACGGCGCGGCCGGCTACCGCGTGCGTAAAATTGGCGCTGATC
>JANNWU010000060.1:0-3552 GCA_031408755.1 Gemmatimonadaceae bacterium | reverse complement strand
CCTTCTTCGCCTGAATCGCCGTAATCGCGGCCGTCAACGTCGTCTTGCCGTGGTCCACGTGGCCAATCGTCCCCACGTTCAGATGCGGCTTGTTCCGCTCAAACTTTGCCTTGCCCATGCTGCGTTCCTCGAGTCCTGTTTAGTGGATCGGAAAAGGCTTACGCCTTGTTCTTGTTGATGATTTCTTCGGCCTTCGACTTCGGCACTTCTTCGTAGTGCGAGAACTCCATCGAGTACACCGCACGACCCTGCGACATGCTGCGCAGGCGTGTGGAATATCCGAACATTTCAGACAGCGGTACGGTAGCGTCGATCACCTGCGCTTCGCCGCGTTGCGTCATACCGCCGATCTTGCCACGACGCGAGCTCAAATCGCCCAACACATCGCCCATGTAGTTCTCAGGGCTCACCACTTCAACCTTCATGATCGGCTCAAGAATGATTGCACCAGCTGCGCGAGCGCCGTCCTTCACAGCCATTGACCCGGCGATCTTGAACGCCATTTCGCTGGAGTCAACTTCGTGGTACGAACCGAAAACCAGCTCAACCTTCACGTCTACCATTGGGTAGCCGGCGAGAATGCCGCCTTCCAACGCTTCGCGAATGCCCGCTTCGACCGGCTTGATGTATTCACGCGGAATCACACCACCCACGATCTTGTCTTCGAACACGAACCCTTGACCCTGTTCAGCCGGCATCACGTTGATCACCACGTGACCAAACTGACCCTTACCGCCAGACTGACGGACGAACTTTCCTTCGATCTTATCAACGCGCTTCTTAATCGTCTCGCGATACGCAACCTGCGGCGCACCAACGTTGGCTTCAACCTTGAACTCGCGACGCATACGATCGACGAGAATTTCGAGGTGCAACTCGCCCATACCTGAGATGATCGTCTGGCTGGTTTCCGGATTGGACGCAACGCGGAACGTCGGATCTTCTTCGGCCAACTTCTGCAGCGCGATTGCGAGCTTGTCTTGGTCGGCCTTCGTCTTCGGCTCAATCGCGACGTCGATGACGGGGTTGGGGAACTTCATCGCTTCAAGAATGATCGGGAACTCTTCGAAGCAGAGCGTATCACCCGTGCGCGTGTCCTTCAGTCCGATCGCGGCGGCGATGTCACCAGCGCGCACCTCTTCAATCTCTTCACGCTTGTTGGCGTGCATCTGCAGCAGACGTCCCACGCGCTCGCGCTTGTCCTTTGTGCTGTTATACACATACGAACCGGCGCTCAACACGCCTGAGTAGACGCGAAAGAACGTCAGCTTACCAACGAACGGGTCGGTCGCAATCTTGAATGCCAAACCAGCGAACGGTGCATCGTCGGTCACAAGGCGCTCTTCGAACGTCTCGTCCTCGCCCGGCAGATGTCCCTTGATGGCTGCCACTTCAGTTGGTGCTGGCATGTAGTCGATCACTGCATCGAGCAACGCCTGCACACCCTTGTTCTTAAAGCTGGCACCGCAAAGGATCGGAATAATCGCGTTGGCAATGGTCGCCTTGCGAACGCAGCTGCGGATCTCGTCAATCGACAGCTCTTCGCCAGCGAGGTAGCGCTCCATCAACGCTTCATCCTGCTCAACAACAGCTTCGATCAACTCGTGACGCGCCTTCTCCATGGCCTCGAGATATTCCGCCGCTGGCTCGACAACCGCGAACGTCTTGCCCATCGTCGCGTCATCAAAAATGTATTGCTTGCGCTCGATGATATCGATGTGGCCTGTGAACAGCTCACCTGAGCCCACCGGCAATTGCAACGGGTACGATGCCTTACTGAGGCGGTCACGAATCATCGCAACGCAACGCTCGAAGTTGGCACCGACACGGTCCATCTTGTTCGAGAAAATCAAGCGCGGTACGCCGTAGCGGTCAGCCTGACGCCACACCGTTTCCGTCTGCGGCTCAACGCCGGCAACGGAATCCAAGAGCGTTACCGCACCGTCCAGCACACGCAACGAGCGCTCGACTTCCACCGTGAAGTCCACGTGACCCGGTGTGTCGATGATGTTGATGCGATACTCCGGACCTTCGCCCTTATCGTGACTCTGGCCGTGACGCGTCCAGAAACAGGTGGTCGCAGCGGAAGTGATCGTAATGCCACGCTCCTGCTCCTGCTCCATCCAGTCCATGGTGGCTGCGCCATCATGCACTTCGCCAATCTTGTAGCTCTTTCCTGTGTAATACAGAATGCGCTCTGTCGTCGTCGTTTTACCGGCGTCGATGTGCGCCATAATACCGATGTTCCGGTAGTAGTTAAGCGGTGTCGTGCGTGCCATGCTCGGAACCCGTCTCTAATGAGGCTGATCGTCCAGTTGAGTCCAACAAAAAACCGAATGGATCCAGGCACCCCGATGGGGCCGATATCCATTCGCTGCCGCCGGGTACATGCTCATCGCATGGGGACCCAAGGCGCGCCGCCGAAGCGGCGTCTCATTTGTCAGTCTAGCGGCAGCCACCAGGCGCCAGCGGGACCGGTTTACGAGCAGACGCGGGAAATTAGTGACGCAGCCTCTCAAGTCAATGCCTGAGCGTCACATGCAACGCACAATCCGCGTCAGCTTCTCAGCAAATGCGCCAAGTGCCTGCGCCACGCGAAAGAGAGCCGTCCGCGATTGGTTTTGCGCAATGAAACGGAGAGCTCACCATTTGCAGTTGGCCCCGAGCCTGCAATCCACGGCCACTCCTGCGCCTGATCACCGAGCCCGCGCATCGCATAGCGCCACCAAAACCGCGACCAACTAACGGATGGGCTCGCTGACGGTGACGCAAAGGCGCGTAGCAACCACTGCCGTTCCGCTAATCCATCCGCGACGCGACGCCCACCCAAAAAATTCAGCAAAACAGTGGAGTTTGGCTGAACTTCTGTGAGCATCGCGGCCGCCCAAACTGCCCAGCCCACTGGTCGTGCCACACCAGCGGACTCAGCCAGATCCAATACGTCCTCCCAACCGAGGCGTGCCTCCAGCCTGCTCATATCATGTAGATACTGCCAGCTCCCAATTTCTCCTTCATGATTCCATGCCCAATGCACGGAAGCGTGGACGGCATGCCAGTCTGCCGGCAGCACGCGCACCGGACGACCGCGCCACGCAATCTCTACACCGCGCTGCAGCCAATCAGAAGCGGGCTGTGAGCCGAACGGGTGGCCCGGCGGAAACAAGCCGGTATGCAGCTCCAGCCGCACGCCGTCACCCCACACCAGCGGCGCGTCGTGGTGGTGTGCGGCATAGTCGCGGCTGGTCGCAACACCATGCGCGCGCCAACCATCACGCATCAGCGCAGCTCTCGCCGCGGCAATTGACTCCGGAGCGAGGAGTACATCGATGTCGCCCATCGCGCGCAGCGAGAACCCTTCTTCGCTCTGCATCGCCAGCGCGGCACCTTTGAGCCACAGCGCAGATAGTCCAGCATCTCGCAGCGTGTCAATCGCGCGCACCGATGCGTCATCAAAACCTGCGCTGCGGAACGCTGACACTCGAACAACACTCTGCAACGACTGCGACACTATCTCTGGAACCGCACCAACCGGCGCCGCGAGCATGAGCCTCG
>JANNWU010000059.1:0-4870 GCA_031408755.1 Gemmatimonadaceae bacterium | reverse complement strand
CCGCTTCTTGGCGATCGCGCACCCAGTCAGTGCGTCGTGCGCTGGCTGCATCTGCAGTCGTAACTGCGAAGGCCCGCGCATCATTTAACGCCGTCGCCACTTCAGCGCGCAACGCCGGTGCCGTCGCAAGTTGCTGCAGTCGCACCGTGGCCGTTTCAATTGTTTGTGTCAGTCGCGCAATTTCTTCAGTCATCGCCTGTCGACGAGCAGCTTCACGCGACCGCTCTTCCAGCAACTGAAGTTCGGCGCGGAGTCCAGGCAATGGTGCGAGTTGCGACAACACAGTCGCTAACCCGGCCGCGACTTTCTGCGCCTCGTTCACTTCAGCCTCGCCGCGCTCCACATCGCGCCGCGCTGATTCTACCTGCGCTTCGGTACGGATACTTGCGGTGTGCAACTCGGTGTCGCGCGTACGTGCCTGTTCAGCGGCGCGCCAGCGTGGCTCAGCCTGCACAACGGCTGCGTCCATCTCTGCCAGCGTGCGCGTCGCTGCGCTGAGTGCAGTTTCCGCCATGCGCACCAACAACTGCGCGGCATCTACTTCACCAGTCAACTGCTCTGCGTCAGCCATAGTTTGCGACAGCGCGCGCAATGCCGCGATCACTTCTTGCCGTGTCTGACGCGCAAGCTCTTGCGCCTTCTGTAACCGATCGTAGCCTAGCACGCGCGACAGAAAACGTCCACGATCAGCAGGGCCCATCGCTGCCATCGCCGCCAGATCTTTCTGCCCGGTGAAGTACGTGGTGAAGAACTCACGCGACGTCATACCAAGTCGCTGCTCCAACAGTTGACCGACAGTTCCGATGCTATTGGCTGCAGGTGTCGCGTTACCGTCTACAAATACTTCTGCCGAGGTGAGTCCGCGCACCACGCGATATCGATGCGGGCCTAGCTCAAAGTCCAGTTCTGCGCGCACTGCAGCGCGTGGCTGCGCGGCGTGGTACTTGATGCTGTCTTTATTTCCACGCGCGACGGTGTTGCCGTAGAGCGCCCACGCAATGCCTTCCAGAATCGTGGATTTTCCCGCGCCGTTCGGTCCGATAATGCCCGTCAGGCCACTCTCAAACTCAATTTGCGTATCAACATGTTGACGGAAATTCTGCAATCGCAGTGCACGCAATCTCACGATTCACCGCCTTCCGCGAGCATCAGACCCGCGTCGGCCGACGCGTCGTGCTGCACCGGCGTCTGATCGCTCACGCGCTGCAGATATTCCATACCCAGCGCCACGAAACTGTCGCGATCAATGTCACTCGTGAGTGCGCGCGAATGCAATTTGTCCCGGACCAGCATTGCCAGCGACGGTCGCACGCCGCCCGCGCCTGACGCCATTCGTGCACGCACCAACTCAGGCTTCCGCGTATCCAGCTGAAAATGCAGCGCGCGCTTTTTGTAGTCGCGAATCGCTTTGTGATCCAAGTCGCGCGCGACGTGCCGCGGAATCTCGCGGACCACTAAACGTACCACCGCGTCGTCGAGCCCCCCTGGCAATTGCTGGATACGGTCGGCAATCAACGCATCTACCGCATCAGGACCGAGTTCGTGTGCATCGATTGGTTCGAGATCAATGAAGCGACGATCTGTGCGCACTTGCACGAACGTGTGTGCACGCGTCGCGAGATCGTGCACGACAAATCCCTTACCCGGCACATTGTGTTGACGTTGTTCCGCCAGCTCACCCCACGCATTGCTGCTCACGTAATCAAGCGAGCCTGCGTACCACGCCGTGTCCGCCACTTGCCGGTGTACATGATAGTGCCCTAGTGCGACATAATCCCATTCGGCGCGCTTTAGTTCGTCGATCGTGACTTCACTTGGTGTGCGGTCAACCATCATGGCGCGGTCTGGGAGCACGCCTGCCACTTCGCCGTGCAGTAGGAGCACGTTCCAGCGCGCGTCAGGATCGGTGGTCAGCGCTGGGAGCGGTTGCCCCAGCTGATCCGGAATGGCAAAGACTGCGAGATCGAGCGCGGGAAATCGCAGCCGTTCGGGCGCGTGCTCAATGACGGTGATCCCAATGGAGCGAAAGAGGCCCAAGATGCAGCCCGTTTCCGCCGCTCTGGGCAAATCGTGATTGCCGGCGATCATCACAATCGGCGTCTGGCCCATCGCGTTCTTGAGCCGAGTCAGCTCGCGTAGCGCATACAGAATCATCGGATTTGAGGGACGCACCTGGTGGAACACATCACCGGCGATCAGCACCAGATCGGGCGCCGCGACAATCACCGCATCGATGGCACGGCGCACCGTCAGCGCCACGTCTGCCTCACGCTGGTTGTTCCCCGAGGAACTCACGCGCTGGTACTGGCGGAAGCCAAGGTGAAGGTCGGCGAGATGGGCGATGCGCATGCTGCAAAGATAGGGTGCACGAGACGTTGTCGTATCTCCCAGTGGTGTTATCGCCCGATAAGTCACGCTCCCGCGTTGCAACAAGCGCACACCAAATCGCCACGCCGCTGTGCTGGTTTCACACGATCGGGACCGGCTACCGAATCATATGCTGCAAGGCGGCGCCCAGCGCGTCACCACGAAAAACGCAGCGGCGCAGTTCAGGAGTTCATTGATCGTTGACCGGAGCCGACACTCGGACGCAGGTGGATGTGTGAATGTTCCCGTATCGTGCGAGGTCGTCGCGTTCCGTGCCAAAAAATCGCGAGCTGAAACCTTGCCGCGTTGGATTAGGCATCGCAAGCGGCGTGCTGCTCGCGTATTCGCACACGATGGCGCATCTGGCCGCCGCACAGTCGGTGGTGATCGCACCAAATGTCGTCATGGTGACCGAGCCGTCGCGCACGGCGCAGGTGACGGTGCTGAATCCGACGAATGAGCTGATGGAAGTGCGCGTGTCGGCACGTTTTGGATATCCCGTGACCGATACGCGCGGTGAAACTACGATGCACTTTGTGGTGGAGCCCGACACTGTCGTCGGCTCGGCCGTATCGTTCATACGCTTCTCGCCACATCGCTTTCGTTTGCAACCCGGCGAAACAAAACTCGTGCGATTCGCCGCTACACCACCAACTGATTTGGACGCCGGAGAGTACTGGGCGCGTGTGAGTTTTTTGGCGCGACGGGTGCGTGTTGCTGGCTCTGCACCAATTGCACCGGATGATTTTGCGAAGGCTGGTTATCGGTTGCAGGTTGAGACCGTGCTGCCGCTGTTTTTCCGCACGGGTGCCGTGCACACCACCGCGCTCATCGGTGCAATGTCGGCAGAACTTGTGGGCGATACCGTAGCGGTGCACACCTCTTTCTCACGGCGCGGATCGGCGGCGTTTCTAGGGTTGGTGACGCTATCGTTTGCCGATTCCGCCGGTGTTGTCCTACACACCGCGTCGCGCCCGCTGGCGGTGTATCACGAACTTGCGCCAGTGTGGCGCGTGGCGCTGAGCGTAGCGAATGCGAAGCGGATCCGTGGTGGCTCGGTGCAGTTGCGGATTAGCGATCAGCGGGAGGATTTACCGGCGGGGGTGGTGATGCCGTTTGTGGCGATGGTGCGGCGGGCGGGGGTTGGCATAGAGGTACGGTGACCGAGGTGGCGATTGAAAGCGCTGTTTTCATCGCAACACACTCGCGTCCCTCGCACATTGCACCGCACACCGAATGACGGTTAGTGTGCCGCAGCGGTGGGCATAAATGTGATCGGTAGCGTGAGCCCAACATCTGGCAACACGTTCACAACAATCCATGCGCGGTAGAACGGAACGTCGAGAACCACATTTGCGCCCTGGCGGACGACGATGTCGCGCTGCGCAAGTGTGTCGAGTGTTTTTGAAACGCGACTCGGATCGCCTGAACTGAATCGCCGCCGATAGTACGTCTGCTAGGTGATGCCATGCCGACGGCAAACCGCCTGCACCTTCGCGCCGCCCGCGACTTCGCGGAGCACGGCAATGATCTGTTCATCGGTGAATCGGGACTTCCGCATGAGAGCTCCCGCCGCGAAGCGGGGTCAGTCTCTCGAATTAACTGGACCTCTAGATGGGGGGAACGTCACGCGTTCTAAAGCTAACTAAACATTTACCCAATACGATGCAAATACTTTTTTCGTAATATCGTTAAACTGCCAGTAAGAGACTGTTGTTTCTATTTCTTTTAAACTTTCCGTTTCACATAACTGCAAAAAACTTTTGATTGCATCGATTTGCGGCGAAGTTAATGTTGAGAAACGGTCGAGATAGTAAGTATTATCAACACCCTTCTCCCACTCTCGATAGTGCAAAGTACCAAACGCACGGTCAATGAGCTCGTCATCAAAATCATTGCGTTTAACCGCTTCAACAGCATGCCATAAAATCGCAGCCAAAAAATAGCGCCAATTTTGTAATGTGGCGTGTGCCATCGCCGCATCACATTCGATTAACGCGGCTTCTGAAATGTCTTGCCAGTGTTTTTCGGTATCTTTTTTGGCAGCTAATTGATATTTAGTATCGCTAAAATCGTCAGACATGCCATTTTCAGTGTATTGCGCTTGATGCAGTGTTTGATCTGGGTCTCTTCTAACATCGACAAATGCAGTAAATATCTGCTGTTTTAAATCAATCATTTACGTTAAAAGTTTTAAGTCATTTTAGTAACTGATAATCTAAATAATCTTGCGCTAAGGCTGCTATTTCAGCATGCTCACTATTGACCACATTTACTAAGCAAGCCTTCAATTGTTAATGCAAGCATATGAATCAGTTTTTTGCCTATCTTTATTTACTTGCTCTGTAAGGCGCATGGACATTGGCTTGCAGGTCTGCACTAGAATGCTCTAGTCCAGTGGCAACAATTTTAACTGTCATGCTGAACTTGATTCCGAATCAAGTGAGGAATGACAACACTGCAAATCATCTAGCGGGCTGCTAACAATCGGCCTGAGCGTCGG
>JANNWU010000058.1:0-18225 GCA_031408755.1 Gemmatimonadaceae bacterium | reverse complement strand
GCGCAGCGTCTTGTACTCCATTACGGGAATCTTCCCTTCGTACCGCCACGCCATCGTCGACAAGCCACCGGCCGTATGGAATGCTTCGAGCTCGCCAATTGGCTCGACAAACTGGACCGGCTCCAGCTCCGACAACGCCTTCACCTGCACGCGTTTTCCGTCACGCACTACCCACGACAACGTCGAGTAGTAATCCAACACACCTTCAATCGAATACACGATCTGATAGTTCAGCGGAGGCGTTGGCTGCTGCGGTAACCCACCCACGAACAACTTCACGCTCTCCACAGTATCAAGCTGCTTAATACCAAACTCGGCCAGCACATTAATCATCCCCGGCGCAAGACCAGTGTCGGGAACGATCGTAACGCCCTTCGCCTTCGCTGCTGCATCCAACGCCTTCTGCTGAAACACGATCTCCGTGTTGCCACCAAGATCAGCGAAATGCACGCCAGCTTCGACCGCCCACGCCGCGAGGTCGCCGTTGAAATAGTACGGAATTGCACTCAACACCGCGTCTACCTGATGCATCTCAGCCAAGACCGCTGCTTTGTTACGCACATCAAGCGGTGTGGCGACTAAGCGCGCATCGTTCGTCGGCAAGAAGGCCGGTAATGCTGATACGTCCAGATCGGCAATGCGAACGGCAGTAGTCCCAGAGCTGTTGAGCAGGTCGAAAGCACAGGCAGAACCCTGTGCTCCGCGACCGAGTACGAGATAGCGCATCTGAAAGGGGCAGTGGGATTCGTGCGCGCCATCCGGGCGCTGCAACGGATCCATCGGAATCGGAGGGGCAGGGTAGAATCCTGCGAGGATCCCGGGGAATTTATCGGATCTGACCGCGTTCCGTGTTCCACCCCACAGCAATTCTGCCAATCCCATGCCAATTCCGAACGACGCGCCATGGCAACGCCATCTCCTCACAGAGCACGGCGCCGCTCGCGAGGCCCTTGGCCGACTGTCGACAGTTGCCGTTCTCGGGATCAAACCCGCCGATTCCGGCGCCCCCGCCTTCTATGTGCCCGAGTACACGCAGCGGGCTGGCTTTCGGATTATCCCGGTGCCGGTCTACTACCCAGAGATGCTCACGCTCCTCGGCGAGCCGGCGTATCGCAAGCTCACGGATGTGCCGATCGCTATCGACGTTGTGCAACTCTTTCGTCGCCCGGCAGATATTCCGCAGCATCTGGACGACATCCTCGCCGTCAAGCCGAAATTGGTGTGGATGCAACTTGGAATTCGACACGATGCGGTGGCGCAAACCCTTGCGACCGCCGGGATTGATGTTGTTCAGGATATGTGCATGCTCGTCGAGCTGCGTGCGATGGGTCGATAGGGTGCGCAATATGTGCATGCTCGTTGAGCTGCGTGAGATCGGTTGATAAGGCGCGCAGCGCCTCGTCGGCCAGGGCGATGGAGGCGTACTCGGCTTCTTGTCGCCATGCACTTTTGGCGATAGACTGAATAACGGCAGTCGCGCGCCGGTCTCTCGTCAGTGACAACCCACATGAATTCGTGTTACCGAGCCTCCGTTGTTGCAGTGTTGCTCGCGCTCGTTGTTGCACCGTGCGCGGCTCAAGACACCACCATGCGCGTGGTGGTGCCACCGACGAAAGTGGATACAATCCCGCGACGCGTCACGTTGAGCGTTGGCACCATTACGCTGCCGTTCTCCGAAAACGGCGTTTTGGCTGAAGGCGAAATCCGTCTCGGTTCGTTCGTGAGTATCGGCGCCGGTGCCTCAGTCGCCGGGCGTAATGGCGCAACGGACGGGGTGCAAAACAGAGATTTGTTTCTCTCGTCGTACGAAGTTCGCGTCAACCTGTATCCGCAGAAAAACGCACTCCGCGGATGGGTCGTCACAGCCGCCGCAGGGTCATCGACGTTGAAGCGTGATGCATTGCTGTGCTCACCTAGCCAGCCAGCGTCATGTCCAGATGACACACAGACGCGCCGAATGATCGTGGCGACGGTTGGACACCAGTGGATCTTGGGTAAGAAGCAGCGGTGGGTAGCCGCGGCAAATGGCGGACTGCGCGCATTCCTTGGTGACACGTGGCGACCGGTTTTCGATTATCCAGACGTTCGACCGGTGCTTGCTGTGAAATTAGGTATCGCGTTTTAGAGAAGAGTTGGCGCGACACAGCCAATCGGATGGTTTTTCTATTTGATCAGTGTCTCTCGGCTCATTTCCGATCGGCGCGGGAATTGCTCGACAGTTAATACAGATCTGAGATTTCTACGTTGAGCGCAGCGTCACTCTCTCGTGACGTTCGCTCGTTTTTCCCGCGCCGCGATTCCGTGGTGCGGTCCTCTCCCCACTCGATCAGAGGTTTGTTATGCGCCGTGCTGTACTCCTTGCTGCAATTGCCGTCATGTCCACGGGCTGTTACCACGCCACCGTCACCACTGGTCGTCCAATGGGCACCACGGTGATCAACAAGCCGTGGGCAATGGGTTTCATCTATGGTCTCGTGCCACCCAAGACCGTTGAGACGGCAGCGCAGTGCCCAGGTGGTGTCGCACAGGTTGAAACGCAGCACTCGTTCCTGAACTCCATCGTTGGCGGCATCACGTTTGGGATCCTCGCGCCGATGACGATCACAGTCACCTGCGCTTCGGGTGGTCGTGCCGAAGCCCCGGCAATTCGCAGTCAGGGTGATGCCGTGAAGGCCGTTGCTGATGCAGCCGATCTGGCGCGCGAACGCGGAACGCCTGTGCGGGTGCAGTTCTAAGCATGGCATAGCGTTGTGTAAAAGCGCGGGGCCGTCGACATGAGACGGCCTCGCGCTTTTTCTACATTCATCACAGACAGAGCGCGCGGCGAAGGAGCGTTGTTTTCGCTACCGCACAAACAAACTGCACACTAACTAGCGCGCTGCAGTCACCCGAAAAATCGTACCGCCGTTATCGTCGCTGACTAAGACACTTCCGTCTGCCATCGTAACAAAATCCACCGGACGACCCCAGCGCTGACCTGCATCGTTCTGCCAGCCCGTAATAAAATCTTCGTAGCTCACCGGCTTACCGTTTACGATGCGCACGCGGACAACCTTGGCGCCCGTTGGAACATCGCGATTCCAACTGCCGTGAAACGCAACCAGTGCATCACCGCGCCATTCACGAGGAAACGACGTCGCGTTGTTGAGGAACAGCATACCGAGTGGCGCAGAATGCGCTTGCATCCGTAATGCTGGTGCTTCCGTACGATTGCAACGCGCTTGATCGTTGTACTCCGGATTCGGAATTTTCGGACCATGGCAGTAGGGCCAGCCGTAATCCTTACCATCCTGCAACAGATTGATCTCTTCTGTTGGCAAATTCTGGTGATCAGGCTGCAAGTTATCGCGCTCATGTTGCGTGACCCAGATCTGCTTCGTGGTGGGATGCACAGCCATACCGACAGCGTTGCGAAGGCCGCTGCTGTACACTCGACCGTTCTGCCCATTTTCGTCGTACACCATCACGGCGGCGCGCTCGCTCGCAGTCTCTACACACAGATTGCAGGTGCTACCAATCGACACGTACATCTTGTTATCTGCGCCAAAGACAATGCTGCGTGTCCAGTGATTTTTCCCCGCATCGTAGCGATTGAGCTGTTCGGCGGTACCAGTTGGCACACCATTCGCGCCCACCGCGTAGCGCACCACTCCACCGGTGTTCGCGACGTAAAACTTCCCGCCGTGGAACGCCATTCCATGCGGCCGGTCCAGCCCTGACAACACCACCGTTTGCGAATCAGCAACACCATCGCGATTCGTATCAATCAGTCGACTGATGCTGTTCCGTCCCGGTTGACTGACGTACACGTTGCCGTTGGGCCCAACAATCATCGCGCGCGCATTCTGCACACTCGCAAATCGCGTCACCGTAAAGCCAGCCGGCACGCTCAATCTGCCATCAAGCGTTGCGGCGCGCGCAGGAATCATCCGGCTCGGCGTGGTGTCAATCGACGCATTCGGTCCCGATTGCGCAGAAAGACCTGGCGCGCCACACGCGGCTGTACTGAGCACCGCCAGCGCAAAAAACAGAACTCGCATATACAACCTCTGAAAGGAAAAGTGACGTACGCTCAAGCTACGGTGCGATTACCGCGACTGCTGAACCGACTAAGTGTTGAGAATGAAACAGAAACGCTCCGTTGCCGACACGCTGCGCCCGGGCAGTTCATGGTCGCGGCGTGATGATCAGAAGGTGCGTTTTAGAGCTCAATCTGCGTACCAAGCTCCACCACGCGACCGGGCGGAATTCCGAAAAACGCTGTGGCCGATCGTGCGTTTCGCGTCATCAGAATGAACAACTTTTTCCGCCAATGCGGCATCCGCGATGGCCCATTCGGAATGAGCTGCTCTCGACCAAGGAAGTAGCTCGTGGAGCCGGTGGAACAGACAAGCCCGCAGGTGCGCGCACTGCCCATAATGTCGCGCATCTCGGGGTTCTGCATAAACCCGTACGATGCGCGAACTCTCCAAAAACCGGCGCCGAGTTGTTCGACAGCAACACGCTTCGTCGAGTCGATGTACGGCACCGGCTTTGACACGACGCTCAAGAGCACGACCTGTTCATGCAACACTTTGTTGTGCTTCAGATGGTGCAGCAAGACGGGTGGAATACCGTCAGCATCTGACGTCATGAAGACCGCCGTTCCTGAAACGCGCATCGGTTCTTTGCGCTTAATGTCGGCCAAGAATAACTCCGTTGGCAACGTGCTCCGGCGCAGCAATTGGCTCAACGCTTCGCGCCCGCGCTTCCAGGTCGTCATCACAATGAAGAGTCCCATCGCAACAACCAGCGGCACCCAGCCACCCTGCATAATCTTCAGCATGTTGGCGCCGAGGAACGCGAGGTCAATGCTTAAGAACACGCCGGCAAGTGCCAGCGCCTGCCACTTCGGCCACTGCCAGCGCAGCACGCAAATTTCGTAAAACAGCAGCGTCGTGATGGCCATCGTTCCCGTCACCGCGATCCCGTACGCTGCACCCAGCGCCGTCGATGACTTGAAGCCCAGCACAACCAAAATCGTACCGATTGCTAACAGCATGTTGATTTCAGGGATATAAATCTGCCCTGATTGCTTCTCTGACGTATGCACGATTGTGACCCGCGGCGTGTAGCCCAACTGCACGCTCTGCTGCGTGAGCGAGAACGCGCCCGAGATCAACGCTTGGCTGGCAATCACTGCTGCCATCGTTGCCAAAATCAGCAGCGGAATTTGCAGTACATCCGGTGCCAGCGAATAAAACGGATTCGCTCGCGCCGCCGGATTACTCATCAACACTGCGCCCTGCCCGAAGTAATTCATCAGCAGGCAGGGAAAGACAAGCAGTCCCCACGCCAATCGAATCGGACGTTTGCCAAAATGTCCCATGTCGGCGTACAACGCTTCGGCACCGGTGACGGAAAGCACCACCGCACCAAGTAGTACAAACGCATGCCAGCCGTTCGATGCCATGAACTGCACGGCGTACCACGGCGACAGCGCTTTCAACACTTCGGGATGCGCGATGACATGCGGAACGGCCAAGCCCGCAATACTCACAAACCACACAAGCATGATTGGTCCAAAGGCGCGCCCCACGCGGTCTGTTCCAAAGCGCTGCGCACCAAAGACAACGATCAGCAGTGCAATAGTCACCGGTACCACAATCCGCTGCAAACTCGGTGCAATGACTATGAGACCTTCTACTGCACCGAGCACAGAGATTGCCGGTGTGATAATCCCATCGCCGTACAACAGGGCAGCGCCAAAGAGCGCCAGCACAATTACGCGCTTCTTCTTCGTTTCGTCCTGCATCACGCCGCCTGTCTTCTGCAGCAGCAACGCGAGTAACGCCAGAATACCACCTTCTCCGCGGTTGTCGGCGCGCAGAATGAACCCGATGTACTTCACGCTCACCACTGAGATGAGCGACCAGACGATCAGCGAGAGCACACCGACAACATTCGCCGGTGTTGGCGCAACACCGTGTACCAGGCCAAAGCACTCTTTCAGCGCGTACAGCGGGCTGGTACCGATGTCACCGTACACCACACCCAGCGCAGTGAGTGTGAGCACTGCGAGCTGCTTGCCTCGTGCCGGTTCACCGTGATGATGACCGTGGCTATCCGCGATGACCGCGTGATCGCCAGTCATATTTGAGGGGGCCGTTTGAGCCGTAGCGGCGGCAGTCGGACCAGCGGCGGCCGATTGCGATTTATCAGACTTCGATGGGTCTGCGGCAGCATCACGTGCACCTGATGCCAGCGACGCCGATTGAGGAGGTTGCGGTTCAGTCATACGGTATGCCGCGCACCGACGAGCGGCACGCAGCGAAGCAGAAGTAGCGACACACTGCACCCACTTCGCAGCGCGACCGCCCGAACACATAACGCCGCCCTACGGACTCGCTGGGCGGCGTCGGATCACGTCCGATTAACGTGACAACTGGAAGCTATACAACCCGGATTCGCGGGCTAGTGGCGCGGTTCTTAGCGCCCGTCAGACTTCAGCGTGTCTTGGCTCATTTCCAGTAATACCTGATCCCAGACGAGCTGTTGAGCTGCGCTGAGACGCGACCGGATGACTCCACGCGCGGTCATGCGCACAGAATCCAATCCCGGACGGACCGGCACCAAGAGGACCTTCATCCGATCGTTTCGGTCGTCGAGCACCGAGTCCAGCATCCGACGCTGATCGTCGCTCAATTTCAGCCGGTCGCCGAGCTGCTGCCGAGAGGTACGATCCGTCTTCGGCAAGTCGCGGCGCTCGATAGCACGGTTGGCTGTGAATCCCAGCGCACCCCCGACCAGAACGGCACCAAGCAGAAAGAAAATGGCCTGCGTCTTGGTCCGCTGAATCGTGCCCGACATGCTTAGTAACGGAAGAGGTCAGGTACGGTCTTTTCAGACTGCACATCATTCATCGGTACGCCCGCCGAATCGAGCGGCGAGGCGAGCGCCTCAACGGCCGCTTCGTATGCCAGACGGTCATCACGAACCGTGGTGTCCCAAAAGCCCCAGACAGTGAAGGCTAGCGCTGCCGCCGCGGTGGCAGCGCCAATACGCCTCCACTGGGCAAAAGGCTCCCACCATCCGCCAATCGCAGCAAACCCGCCAGACATGCTCAGTTTACGCTGATCCGCAGAGCCATCGGCACGGACGTGCTCCATGATCCGCGCTTCCAAGCCATCCCAGTATGCGGGATCAGCCGGTGGGCGGTGGAGTGCACGAAGCTTTAGCGTTAGCGCCGGATCGCGATCAAAATCGTCAGAATTCATAAAATTAAGTCTTCAGGCCGGGCGTCGAAGCGAGCCGAGAATGGTCCGCATCGCCGATCTGGCATGGTGCAAATCAGAGCGTGCCGTCCCCTCGGGAATGCCGAGTAAACCGCCAATCTCTGCGTGCTTATACCCCTCAACGTCGTGAAGCACCAGCACCGACCGCTGCCGTTCGGGTAACTGTGCCAGCGCACTCCGTAGACGATCGTGCAGCTCATCCGCTTCAGCCGGATCGCGAAACGGGCTCGCATGGGTGTCGACCAGCTCGTCGGTATCGCGAACCTTGCGGCGACGAGCCAGATCCAACGCCGCATTGCTGATGATCCGATGCAACCATGCGCCGAACGGCTGGTCGGGCCTGAACCGGCTCAGCGCGCGGTGTGCGTGCAAGAAACCCTCTTGAACCGCATCCTCAGCGTCCTCATGCGACAATAAAACCGCTCGAGCAACCGCGTACGCGCGCTGCTGATGCCGACGCACTAACTGCGCGAAGGCGCTTGTGTCACCCTGCTGCGCGGCGAGAACAAACCCTCGTTCCGCTTCGCGAGCGACAATCAACGCCTCAGCAGCAGCGGCCTTCGCCTCTGCAGTCGCCTTTTCAGCGCCGCGGAGCGACTTACTGCGCGCCACCGTGACCAGCCGAAGCGCGGGTGAGGGACGAGCGATGGAGTGTGCGGGAGTTGGCATGGCAACTAGTCAGGGTTGCGACAGGTACGCATCCCAAGATCACAGCGTTGCGGCTGCGGGCTGTAACGGTTTCCACGAATACGATCCGCGAGGGTCGGACGCGTTATCGGCTACTTCGCGACCTCTGCCTTCTCGGCAGCGCCTTCGTGGGCGGCAAAGCGAGCGCTCGTCACTTTCACGGTGGCGAACAAAATCACAAATACAACAACCGCGCCGACGATCAAGCCAGTAAAAGCGGCGCGACGATCACTCGGTGCTTCTGCGTGCGATGAACTCATCTGTCATTTCTCGGAAAAAGAGAGCGTGGTGGCGCGATACGCCACCACGCCACAACACAGGCGTTCAGGAAACGCGGACGGAGTTCATGACATCGTTCGCGGTGATCTTGTTCACGACGTCCATGCCGTCAGTGACCTGACCAAACACCGTATGTACGCCATTGAGATGACGCGTATTCGACTCGCTCAACACGATAAAAAACTGACTGCCGCCAGTGTTCTTGCCTGCGTGCGCCATTGAGAGTGCGCCTGGCTTGTGCTTCTGCTGATTCCCAGCCGTCTCGCAATTGATCATGTAGCCCGGACCGCCCGTTCCGATGCGGCGATCACCTTCCGGGTACTCACGTGAGTTCGGATCGCCACCTTGCACCACGAAGTCAGCAATGACGCGATGAAACTTCACGCCGTCATAGAACTTTTCGTTTGCGAGCTTCTCGAAATTGCCGGCTGCGATTGGGGCATCCGTCTCAAACAACTCAGCGGTGATCATGCCCTTGTTCGTATCAAATGTGACGGTTTTGGCCACGGAGTCTCCAGTGTTTTGTGGTGATGGCAGCCACCGGCACAATGAGTCGGGGCGCGCAGCCGGATAATCTACCAAGACATGGCCCAGTAGTGGACCGGGGGCCCAGGCGAAATGCGCATTCGCGCGTCAATTCGGCCCGTGATGCGAATGCGTCGGGCGCCCGCTACTGGTCGATTGGCGCGGACGGGCAGCGCGACCGCAGCGTGCAGTTGCCACAGCGGGGGGACCGGGCGTCGCAGATCGCCCGACCGTGCCAGATCAGCAGGTGCGACAACATTGTCCACGTCGGCTGCGGAAACAGCGGCATCAGCGCCTTCTCAATTTTCACCGGATCGGTGGCTTTGGTCAGCCCGAGGCGGTTCGAGAGGCGGCCGACATGAGTGTCTACGACGACGCCGAGGTTGATTCCGAACGCAATCCCAAGCACCACGTTGGCTGTCTTCCGACCAACGCCCGGCAGCACGATCAGGTCGTCCATTGTCGCCGGAATTTCGCCGCCATGCTTCGCCACGACCGCCGCGGCCATGCCCACCAAATTCTTCGCTTTGCTGCGAAAGAATCCGGTGGATTTCACCAGCGCTTCTACGTGCAGTACATCCGCGGTGGCGAGTGCGGTAGCGTTCGGATAGGCAGCGAACAGTGCTGGCGTCGTCAGGTTCACGCGCTTGTCCGTGCATTGCGCGCTGAGAATTGTCGCGACAGTCAGCTCATACGGATTCCGAAAATCCAACTCGCAGTAGGCGTTCGGATAGAGCTGCAGTAGTTCATCATGCACCGCCTTTGCATGCGTTTTCAGCGCACTTCCTTTTAATTGCACAAATCGCTTTCGCAGTACAATTCGCGTACTCACAGTCCGCGTACTCACAATTCGCGCGCCTTCAAACTGCTGTCAGCGCCGCGCTGCGACGGGCGCGTGCAAAAGCCAACACGTCATCGGCCGTGCGTGTATTGAGTACGTTTCGCGCACCCAACCAACCCTTCTGCGCCATCGATACGCCCAACGCCACATTATCAAGTCCGGCAATTGAGTGCGCGTCTGGACCAAGCTCAATCTGCACGCCCAATTCGCGCGCGACGCGGCACCAGCGCCACTCCAGATCCAAGCGATGCGGATCGGCGTTTAACTCCACCGCCACGCCAATCTGCGCGGCGCGCTCAAGAATGGTCTGCAGATCAATTGCGTACGGTTCGCGCGTGAGCAGCAAACGTCCGGTCGGATGCCCGATAATTGTGACGTGTGGATCGTCCATCGCCTTCAGCACTCGATCCGTCATCTGCGTGCTGTTCATACCAAAGCGAGTATGCACCGATGCAATCACGTAGTCGAACTTATCCAGCAGTGGCGCGCCGAAATCGACTGTACCGCAGGGCAGAATATCCGCTTCCACCCCCTTCAACACGCGAAACTGCCCCGCTAACGTCGCGTTCACCGCGTCAATTTCATCGTGTTGCTGCTGCACAACCTGCGCCGTCATGCCGTGTGCATTCAACGCGGATCGGCTGTGATCGCTGATGCCGAGGTAACTCCAACCGCGCGCCATCGCCGCCTGCGCGAGATCCGCGATACCGTAGCCGCCGTCGGAATACAACGAATGACAATGTAGTACGCCGCGAATGTCGGCCGCTTGCAGGAGCGCGGGCAGCGCGCTGGTGCTCGCGGCGACAATTTCGCCCATCGACTCGCGGAGTTCTGGCTCGATGAACGCGAGCTCCGCGAGCGCATACAGCGCAGCTTCATTGATGATTGGTACCCAATCACCGCTGCCACTGCGAACTTCATCATCAGCAATGCGATAACCACGATCGGTAATGCGTTGCAGCACATCGCGCACATGGACGACACTGCCCGTTGTGCGCATTAGCGTCAGCGCAAATTGTGACTGATGAACGCAGTGCAAAGTCGCGGTCGTGGCATCGGCGAAGTGCAGTGTTACAACTCGCGTTCCACCGCCTACCACCCGTTGCACGCCGCGCAGTTGCGCGAGTGACGCGGCAACTGCGATGGGTTGCGTGTCACACTCCACAACGATCACGATTTCGCTCACCGTTTCCACACGCCGACGGAGCACACCGCTGACAACGGCGCGTGTCACCCCCGCGTGTGTTGCAATCTCGCTCAGCAATCGCGCCGCTTCGGCGTCGGCATGCGGCAGCAACACTGGTGCGCCGGTCGCTCGCAGCTGACTGATACCATTGCGCACGCGTTCGACGAGGCGCGGACCAAAGCGCGGCAACTGTTCCAAGCGGCCGTCGCGCACCGCCGCCTCCAATTCGGCCATCGTCTCAATGCCCAAGCCTACGTGGACGCGATGAATTGTCGTCGGGCCCAAGCCGGGTAACCGCAACATTTCCTGCAACCCTTCCGGCGTCTCCTCGCGCAGGTCGTCAAGCAAGCTCGAATCGCCCTCTGTCAGCAATTCGTGGAGCACCGTAATCACTGCCGGGGAGAACGAACCAAACGCCATCGCCTCTCTGAGCGGTCGCGTCAGATCCGCACCGAGCTGTTTGGACGCCGCCTCAAATTCGGCCGCTTCCGCTTCGTCCTCGCCGCGGAGCAGTCGGAGGGTGGCAATCTCAGCCAGAACGTGGGCAGCAGCGCGGGCATCCATATCTGGAATCTAGCGCGGCGCCGAAGCCGCAACTCATGAACGGCGGCACTCGTTTGACCATCGTTCACGTCATGGTGCGCCGAGCGGAACGGCCGTGGATTAGCGTGTGAGCTTACGCCTACGACGCCTGCAGATTCACGAAGTTGCTGAGCGCCGCCTGCAGCGCGTCCGGCTGTTCCACGTACGGCACGTGACCACAATCAGCCAACTCGACAAACGTGGCGTTTAACGCGGTCGCTGTGGTGCGGGCGCTGCTGACCGGAATTGGATCAGAATCGCCGTGCACGACCAGCGTTGGAACTTTCACTGCGGGAAGTTTCGCAAGCAGTGCCTCCCCAGCCACGCTCGCCCATGTGGATTGTTGCACGCGCCCCGTAACACGAAACGGCGTCAGATTTTCGGCACGCTCGGCGTGGGCAAAGTAACCGGCCACACTCAACTCAAACGCACGCTGCCGGTACGCGTCCGGATCACGATCGCGCAGCCCAGACGCTTGTAACTCAGCCCGCAGACCCGCCACCGCAGGAGCAAGTTGTCGACGTGTGAGCTCCGCGTCGAACGCGGCCCGATCTGCAGGCAGAATTGGCGCTGGCGAGATCAAAATGAGCCACGGTGGCAGCGCGATCATATCTTCAACGCTGTAGCTAGTACTTGAAGCATCGATCGTGGCCAGAGCAGCAGCGAACTGCTCAGCGGTGGAAGTCGCTGCTTCCAGCTCAATCGCTTCGACAACAACGTGCATCGCCAGCAGCGCACCCCACGAGTAACCCACCAGCGGTGCTCCTGACACGCCCAACTCGTTGCACACCGCAGCAAAGTCCTGAACGTGCGTATCAACGGTGATCGGTGCCGCATCGTCTGTTTTTGAGCGCCCACCGCCGCGCTGATCGTAGAAAATCAGCTCAAATCCATTGCCGAGCGCCGAGAGCGAGAGCAGTTGGGGCAGCAGGTAGTCGTGATGCGCACCAGGACCACCGTGCAACACGATCAGCGGCGCCGCAGTTGGCGGACCATACCGGCACCAGTACAGCGGCACCGCGGTGGTGGTCGTCATCCCACTTTCGCGCGGCGCAGGAATAGAAATCGGCATCCACCAAGTTAACGCCGACTGAACGCCAACCACAGAACGCCAACCACAGAAGACACCCGCCGCGCCATCCAAACTGCAACAGCATCAACACCGCAAACTGGCGTCACCTATCTCACGAAATCTCCCGTGCCAGTTGCTGTTTTGCGTCACGCCGCAGGCGTCTTGCGGCGCGCGCAGCGCGCTCCCCTCAAAGCAGTTCAGGTCACTCAACTTGCGCGGGAATTGTGCAGCGCGCTCCCCTCAAAGCAGTTCAAGTCACTCTGCTTGCGCAGGATTTGTGCAGCGCGGTCTGGGTCAAAGCAGTTAAAGCCATTCAGCGTCCGCCTGCGTAGCGCGAAGCAATAGCGACTGTCTGAAGGTGCACTGCAACCGTGGTCGCGATCTCGCGCCCGTACCCGCCAGCGATCGTCACACACACCGGAAGTCCAATCTCTCGACAGGTGCGCAACACCAGATCGTCGCGCTGTGCCAACCCATCATAGGTGAGTAACAATCGCCCCAGCCGATCGCCTTCGTGCGGATCAGCACCCGCGAGATACACCACCAAATCTGGCCGCGCAGCGCGTAATACCTCCGGTAACGCTGACGACAGTAGGTCTAAGTACTCCGCGTCACCCGTCCCATCAGCCAACTCAATGTCGCGACTCCCGCTGACCTTGTGAAACGGAAAATTCTTCGCGCCGTGCATGTTGAACGTGTACACCGAATCGTCATCCGCAAAGACGGCGTTGGTGCCGTTCCCTTGATGCACATCCAGATCGACAATGCATGCACGCGAAATCATGCGCATGTGCTGTAGGCGACGAATCGCGATCGCTACATCGTTGAAGACACAAAACCCTTCACCACGATCAGGAAACGCGTGATGTGTACCGCCGGCGAGATTCATCGCAATGCCGTTCGCCACCGCATGTTCTGACGCTTCAATCGTACCGCGCACCACGCGAAACGCCCGTTCCACGAACGCTTCGCTCCACGGTAATCCGATGCGTCGTTGATGCGCCGCGTCAAGCGTTCCATGTTCTACACCGCTCAGATACTCTGCGGTGTGCACGCGGAGAAGGTCTGTATGTGCAGCGCGCTCAGGTTCGTGCATGCACGAGTCATGGACAGCGCCGCTAGCCAAGGCGCCTTCGCGCAATAGCGCGTATTTCGCCATCGGAAAACGGTGGCCGTCAGGCAGCGTAATCGCGTATTTCGGCGACGACCAGCAGTGCAATGACATTTGTATGGTCGGTCAACCGACGTTAGCGCGATCTTGCAGCCGCGCTAACGTCAAACAACATCACCGATCGGTGAAGTCAGTGGACGCAGTCACACGTCGGCACGCTTCAGCAATCAGCGTGGCGGCGCGATCCAGATCATCGAGACTCACCATTTCGTTCGGTGAATGCATGTAGCGATTCGGAATCGACACAAGCCCAGTCGCAACACCGTCGCGCGCTAACTGCATCGCGTCGGCATCGGTGCTGGTGGCGCGGCCTGCAGCATGTAGCGAGTACGGCATCTCCAGCGAATCTGCGGTGTCACGCAGCAAGCGGAACACGACAGGGCTGATCACACTTCCGCGCGTGAGCACCGGACCGCCGCCCAATTTGTGTTCACCAACTTCCTTCTTCTCAATGCCCGGATGATCGGTCGCGAACGTCACATCCACGGCAATTGCCATCTGTGGTGCAATGGACTGCGCAGCGGCGCGTGCACCACCGCCCGCGTACCCAATCTCCTCCTGCGACGTTGCGACAGCGATCACGCGCGCAACACCAGGTTTTTCCGCGTAGCGTCGAAGCGCTTCCAGCACGATAAACGCGCCGATTCGATCGTCGATGCTGCGCGAGACAATGCGATTGTTCGGCATGTCGGTCACCTTCGCGTCCAACACGCCCGCATCGCCAATTGACAATCGCGCCGATGCTTCTGCGCGATCCAGCGCACCGATATCAACCCACATATCGCTGAACTTGGTGACCTTCTCGCGCTCTTCCGGCTTCATCAGGTGAATCGGCTTCTTTCCAACTACGCCGTACACCTCGCCGTGCCGTCCGATGAATCGAATGCGCTGGCCCACCAACACTTGGGTGTCCCAGCCGCCGATTGCCTCGATGTACGCGAAGCCATTTTCATCGATCCACGTGACAATCACACCGATTTCGTCGATGTGACCGGCAAGCAAAATGGTTGGCCCAGTACCACCGGCGACTTCGGCGATGGAGTTGCCAACCACATCCGATCGGACGGTGGCAAACTGTGCGGCTTCGGTGCGCCACACGCGCGCCGGAGCAGACTCAAATCCCGATGGACCGGGCGTGTCGAGGAGAGTCTTGAGAAACGTCAGAGAGGAGTCGGTCAGCATCCTGCCATTCTAACCACCTGACCGGCCGCTTTGTGCTCCCGGCCGGTTACCGCTTCGGTTGCTCGTAGACCATTGCGCCACCCACCCACGTCTGAACAACCTGTGTCCGCAGCACCAATTCCGGCGCAATCCGCATGATGTCCTGATCGAGCAGCACGAAATCGGCATACTTCCCGCGCGTCAGAGAGCCCAGCACCTGCTCTTGAAATGCCGCCTTCGCTGGCCAGATCGTCATCGATCGCAGCGCCTCCTCCCGCGTCATCCGTTGCTCCGGATACCAGCCACCCACTGGGAAATCGTCGGCATCTTGCCGAGCAATGGCAGCATGGAAACTGATGAGAGGATTCACGTACTCCACTGGAAAGTCGCTGCCGTTGGGGATGATCACGCCTGTCGCCAGCAGCGAACGCCATGCGTATGCGCCGCGCAGCCGTTCGGTGCCTAAGCGCGAACTGGCCCAATACATGTCGCTGGTCTGATGGCTGGCCTGCATGCTTGGGATCACGCCCATGTCGGCGAAGCGGCCAATATCGTCGTGATGAATGATCTGCGCATGCTCAATGCGGAAGCGATGATCGGCGGTTGGCACGGCCTTCAGCGCGGCTTGATACGCATCCAGCACGAGGCGATTGGCACGGTCGCCGATGGCATGCGTCGCAACCTGCCAGCCGGTGCGCAGCGCGCGCTCACTCACCGCTTGGATGTATCCCGGTTGCATCACCAGCAAGCCGTTGTTTTTCTCATCGTCGGCGTACGGGTCAAGTAAAGCCGCGCCACGCGAGCCGAGTGCACCGTCGCCGTACAGTTTGATACTGCGCACCCATAGATGGCCGTCAAACTGCGCACTGCGCGGCCCACGATTGAACGCCCACGCGAGGCTCGCGCTATCGCCAGACATCAACACATACGCGCGCAGCGTGAGCTCTCCTGCCTGCGCCGCCTGCTCATACGTCGCCACGACGGCGCTCGACACGCCCATGTCGTGCACACCGGTCAGTCCCCACTTATTGGCTTCGCGCACGGCGTTGCGCAGTACCTCGCGCATATTCAAAGCCGGGCCACCTCGCGCAGCTGACTCAAGCAAAGTTTGTGCATTGTCGACGAACACACCGGTTGCTGCACCGTTCGCATCTCGAAAGATGCGACCGCCTTCTGGATCCTTCGTTGCGCTGTTGATCCCGGCCTTTTCAATGGCCGCCGCGTTGGCAAGCTGCGCGTGCCCATCAACGCGCGACAGTATTACCGGATGATCAGGCGTTGCGGCGCTGAGTGCGGCGTTCGACGGTAGCCGCGTATCGCTCCAATCATTCTGATCCCATCCGAATCCAATGATGGGTGTGCCTTTTGGCACGCTCGCGGCTTTCGCAGCAACGCGCGCGATGACTTCCGCATACGATTTTGTGCCCGTCAGATTCACCCACTGCAGACTTTCGCCCAAGTTGAACAGATGCGCGTGTGCATCCGTCATTCCGGGGATGATCGTGCGCCCCGCCGCGTCGATAACGCGCGTGGCAGCTCCCTTCAGCGCCATCGCTTCAAGCGCGCTGCCTACGAACAACAGTTTGCCGCCAGAGATGGCCATCGCCTGCGCGATCGGCTGTGCATCATCTGCGGTGTAGATGCGCGCGTTGGTGACAATCAGCTCGGCGCTGGACGTCGCTGCGCGAGTCGCCGTAGTCTGCGCTTGCAGCGGCGCAGACAGTGGAAGCGCGGCGCTGATCAGCGCGGTGAGTGCAATACGACGTGACATAACGATTTGTGAAGCGAGGGCGGTGTAGGCTCAGCCGAATCGAT
Organism: Gemmatimonadaceae bacterium; assembly: GCA_031408755.1. GTDB lineage: Bacteria > Gemmatimonadota > Gemmatimonadetes > Gemmatimonadales > Gemmatimonadaceae > JACMLX01. The sequence goes on along the minus strand of JANNWU010000058.1, from coordinate 1,632 downwards.
CAAAATGCATCGCTGTGAATCAAGATGCAGCAGAACGATCGGATTAGACGCGACTGCCTACGCTATCGCACGGCGCACCAATACGAAACGGCCCCGGAAATCCATGTCGGATCTCGGGGGCCGTTTTTTACTTCAAGCTGCGCGGCACCAATGCCGCCCTGCGTCGCAATTAGTGCTTCATTCCGCTCATGGCTGCCGGCGGCATCAGGACGGTGTCGATCACGTGAATGACGCCATTCTTCGCCGCAATGTCCGTTGCCGTCACGGTGGTCGAACCGTTCAACATCACTTTACCGCCGACAACCGCGATGGCAACCTTGCCGCCCTGAACCGTGGCGGCTTCAGTCAGCGTCGTCACCTGCGATGCCATCACCTTGCCTGGCACAACGTGATACGTCAACACTGCGGTGAGCTTGGCCTTGTCAGCCAACAGCGCGTTCAATGCGGCGGCTGGAATCTTGGCAAATGCAGCATCCGTTGGCGCGAACACTGTAAACGGACCTGGGCCCTTCAACGTCTCGATCAAGCCAGCGGCCGTCAGTGCACGCGCCAACGTGTTGAACGTACCGGCGCCAACTGCGGTCTCGATGATGTCCTTTTCTGCCATCGCCTGCGCCTGCACAGTATTCGGTGCAAGAGCAACTGCGCTAACCAGCGCTACTGCGGTCATGAAACGCTTCATACGTGAATAATCCTTGAAATCCGAAGTCTGAGGATCGGTGCGGGGGTGTCCGTACGTCGATCCGAGCGACGAAGCCACACGTGCGACGTCTGGTTCCCGGCTGAGTGGCATCGATTTTGATCGTACAACTCCCCGGAACCTTCACTACGTCGCGGGTTACGTATCGGATTTTTCGATGGACGATTTGCTGCCAGCGAGGTACAGCGGCACCAACAACAGCACAACGAATATTGCGATTGCGACGGTGGGGTTTTCACCAAGTGTGCCCAACACTTTCGACCAATCGTAGGCTGCGTCGCCACCGTAAACTGTCACCGCTGCCAACAAGATCCCGGTGATCGCGCCGCCGCCAATCAGCCCCGATGAGAACAACACGCCCGGCCCCGAATCGCCGCCATGCTCATTACCCGTCTGTGTCTTTGCGACTTTCCGATCGACAATCCAGCGCAGCACACCGCCAATGAACATTGTCGCTGAGGTAGAGATCGGCAGATAGACACCAACGGCGACCGGCAGCGAGTTAATGCCAAAAATCTCCATCGCGATCGCCAGGAATGCACCAATCAAAATCAATCCCCACGGCAGCTTCTGCGTGAGAATTCCATCAACTACGAGCGCCATGATTTGACTCTTGGGTGAGTCGAGTTTTTTAACGGTGTGACCTAAGTAGTCCACCGACTCGCGACCACCAATGCCGGGGTCGATCAAGAACTTCACTGCGCCGGTGTTGCGGTCCAGCAGGTAACGCCCAATTGGCACATCACCTTGCACCGAATACAGTCGGCCAACTTTGTACACATCCGCAGTCTGCGCCGTGCTGGCCACTCGCTCTGTAATACGACCCTCTTGCACTACCGCGAGCAACGGCTCAATGGTCGACATCTGCACGCTCGCGTAATCGCGCCGTACCAACGTTGTATTGGCGGAGTTCAGAAACGAGATGATAAGGC
>JANNWU010000057.1:0-20242 GCA_031408755.1 Gemmatimonadaceae bacterium | reverse complement strand
GCTCGAATTGGCGACGGCATCCCTGCGATCTGCGCTTCGGCCGCATTCTCCCACAGGTCCCAGTCCACGCTAAGCCATCCGTTGCCGCCGGCCAGCGCGACGGAGTCAATGAACGCATTTACCGCAGAATACGCCGCAAGCCCGAGTCCTCCGAGAATGGTCGAAATCGACGAGTGAAGCACCCAGCGTGCAGGCTCACGGCCACGCAGCGCATCAATCAGGTAGAGCATGCCGCGAACCTTCGGCGATAGCTGCGCCTCGACCACCGACTCGCTGGTGTCGGCCGCAGAGGCGAACGCGCCAGCATCAATGCGCGCCGCGCCGTGTACAACGACGTCGATACGGCCAAACCGTTCCATCGCGGCATCGATAGCGCGACGCACCTCCGCTGATTGGTTCATGTCGGCGCGCAACACCATCACGTCGGCCCGTTCGGCGTGCATCGTTGCAAGTCGGCTCAATACGTCGCGCTGCGCATCTGCCGTGGCGGGATCCTTGGCGGCAGCGGCCCATGCGTCAGGCTGCGGAAGCGCGGTGCGACCCACTAAAACGAGCTTTGCGTCAAGCGCGTGGAACAGCCCTTCAGAGAGAATCAAACCCATGTGACCCAAGCCACCGGAGACCAGCACCACCGGCTGATCTGGCAGACCCTGCGGCTGGTCGACCAGCGGCAGTACAACGGGATCGTACACCTCCACGAATCGCGCGCCGCCACGGAGCGCAACGTTCGGCTCCAACGCGTTCGCCAGCAATTCATCAACGAGCAATGCAGCCGTCGTCGGGTGATCGTCCACGTCCATCGCGCAGACGCGCAGCCCAGGATGCTCCTGAGGTAGCACTTTGGCGAGCCCGATACCGAGTGCACGCGACGGATCAACAACATCGTTCGGTAGCACGAGCGTTGCACCACGAGAGACCAGGAGCATCGGCAGCGGACGCGTGGTCGCGTGCGCGCCGAGCGCGTGAACCAGTCGCATCGGAAAAAGCAGATGATCGCGCGCTGCGAGATCGATGTCGGCCACACTCGGCGGCGTGGCGGCCCAGCAGTCAATCACGCCAGCGAGTGGCGCGTCGCCTTCGCACAATAGCGCGGCCAGTGGCACCGTGCCGTGCGCATCGGCGGGATCGCACGTTATCTCGTGGTTGGATACGCGTTGCAGTTCATCACCTCGCAATACACGGATCGGATCTCCGCCAGTGACGAGAATTCGCTCCGCAACCGCCTGCCCAAGGCCGGTGCCATCATCCAGCACGATGATTTTGCGCGCGTGTGCTGTCCCGGCGCGCGGCACGTGTTCCACCTCGCGCCAGCGTGGAACGTGATACCAATTGTCAGTGTTGCGGACTTCGGTGGACAACGCGCGCGCGACGGGCGCGTTCTGCTTCGCACCGATCCAATATTTGCGCCGTTCAAACGGGTAGCTGGGCAACGGAACACGCATACGTGGCTCATCGCGACGGAAGCCATTCCAATCAACAGTGGTGCCAGCGGACCACAGCGAGCCGAGCGATGAAAGCATGACGTCGAGATCCTCGCGCTGCTCGTTCGCCGACGCCAGTGAGGTGACGCACGTCGCGGCGCCACCGCCGTCCGCGCGTGCGGCATCGTGCACAAACGTGCTGAGTGCGTTGCCAGGTCCAACTTCAAGGAACACCGGCGGCGCATTGACACGCGCCTCGCGCGCTGATCGCACGGCATCGGCAAACCGCACGGTCTGCCGGATCTGCGCACTCCAGTATCCGGGTCGAATGACGTCGTCGTCTGCAACCGCGCCAGTCAGCGTCGCCAGCATCGGCGTGGTGGGCCGCCGGAGTACAACTGTCGATACCAGCGACTCGAACTCCTGCAGAATCGGGTTCATCATCGCGGAGTGAAAGGCATGCGATGTGTGTAGTCGGCGCGACGCGATTGATGACGCGTTCAACGACTCCGCAACTGCGTCAATACAGTCGTCTGGACCCGCAAGCACGGTCAGCCGCGGAGAGTTGACTGCAGCAATCGACACGTCGCCATTGTATTGCATCAGATGCGGCGCGAGCGCGTCGGCGCCGGCCATCACACTCAGCATCGCACCTCGCGGCAGCGCTGAGATTAGTGCACCACGCCGGGCGATCAGTCGTAGCGCATCTTCCAGCATCATCACACCAGCGAGCGTGGCGGCGACATACTCGCCAATGCTGTGCCCAATCATCGCCGACGGACGTATACCCCACGATTGCCATAACTCGGCCACGGCATACTCCACCACGAACAACGCCGGCTGTGCCCATCGCGTATCGCGCAGCTCCGCGGCGCCGTTCGCGCGACGCGCCGCTGAGGGGAAGAGCAGCCGTCGAATGTCGGCGCCCAATTCAGGAGCAAGGATCTCGGCGCACCGATCAATCGATGCACGCACCACGCGCTCAGTTTTGTAGAGCTGCTGCGCCATGCCAGGATACTGCGCACCCTGTCCGGGGAACAGAAAGATCACGTCGCGTTCACTCGTCACAACATTGGCAAACGGCCTGCGCAATGTGGCAATGAGCGATGCGCGCTCTGCGACACCGGACACAATCGCGCGCCGATGTTGGAACTCTCGACGCCCGATCTGCAGCGTGTTCGCGACGTCGGCGAGGTCAGCATCTGGATGTGCGTCGAGATGATCGGCAAGACGCGCTGATGTCGCCTGCAGCGCCGTCTCGGTGCGCGCCGAGAGCACGATCACCTGCTGCCCGCGTCGCCTCGGCAGCACGGTTAGTAACGGCGCTTCCTGCAGAATCAAGTGGGCATTCGTACCGCCGACACCAAACGAGCTGACACCAGCGCGGCGCGGCGTGCCGTTGCGCTGCCACGGATGCAGCGTCGTCGTCACAAAAAACGGGCTCGCAGCAAAGTCGATTGCCGGATTCGGCGACGTGTAGTGCACTGTGGGCGGAATCGCTTCGTGCTGCAGCATAAGCGTTGTCTTGATCAAGCCGGTCACACCGGCGGCACACGACAGGTGGCCAAAGTTCGACTTGGCTGAGCCGATGCCGCAGAACCCTCGACGATCGGTCTGCTCGGTGAATGCATCGATCAGAGCCGACACCTCAATCGGATCGCCAAGAATTGTTCCGGTACCATGTGCTTCCACATAACTAATTGAATCAGCGGTGACCCCTGCCATCGCATGTGCGGCACGGATTGCGGCCGCCTGCCCGCGGAAGCTCGGCGCGGCGTAACCAACTTTGTCATGTCCATCGTTGTTGATCCCGATACCGAGAATGACGGCACGGATTGAGTCGCGATCGCGCAGTGCGGCGGCGAGCGGCTTGAGCACCACCACTCCAACGCCACTTCCGACAATCGTCCCCTGTGCTGCCGCATCGAACGGGCGGCAGTGTCCATCGGGCGAAAGAATTGATCCAGGCGTGTAGAAGTAGCCACCACGTTGCGGCACGCGAACCGTGACACCGCCTGCGAGTGCGATGCTGCAGCGACCTGCACGCAATGTTTCACACGCGATCGAGATTGCAACCAATGATGTGGAACACGTTGTTTGCACCACTACACTTGGCCCCCGCAGATCGAGGCGATATGAAACCTGAGTGCAGAGATGATCCTTGTCATTCGTGACCATCAACTGCATCCCGTCGATGTATTGCAATGCCTCGGGATTTTGGTAGAGCTGATTGAGGTATGTGCTCATCTCGCAGCCGCCGAAGACGCCGATTTCGCCTGCGTAGGTTCCCGGTTCGTAACCTGCGTCCTCGAGCGCCTCCCAACAGGTCTCGAGAAACACGCGATGCTGCGGGTCCGTGAGCGCCGCATCGCGCGCAGAAAACCCGAAGAACTCAGCGTCGAACTCATCAACATCATCGAGCACCGGTGATGCGTTCACATAGCCCGGCAGCCGCGAGATTTGGTCGGGAATGCCTGCGGCGCGCATCTCCTCTGGCGTCAGTGTTGCGATCGACTCCACGCCATTGGCGAAGTTCTGCCAGAGTTGGTCGAGATTGTTTGCTCCTGGAAAGCGGCCACGCATACCGATGATCGCGATCGGCGCGGCCCGAGGCTTCGAGTTGTCATTGGTACGCTTCCCGTTCGTGTGCTTCCCATTTGCATGGTTCCCATTCGCATTGTTCCTGTTTGCGCGGTTCCCATTTGTGCCATTGTTGATCGCGTCACTCATGAGGATGCCAGAACAGTGGTAACACGCAGCGGGATCTTCAGAGTCGTACCGCCGTCGCTCTCGACTGACAACGCGCCAACGTACGTTGTTTGCGCGTCAAACTGCGCACTATCCAACCAGAGTGAAATCGCGATGTTTCCCTCCGCCCGTGCGTCGAGCAACTGATGCGTCGGCGTCACCGTTATCGCCGGTGTAAACGCTGGTCCGATTCCATCGGCGCGTCTGATTTCCTGACAGCTACAGCGAAGCGACGCTGGCCGCTCGAGCGTGTTCTCGATCTCAAGCTGCGTGGTGGCGTTTGTCGCGATTAGCCCTTTAATCTCGATCACCTCGCCATCGTATCCAATTGGCTGCGTGGCACGCAATACGGCGAGAAGAGACGGGTTCAGCATGCGCAGGGATGCACTGCTGACTGATTCCAGCATGCCAAACCAAGCAGTCGCGGTTGTGCCGAGTGTGTGATTCGCACTGGACACGGTCAGTCTGGTCAGCGCGCGGCGACGTGCTCCGGCGGTCACATCTGGCTGCGCAAGGCTGACAAGCAACGTCGTCAACTCTTCGACTTGAGAGTCATGGCGGACGGCTACTTGGTGTGCATTCGCGACAATTGTATCCGATGGGTCTGCTGTGCACTGGTGCGGAAGCAGTGCGAGCTGCGAAAGCGCATGCGCGAATGTCGAGATCGCTGCGGAAACTTCGGTCGCAATAGCACTCCAGTCTGCCGCAACGGCGAACGCGCGCTCCACCTGATTCGGTGTAACCTGACGACGCGCCACCGCGCTAACGAGTTGCTGATGTCGCTGCGTGAACTGCGCTGTATCCAGCGCGCTGCGCATCAAGTACTGCGTAAATGCGGCTGACGACGCTGCGTCAGCAGGAGCGAACTGACGAGTGTCTGGCATCGTCGGAGTCCGAGAGTGGTTGTGAGACGAAAACGACTGCGTGCGCTGTGTCTTGTGTTTACCGTGCGCGAAGTGAATAGTGTAGGATCAGGTAGTCAACACAGCAACTCCGCAAGTCCGTGAATTCCGGAGGAACCGATGCCAGGTGGCGGCAAGGGTGGAAGTTCAAGCACGGTGAATGTGAACAACGGACCGATTACGGTCGACTCCGACAGCACAGTCGCGGTAAACGGTCTCGACAGGATCGGACTCACTGCGAAGATCGAACCGCTCGCGATTGAACAGACGATAAAAATTCCTGATCCGATCGTCACGAAGTCGAGCAGCGATTCAAAGTCTGATATCACCACGAAGTCGGATGTAGCAAGCGACAGTAAGAACGCAATCGTCGTGGACTTGAAACCCGTCGTGCTTGACGTGTGCTCCACTACCAGTACCAAGCTGCCGCAGGGTGAGATTGTACAGCCCTTTCATCTGCACTTCGGTGTCACGATGTTCGGCATGGAGATGCTTGGATTCAATCTCGCGGGTGAACAACGCACGGTCATGAAAAAGTTGCCGAAGAAGCCTGCGGTGGAGTGGCCTGCACAGCGCAATGCGCACGCAACACAACGCGCCCCCGACGCCGGATCGACACCTGCGAGTGCGGGGCGGTCTGGCGGACTTCGTATTCGGATCAAGTAAGGAGTCGCAATGGAGGAGCTGACGACTGCGCTGCGCGCGCAACTGCTTGATGCGGAACAACCGCTTGTTCTCACCGGTCCGCCCGGTGCGATATCAGGAGCGTTCCATGTCCGAAATTCAAGCAGCGAGAAGATGCGTGTCGCGGGTGTCAGACTTCGGCCCAGCGCAGGTGGGGGCAAGCTTGGTATGCGTAGTCGGCTGGCGTCGATGCTACAGGATGACGGCGTCGAACTTCGCCGCATCATTGTGCGTCCCGGCCAATCGCGCCCAGTGCCTGTTGCGCTGTCGCTCGACTCGCGCACGCCGCCGGGCACGTATCATCTGGAGTTACAGGTGCAGGACCAACTGCGAGCAGTGGTGATGCACGTCACCGAGAACGTGTCGTTGCGCATTAGCCCAGAGACCGTTGTGCTCTCCAACCTACCGGGCAGCAAGGTGACGAAGAACGTCGTGTTTATGAACGACGGGAACGTCCCGATCGACGTGCGAACCATTGGCACGATCGTGCTCGATGATGAACTCGCGAGCTGCAGAGCTTTGCGCGGTGCGCTTGCCGACGTGGGCGAGACCATGACGACGCTCGACGAGTTTGTGGCCGCACTTGGCAAGCGTTTCAAGACGCTCTACGACACGATGGTGCTCAAGGTGCAGAACTCGGCAATCACGCTCGAGCCGGGCCAGACAGAATCAGTCAAGCTCACCATCACGCTGCCGGACAATCTCGACAAGCGAGCACGCTACAATGGCTACGCCGCGATCTCCACCAGTAGTCTAGCATTCACCATAGTTCCGGCTTAGGAGGCACGTTCATCATGCACGGTTCATCGCATCGACCCAGCTCGTCCGGCGTTCAAGGTCGCGGCCCCGAAGCGTACTTCGGCTACTGTCGACGTTCGAAGCAATACCGGATGATGGACCTTCCCGATTTCATGGACAACACGCAGGCCAGCCTGTCGCAAATGGTGGCCGATAGCTCGTCATCCATGCAGCGTATGTGGAATCCTGGCTCAAGCGCCGGAGGCACGGCAACTTCTGGCCGCCAGCGACACAAGCAGCGTGAGCACGGTGACTGCGGTTGTGACGACGACTGCGGCTGCGGGGGGGGCAGCACTCATGGCTGTACATGTCATTGCGAGTGCTGTGTGTGCGACTGCGACGTGCTGCTGCACGCACGATGCGGTGAAGTGCGGCGCATTCCGCTCACGTTCGAAAACGACACTCGTCGTGACACGCCTGTCACGCTCACCCTCGAGAAGTTTGTCACGTCCGGCGGTCGCGACCTTGGCTGGATCGCTGCGCTTTCAGAATTGAAATTCACGCTGCATCCGTGCGACGAGCATACGGTGAGCCTCGCTGTTCGAATTGTCTGCAAGACTGACACGCAAAATCCGAATGTGAGCAACGCGGCTTCATTCTCGGACGACACATCGAATCCGAACGCGGGAAACGTCGCAGGCACGGCGTCACGTTCGGTCAGCGCTGTTACCGGTCGCGACGATGCGTTCGGCAGCGTGGACAAGTGCGAGGTGGGCTACGCAACTATCCGAGCGGAGGGATGTCTGACGCGTCCGATCGTGGTGGCAATTGCCGTGCTGCCCGATGATTGCGATGCCTCGCGACATGGGTGTGGGTGCGGCTGCTGCGGCGACTAACGCGTGACGCACGCTGAGGACTGGTCTCGTCGATACAACGAACTGACTGCTGATGTCGGGCGCAGCTATGATCGTGTGCTGCGTCGGCATCGCGAGTTGCTCAGCCGCGTCGCAGACGGATCACTCGATCCCGCTGTTGTACAATCCGGCGTGCAGTCGTACATGGCGCAACAGGCCAGTAGTTCAAGTCGCGAACTGATCGAAGCGAGTGTCGGTCTGCTGGCCGGTCTGTTGTACACCGAGGCGAAGTACCGCGAAGTGATGCTCCACGGGTTGCTGCCGACTGACGAGCCAATCCCGCCGCCGCCAACGCCATCCTCGATCGACATCGCGAACTGGTTTCAAATGCTGGCGTCGTACGGTGCAGTGCAGAGCGCGCGCAGCGTGGCGCGACAGCAGCAACTTGTTGAGCGCATTTCATCGGGCGCGCTGTCCGTCGCCGAGCTCGAAAGTCATGGTAAATCATTCGTAGCAACGCAGTCGCCGAAATTCATCGCCGAGGTGGTGGAGCTAGGTCTGGCATTTGCGCGGCAGATGCAGCGTTCGTCAACCTCGATGGCGGAGGGGTTGTACGATGGCGTTCTTGGCGCCGATCCTGATGCCGAGGATAGCGCGGATGCGGCGCTGGTGATGGAGCTTCAAGGTCTTGTCGGCTCCACAGTCGAGTCGGTGGTTGAGGTGGAGAACGCGCGCGAGGTGCCAGCGGATATCGAGTGCACGTTGACGCCGTTTGTCTCGCGTGAGACCGGTCGCGGATTCAGTGCGGGTGTTGTTGACCCAGTGCGGTGCGTGCTGACGGTCGGCGAGTCGCGGGAAATCGCGGTGCGGGTAACACTCGACAGGGAAGTGTTCGCGCCTGGTGTTGACTATTTTGGGATGCTGCGGGTGACGGGTGCGGGGGCGCGGGAGATGATCGTGCAGATTGTGGTACAGGCAACGGAGCTGGTGGCGGTTGCGGTGGAGGCAGAGGTGAACGACGAGGGATGATTCGCACGGCGCCTGTAACATTCTGTTTAAGCGAATGACATCGTAGTAGATGCTGGTGCCGCACCCAGTGCATCACAGTGTGATGTTAGCATGCGCCCCACTTTACCGATCTCTGTGATTGCACCGCTTTTCATGCTCGCCCTCGCGAGCATCGCACTCAGCGCCTGTGGTAGCACGGATCGGGCATTACCCATTCATCCGTCCGACGCTTCTCGCATTAACGTGAGTGTGTTGCGCGCTGATTTCACGCAGGCTGCGCAGGCGGAGCACGGCTCATTGCCGATGGTTGCGGGAACTGCTGCGGCGCTCAACGTTGTCGTGCTCCGGAGCGTGGAAACTGTCGTCGAAGCGCCCCTCGTGCTGCGGTTGTTTCGTGTCGGCAACGTCGTGTTCACAGACACCGCATTCACAGGTGGTGTGCTCGGCCCAGCTATTCCGCGAGCGGGTGCTAATGCACAGTTTCTGATTCCGGACTCACTCGTTGCGCCGGAGGTGTCGTGGCAGGTGGAGCTCGATCCGCTACGCACGCAGCCAGACTCCACGCGCGCTGACAACGTATTGCCGCGCGGCGCACCTGCGTCGTTGGTGACGGTCGCGGTTCAACCGCTTCGTCTCCGCCTTGTGCCGGTTATCCTCAGCCGACATAACGATCTGGACTGGGAATGTCTCAGCCGCGAACGTCGAGCAGTATGTCAAACTCGTCCGGCAGCTTTTTCGTCGGGGCGTTGACCGTCACGGTCGGTGCAGCCGTCGTCTCGTACGCAAACGTCGGCCCGCTGCCGGGCAGGGGGCTGACATTGAGTTTTGGAATCAGGTGATGCCCCCCTGCCAACGTGGTGCGAGACGATTTCCTTCGCCTGATTTGTGAGTCTCCATTCGAGGGCGCAGGAGGTCGGTCAGATGGCTATCGCACGCGAGTTGAGTGAGACAGGCGAGACACCAGTGGTGGTCGGCGCAGGGCGCCGCCGATTCACGGTGGAGTACAAGTCATGGGTCGTGCTAGAAGCGATCAAGCGGTCCGATCAAGGGGGTCCGATCAAGGGGTCAGAGATCTTGATCCCTGAGATCTTGATCCCTTCGCACCTGCGATCAAGGGGTCAGAGATCTTGATCCCTTTGCGATCAAGGGGTCAGAGATCTTGATCCCGCTCGCCGCATTCCGGGTGACACGCATTCCGGTGACAGTGCACTTAGCATTCTCACGCATTACGGTGACAGTGCACTTAGCGTTCCGAGTTTCTTGACTATTGAGTGCACTGTCACCGCTTTGCCATTGAGTGCACTGTAACCGCTTTGCGACCATTGAGTGCACTGTCACCGCTTTGCGACTGTCACCGCTTTGCGACCGAGTGCACTGCCACCGCTTTGCGACCATGCGCCTTGCGCTTCCGGTACGAGCGATGATCGCCGGGCCGGTTATGCCGTAAGTAGCCCAGCGAGAGTGTGTCATGCGCATCAGGGACGCAGTGCTGTGTCAGTCACGCCTCTTCAAAATCGCGCTGACGCGTACGAGTTGATCCGCCACTTGCCACCAGCATCCAGCGACCGCGCCGCATCCAGTCGAAACAGCCCTTGAAAGAATGCCGCTCCCACGCCCGCCGACCGTAGTTGTCTCACGCCAGAGAAGAGATCACTCCGCTGTCCTGCAAAACCCTGATCCACGAATAGCGACGGCTGCAACCGACGGAATCCTTCGTACAGCAATTCACCGCGGCCCATCCAGAACGAGTTGCCACGCAGTGTTCCCGATGTGTACCCGCGCACCGTCTGCCAGCCGCCGAGATTGTAGAATCGCTGCAGCGGCAACTCGCCGACCGAACTGCCGAGACTACCCGTCGCGATCGCACGCAGACGCGCGGGCAAACGACGCTCGATAGTCAGGTCCAACGCGCCGCGTCCATACGCCACCGCACCAGCGGCCGCTTCGCTGCGCATGTCCGTGGCAAGCCGCCATCCCGATGCGTCATCACCACGCGTCGCGCGCCAACGAAACGCAGCGCCGCTGAATACGCCGCGCGTGCCGCCACCCAATGTGTCGATGATGTTCTGACTGAATCCAGCCTTCTTGTCCCACAGCCGTCGCACCACCCACTCCGCCTCGGCCACTCCGGCCGACTGATGCTCCGCGAACACACGCCAGTTGAGCGAGCCACCACCCAGCGAGCGATTGCGCACGCCAGAGAGTTCAAGCCCCGCGCTGCGATAGTAAAAGTGTTCATCCAAACCAGAAATCAAATTCTGGATACTCGCGCCAAGCACAAAGGGCGCACCGTAATCATCGGCTGACACGAGACGACGGTAAGCACTCACGCGCCAACTTGAACCAGCCACTGCTCGATCGACGAAGACTTCGCCATTCAGTTGACGGTCGGCGAAACTCGCCCGCGCTTGTGCCTCCCATCGTAGTCCGGGACCGAGATCCTGTCGCAATCCACCACCCAACGAAATCCCTTCGATTCGGTTGTAGCGAAAGAATTCCAAGCCGGACACGAACTTGATCGGCTGCGGGCTCAATGCCAGCGGCATTGCACTCGCCAGCGACGCGATCAGCGCAGCCCGGTCATTCGAACCCCACACCGCCGCATTCTGTCCCATCAGATCGCCCGAGAAAATTGGCGCATTCGCGAGCTTGACACTGTCGCACGGCACCGAGACTTCGGCCGGCACGCGTCGTCCGTAGCGTGAACGATATCGAACGTACGTGCCACTTGCAGCGCACTGCGATTTGCGCAGCGAGTCGAGTTGGCCGCGAATCGGTTTCCACGACGAGTCCTCCCACATGCGATACGCCGCGTACGCCGCAACCGTGTCGCGCTTACTACTGCCCAACTTTAAGAGACTGTCGCGCGTGAACACAAACGTGCTGTCAACGCGCCAGAGGGAGTCGGATTTATCGCGCAACGCTAGCGTCGCCGGTGGCAACGGTGGAACAGGATCAAGCGTGCCATTGACGGTGGAATATTGAAAGCGCTGCTCCAGCCGACCGCGCACCACACTTTCACTTGGCGCATCAACGCGGAAATCAGCAATCTGTGCGCGTGGCAGCCAGTACTTTCCTTCAAACAACCCCGATTCCACCGTCACCGCTTCGAGTGTGCCGCGCAGTGGTGACGCGATGAGTCCGAGCCAGCGCGGTGGGCGGTTCGCCGGATCGGGATTGCGCCGTGCCTGATCGAGAAAGTCGACCGGTGTCGCATACCGATACGCCGCGCGAACCAACTGCGCCGTCGCCGTTTCAAACCAGAGCGATGCCGAGAGCACGCGCCAGTTGCCTGAAAGCGGCGTCGCGCGCAATTCGCGCAGCTGAATGCGCGAGCCATCCGGCAATCCAATTGTCAGCGAATCGCCGAGTGTGTAGCGATACGACGACTCCGCGCCTGCAGCCAGTGGATTGATTGGTCGATTCGCGTCGTCACCAGTGGTGACAAATGAGCTGCCGAGTCCCCACAGCGGCTCCTTGCCGGGAAAGTATGGGACGGGAATCGCGCTTTCGTTGTTTGGGCCGGTGTTTCCACCAAACGGTGAATTGCTTTCCCGTCGGCGTCCGAGCAGGTTGATGCGCAGTCCGTTTGCGCGCGACCACTGCACGTTGCCAGCGCGTTCGTCTCGCGTGAGCGTACGTTCGCGTCCAATGCCACGCAGTGCAAACGTGAGTGTAAATCGTTCGCGCGACAGTGCGTCGTACGATTGCAGTGACGAGTCCACACGGAGTCGCGTTGCGCGGGCTTGCGACAGCAGCGCTTCGGCAGACGACGGCACGATCGCCATGTGCACCACGACAGAGTCGGCGGTGCGCGTTACCGATTTCTGCGCCTGAACCGATGGCACCGTGGCGGCGTACAGCGCGGGGAACAGAAGACACGAAAGTCGGCGCATCGGAACGTGGGCATGTCGTGAACAATTTCAGCGAACAGCGACCCTACGCAACTCGCAGCGCGCAGGTTCCAGCGCGTCGGACTGCGGAGCTTGATGCACAACGTCGGTGACTTGCAGCGCGCGAGTGGCGCTATGCATACAGCGCCTGTGAACGTTTGCGTTTCGCAACGCACGCCGTGGCTTCAGTTATCACGTGCGGTGGGAGCTCCTTTCAACAGCCACAACGGCTCGGGCAATACTCGGATGGTGAGCGGCGCACTCATCCAGCCAACCTCACCATCGAAAGCCACCTTCATCTTGCGTCCAGAGCGCAACCGCTCGGGCTTGACCACCAAGCTCTCACAGACGACACGTTCAACGCCGCTCGCGTCGCCAAGCCGCCCGAGAGAACCTCGCAAAATGAGCCCCAACATGTTCAGCGTACCAACGGGTTTCAGAATGACCGCGGTGACGTGACCGTCTGTGGGACCTTCGGCCAAAGTTGCGTCGCCCGCCAAGCCAAGCTGCTCGAGCTGGAGTTGATTGTTGCCGACAAATAGCGTGAGCGTGCGCAGGTCGCGCGTTTGCTGCTTCCATTCGACATGCAGCGTAAGCCTGCGTTGCGCGCGCAGCAGCGTGTTCAGGCCCGCCGTCAACGCCACCACGCGACTTCGCCCGAATCGCGCCTTCCACGTTTCGCGGTCCTGCAGCAGGTCGGGGTAGAGGCCCAGGCTCGCGTTTACGAGAAAGACCCGCTCATTGATAGCCGAGATCTGCACTGGCTGCGGATGCGCATTTAGCAGCCAGCAAATCGCCTCGGCCGTCTCTGACGGCACGCCATGCTCTCGTGCGAAGTAATTAAAGGTGCCGTCGGGAATGACACCCATGATGCACCCCGCAGCGTGCGCGGCCTGCGCGACGGTATTGATGGTGCCGTCGCCGCCAACTGCCACCACCGCTGAGTCGTCGGCACACGCCCTCGCAGCGGCTTCGTGCGCGACGCGCGCGAGCTCACCCGGTGCAGCAAACATCACATTGCAGGCGCAATTTGCGTCGGCCATCCCGGACTCGATAGCCTGTCGCGTGACGTCGGCGTCCGAGCTGCCGGACTTGCCGTTGACAACGAAGTTGAGCGGAGCCGTGGCGTTAAAGTGGGGAGTTTCCATCGGTAATCAGTGAACGCACGAAAGTGCCGCGCGGGGGATTGACGAGCTTGCAAGCGAGTGTCGTGAACGTGGGTTACGAGCGTGTGATTGGATATACACCAAAGTGCTCGGAGTGACGCATGCGGCCTCAGATCATTTTGATGCGCTGCGGCAAGATGAAATGCCGTCCTCTTCATTAACCGTCGGCGACAGTTTCAGCATCAACGCGGGTTAGCCGGCGCGCGCAAAGTGTTCAATCTGGATGCAACCGGTCGATGAGATCCGCCCACGGCGCTGCGCGAAGCTCGCGGCCCCAGACCACGTCGAACGTTGCGCGAGATGCGCGAGGATGGTCCATCGCGGCCACGATCACGGACGCGACATCCGCTCGGGCGATTCGGTAGCGGATAGAGAGCGGCAGCGAGTCCTGCGTGAGTCGAACAGGTCGTTGCCCACCTGGCTGATTCAGCAAGAAACCCGCTCGGATAATCGTGTAGTCGAGCGAGCTCGCGCGGACCGCACGCTCGGCACGTTGCCGCCAGACGAGTGTGTTGCCCTTGTACAAATTGAGCAGGACGCTGAACAGCGAACGGCTTGTCACACCACTTGACGTCATGTACAACAATCGTCAAATGATTTCCGCTTTTCGGGCCGCGACCTACGTACTGATCACGCCTTCGTACTCCGTTGCGCGAATGAGCGCTTCAGTTGCGGGGTAGCCGCTCCGACACCCTGCGGTAAAAATGACGTGAGTCACGCCGTCAAAGGCACGCGGAAGGGTGTGTGCTTGCGTGATGTCCCCGACAACAATGTCTACCGATGCGCCGAAGGTGCATCGTGCGCCTTCAGGGTTGCGCGCAAGCACGCGAACCGCCACGCCTCGACGTTCGAGGAGCTGCGCGATCAACAGTCCGGTGCCCCTCGTGCCGCCGATCACCAAAATCACGGTGTGGTCACTCTGGTTAGCTAGTCCGGCTAATGAAACAGGGTTCTGCTGTAAAACCGACCGCACGAGAATCAAACAAAGACTAGTCGCGCGGGTCAGTTTGGCAGCAGGAAACCAAGTTCGGTGACGACCGGTATAGCCCGGATACATGCTTGACAGCGTTGTCCGGCAACATGATTTATACATCTTCTACATTGGATGGCGACACTCGTTTGCGCGAGGTCGCGATGCTGTGCTCGGAGACCGATCCCAAGACCCAACGTCTGAAGTTTGTGCAGGATGCGTTGAGTGATCGTTTCACGATGGCCGAAGTGTGTGCCCCGGATGGGAAAGCTTACGTACCCCCGAATGGATATTCACTAATTAGGCGATGGAAATCGTCTCAGACCATATTGGCAGAAGGGGTACATAAATTGAAAAATAACCATCCAGATAAATGAATGTCAGTGCGATTTTTTGTCTTGCGCTACACAGTCATGAAAGGCTGCCAGAGATTTATTTTTAGCTGCTCGCCTTCTCAGCCATCTCGTTGTAGTTGAAGATTACTTTCCATCGGCCCTCTTCCATCACTGCGGCACCGGCGTACCCAGCAAGTAGCAAGACGCCATCCCGAGTGCTCAAATTGCCAGAGCAAACTTTGATGTTTGAGGGCACATCGGCCATCTCGAGCGTGTCGCCCTTGATCCACCAAAGACCGGAGTCGTTGGTACACCAAACCCGGTCTTCGTACCAAACCATATCTTTGAAAGGAATAGACAACTCAGGCTTGGCAATCTGTTTCCACACATCGCCAGTGCCTCGGTAAGTCTCGCCTTCATAGCCGCTCACATAAACTGTACCGTCGGGGGTGCAGCACACGGTTTCTAAATCGATGTTCGATGGAAAAGCACATTTACGCCAACTCGACCCGGAGAAAATCCATACGTCTCCTCTTTTACCGACACCATACATTTCATTTTCATCTAATCCATGAAGATCGTAGAACCCACATTTACCTTCTTCCGCATGTTCATCAAACGGAATTTGGCTTGACTGCCAAATCCAATCGCCTTTGCCTCGCTTAATTCCAATTGTGCGATCTAAGCCAACGGCATATAACGTTTTTCCAATCGTTGTTAACCTAGTAATAACACTCCTGCGTCCTAAGGCTGAATACTCGACACGAGGCTCTAAACCAGATGAGCCACTGCCAAGAGCATAGATTTGCCCTGTAAGAGACATCGCGACAAACTGCTCAACAGGCTCGTATGCAATGCCTCCGTTAGTGATTTCGAACCCATTTAATGAGGCATTTGACCAATGTTGACCATCTTGTTTATAAGGTTGAAAAGGAATAACGCGTTTTTTTAACACGGTTTCATCAGGTGGTTCATTTTCGTCATTCCAAAATGAACTTTGGGTGTAGTCCTCCCTCGCTAAAAAATAATAGAAGTCTTTCTTACGAACTGCACAATCAATAATGTTGTAGCCCTGTAAGTGCTTTCTGAATTCATCATTTTTTAACATGATAATATTCCCCAAATTTAATCATCGCTAACTGAATCGCCCCGGCTTTTCCGGAGACTCAGTCACTTGGTTCCCGCATCGGCGAAGTCCGACGCGAGTGCAGCGTAGTACGCCGCTTCGTACTCTGCTGGGGGCACATAGCCCTGCGGCTCCAGCAACCGCGTGGTGTTGAACCAAGCGACCCACGTGATTGTCGCAAACTCGACTGCTTCCAGACCGCGCCATGGGCCGTCGTGATAGATGACGTCCGTTTTGAACAGGCCGATGATCGTTTCCGCCAGCGCACTATCATAAGCGCATCAGCTTTGCGGCGAGAGTATGCATTCACCTGATCTGCGATCACACAGTCAATACAATCCTCAGCGATTGCCACTGCGCGTCGCCGCGCCCGACTCTCCAAGTACGCCAATGTCTTTCAGCCACGCCTCTGCAAGCTGCGGCCACCCTGACGACGATAGCCCCGTGCGCCGTAGTCCAAAAGCATGTCCCCCCTTCGCATACACGTGGATCTCGGCAGGAACGCGCGCTTTGCGCAGCGCCGCAGCGTAGAGCAGCGAGTTTTCCACCGGATTCATCTCGTCGTCATATGCGTGAACGAGGAAAGTCGGTGGCGTTCTTTCGGTAACTCGAATGTTCGGATTCGGCACAAAGTTGGTGTGCCGATACGCCATGCGTCCCGGGTAGAGCACCAATGCGAAATCCGGTCGTGAGCTCAGGCTATCCGCGCCGTCGACAGCGGCGTATTGGCGACTGAATCGCGTGCTGCTCATGATCGCCATGTGTGCGCCGGCAGAAAAACCCAACACACCAATCTTGCGCGCATCGATATTCCACTCGTCGGCGCGTGAGCGCACGATGCTCATCGCACGCTGCGCGTCTTGATGCGCCTGCGCGCACTCGCGGTATGCCCCCACAAGCGCGCACGGAACGCGGTACTTCAGCAGCACGCATGCAACGCCGTTCGACGTTACCCATTCGCACACTTCCGTGCCTTCAATGTCCATCGCAAGCACATTGAAACCGCCACCCGGATAGACGATGATCGCAGCGCCTGTATTGGTGTTCGTCGGAGAATAAATCGTGATCGTCGGCTGTGTCACATTCTCGATGTACGAGTACGGCTTGCCGCCGATCAGTTTCTTGGTCTCCGTGCCAGCTTCTACCGCGAAGTGCACCGCCTCTGGTCCAATACCTGAACGCGGGTTGGGCGGATTGCCTGGCCACAGGGGGATCTGTATGTGACCCGAAGCAGGTTGCCAACCGGACTGACCTTGAGCCTCTCCGGGCGTGCATAGGATCAGGAAGAGCGCGAGCATCGCTGCACGTGAGCGTAAGGAAAGATGTGCCAATTCTTCTCCCAAAGTTTTGGAATGGAAACTCTGCTGTGCAACCAAAGCGAAACGGTAGTTGCCAGTCAGTTCGAGGTGAACCGCTAGCGTAAACTCGATGCGCTCAAGGACGCGGCGCACCTATCTCTGCGCGAGGCGCATGAAGTCTTGCCGCTCAACAGACACGGTGAACGACAGTCGCATTCCGGTGACAGCATTCCGGTGACAGAATTTCGGTGACACGGCATTCCGGTGACAGTGCACGCAAGCAATCGTGTTACGCCAGCCGTGCTGGGCATCGCGCGGGCAACGTTAAGTAAAACTGCATAGCCGATATCCGTAAAAATGCACGTGCGCGTGAACCGACAGCGTTAACATCCGCGTAACCTTCGAACAAATCTACCCGCGCAGGTTTGCGTTGCGACGCCGTTCAGGGAAAAAATTGCACACCTGCCGTTGAGTAGCCAATCAACGCGGTCAGTGGCAGGTCTGCTTGCGCCAGTTTAGGCATCGCTATCAGAGAGCAAGCGCTCCGCGAGGACTTGATCGATGTACGTGCCGCGATCCATCAGCTGTGACCGCAACGTACCGACCACTCGGAACCCTGAGTGCTTGTAGAAACGTTGCGCATCCAAATTATCAGCACGGATAGTTGCAAGCAGCTTCCGAGTTCCATGACCCAATGCTCGGCGACACAACTCGTTCAACAGCTTCCGCCCGATGCCGCGTCGCCGGTACTCGGCGGCAACGAACGTGCTGATCGCAGCCACGTGCGCCGTCTGACCGCCCAATTCGACGTACGGCTCGATGCTCTGCATCCCAACGACACCGTCGGGCCCGGGAACTTCTGCGACCAAGAACACGCCGTTGGAAGGGAAGCAGGTGATGAATTGCAGTTGCTCCTGAAGCGTGAGCTATACTGACATCGAAGTTTCTGCGCCAGTGGCAATCACGGCGTTCAGCAACGCGACGGTGCCCGCTGCGTCTTCGGGCGTCGCTGGTCGGATGTGCATGTGCGGAGCAGGTTGCACTGATTGGGAAAATGAGAAACACCAGTGTCTGGCAACATGGGTGACACTCTTTCATTACTGTACCGCGACGCTTCTCTGCGCGAAGTCGCGATGCCTTGGTTGGAGACCGATGCCATGAACGAACGGTCGATGTTTGTGCACGACGCGTTGCGTGATCGCGTCACGATCGCCGAAACGTGCGAGCGCCACGGCGTCAGCCGAAAGACGTCGCACACAATGCATTGCGCGGTATGCTGACAGTGTTACGCATGTTCCTCATCATTTTGAGAGAGCGCGCCGAACGATCGCCGTCGCAAGCCCCGGTACATCGCGACGCTCCCAGTCGTCGACCGGCACACTGCACCGAATCTTGACGAACCCATCGCCGACCGCAAACACGCTGAAGTACGACACATACGCTCGGCCCGCGCGACGTAGCACAATCACCATTCTGTAGCCGGGCACCACGTCGCCGTTCGCGGTCACGACGCTCGAGTCGGTTTCTTCCACGGGAATCTCGAATCGCTCGACCGTGCCTTGCGCTTGCTCAACCATCAGCGACTGCTTGAATACTGCCACTTGTTGTGCGACCGCCTCGGTGCTCGACCACGTGACGCGAGCGGAATCCCGCGCGTAAACAAAGGCGTTCAGCAACACGCGCCCACTATCACGACTCGCGGCGTAGGTGTAGCCGATCCCTCCCGTTGGCGTTCCAAAGTCACGACGCGCCGTCTGCGCGTACGGACCGACACTGTCGGGCAGCGCAAGCGCGCGCACTGTCGTGAACGCCGCACCCGCAGCTTGCGCCTGCAGCTCGCCGGCGACGGTGATCCCCGCGACGAGCACCGCGGCGGCATGCCAGCGAGCCAGAGATACTGCTATTGGATCACGCAAGACACGCCTCGTTGTCGAAGTTCGAATGACTGCAAAGGCACCTGACACCAGCATTGCATGCGGAGTGCGCGCGGGGAAGCTACCTCTACTCACCGGAACGCTGGCATGCCGACGGGTTCATGCCAATCCTAAGAAGAGACTCGACGCAGACGTTCGACACGCTCCGCACACGCGAGGTGCCGAACGCTCAGCGACGAACCGCACGGCCACCAGCGGACGCATCCTACCTCACGAACGCTGCGCTGCAAATGTGACCGCGTCGCCGACTGGCGCGACGAGCCGATCGCGTTTTATGAGAAGCGCCTCGCGTTTCATGGTGTGCTCGTCCGACGGGGCCGCGTGGAGTGGATGCCAGTAGAACGCGAAGGTCAGGCCACCACCGTCTTGGGTGGGCAGCGAATCTGAACGTTGCTGGTGCGCTTCCGCCTGAGATTGGGGAAGTTCGTCTACGCACAGATGAAACTGGAGTTTGCAACCTGTCACGCGCCCATCTTCGACGAAGACGTTGTCGAGCGAGAAGTCGCCATGCGTAACCATTCAATCGAACGTGAGCGGCGCCTGATCGACCGCCGCGACAACCCTGTCTGTCACGGCGCGAACGCGGGGCAAACTGGTGGAAGCGAGCACCACGAGCGCGAGCCGCCGCGCCGACAGATTCTGCTGGAAACGAGTTTCGTATCGATCGTCACGAAGACCTCAAACCCAGCGGCATCGGCTGCGCCACGGAGACCGTTGAGACCGCCCTCGACATGGTCGTCTTTCGCCAAGAATTGCTTGACGAGACGCACGAGTTCCGTGGCGTCCGCATCACCTCGCCGGATCCGGAATGACGGGGCGCCGCGAGCGGCGCTACGCGATTGATTCCAATCTCTTCATCCGCGCGTTTCGAACAGACGCCGATCGCAAGCCACTGGAAGTCTTTTTGGCGTTAACGACTGCCGTAGCAACGCGCCACCAGCAGGCAGGAACCCAAGCGATCCACCACGGCACGCCAGCGACAGCCATGACACTTGAGAACGCGAACGTTGAGGTGCAGGCTCGCTAACACCAGCATTGCCTGCGGAGCGCTATGCCCCGAAATGAACCGTGTTGCACTGCAAAGTTGATTTCAAGTGCGCAAAGGGCTAGCTGCCGGCTTCTCACCCGATGGTCGGCGCCTGTGGCGGAATCACCCGATCCAACC
>JANNWU010000056.1:0-7806 GCA_031408755.1 Gemmatimonadaceae bacterium | reverse complement strand
CCAGCGAATGATACCGTAATCGCCAATGTGATTGTCTCGGCGCACAGAGGAGAGATTGAAACCGGTCGACTGGCGCTCGGGAAGTCGCACGACGCAAGGGTGCAAACGTACGCGCGCTCAATGATTCAAGCACACCAACGCGAGCTCACCAAGATTCTGCGCGTGATGGCAAGTGCGGGAATGCGTGCTGCCGATTCCACCATCACCGTTGCACAGGCAACGCCGTCTGCAGATCTCGTTATGCAAGCGATGGTGAGCCAGCGGCAAACAATGGAGGCGCTGCGTGCTGCCACCGGCACGGAGTTTGAGCGTACCTATTTGGATGTGCAGGTTGCTGGTCATCGACTGCTGCAACAGACGCTTCGACAGAACGAAGTGACGACGCAGTCCGCTGGATTGGCGAAGCATGTGCAGAGTCTGAAGTCTATGATTCGCGTGCATCTACAGCGCGCGACCACACTTCAGCAAAGCCTTGCGGCGAATGCAGCAACCGGTTTGTAGCTATCGCGCTCGCGCGCTAGGTAAACCAGTCAGAATTCGGCAGACTGTCCGGTCGGCTGGAGCATGACAATCTCTGGAGCGCCAAGTGCTCAGACTAAACGCACAGCAGAAACTATGCGCTTCTTAGATGGTGGCGGCGAGATGGGTGATCGCATCCGGCGATTTGACTGGACGCGTACGTCACTCGGCGTGCCGGCTACTTGGCCGATTCCATTACGCACTGCAGTGCGGATGCTGCTGAATACAAATCATCCGATGATTGTGTTCTGGGGCTCCGATTCACTCTGCCTCTATAACGATGCTTTCTCCAAGTCTGTCGGCCCGGAACAGCACCCCCAAATCCTTGGGACGAGAGCACGCGACGCATGGGCCGGAATGTGGGAGATCATTGGGCCGCAGCTTGAGTTGGTGATGAGCGGCGGTGGGTCAACGTGGCACCAAAATCAACCTGTACCAATGACGCGCTTTGGAAAGGCGGATCGTGCGTACTGGACATACAGCTACTCGCCCATTCACGATGATGAAGCCACGGAGTCAGTAGGTGGTGTCATTGTGCTCTGCGCCGAAACGACGGCGCAGGTTTTGGCGGAAGAGCGGAGCCGCACGGAGGAGATGCGCTGGCGCTCGTTGTTCGTGGATGCGCCAGGTTTCATGTGCGTTCTTCACGGGGTTGAGCATCGATTTGCATATACAAATCCGGCGTTCGTTACGTTCATCGGCCAGCGTGACATCATTGGGCGCCCGGTCGCAGATGTGCTTCCCGAAGTTGCATCGCAGGGGTTTTTGGCGCTGCTCGATCGCGTGTTTTCCACTGGTGTCGCGCATGCTGAACGCGCCGCCGCAGTGACGCTCAACAGGCCAGAGGAAGGCGGACGAGACAACCACCGCTTTATCGACTTCGTGATGCAACCAATTCGCGATCCGTCTGGCGATGTCACAGGTCTCTTTTTGCTCGGCGATGATGCGACTGATAGAGAGCGCGCGCAGGTCGAGCTGCGAGACAGTGAGCAAAAGTATAAGACGCTAGCCGACAGCGTCCCGTCATTGGTGTGGATTACAGATGCAGACGGTGTCTGCGAATTCGTCAACATGCGGTGGTCCGACTATACAGGAACGACGCTCAACGGTGATACGAGGCAGCGCTGGTCAGATCACATCATTCAACCTGATCGCGACAGAATTTTGTCTGCAGCGGCTTCCGACGTACCGAACGAAATGGAAATGCGCATCCGTCGACACGATGGTTCACATCGCTGGTTCCTAACCCGGCGTGAACCGCGTCTTAGCGACATGGGTGCTATCAATGGATGGTACTTCTCGGCGTCAGATATCGACGAACGTCGGCTGCTACAACAACACCTTGAAGAGAACGCGCGGCGTCTGAGCATTGCGACTGACGCGGCCGAGTTGGGGATCCACCGGCAGCAGGTGCAATCAGGCGCGATTGAATGGGATGATCGTGCACGTGCGCTCTGGGGTTTCGGCCCTGATGTGCTCATTACCGACGATCTTTTTATGAACGGTGTGCATCCTGACGATCGCGCGGGCGTGAAGGCCGCAATGGCTGATGCGATGCGGCCGGACGGTGCTGGTCAGTATCATGATGAGTACCGAGTTGTGGACCCGACAGGTATGACGCGGTGGGTTCGTGCAACAGGTCGAGTGGAGTTTAAGGACGGTATCGCGACAGAATTGACCGGTACAGTACAGGACATCTCGCGCCAGAAGCAGACCGAGTTGGAATTGATTGAGACGGATCGGCGCAAAGATGTATTTCTCGCAACGCTCGCGCACGAATTGCGGAACCCATTAGCGCCGATTCGTAATGCTGCCGAGGTACTCGCATCACCCACGGTGGCACCGGCTGAAATTCAGTGGGCGCAACGAGTCATCGCACGACAGTCGGGGCACATGGCATCGCTCCTTGATGATTTGCTGGACGTCGCACGATTGACGCAAGGCCGACTTGAGCTTAAACGCGAGAATCTGTCGGTACAAAACATCCTTGCCGCAGCGATCGAAACTGTGCAGCCGCAACTGAATGCGAAAGCCCATACAGTCACAATGCACGACAGTTGTGACGAAGTGGTGGTGTATGGCGATATGCTCCGGCTGTGCCAAGCGCTGACAAATGTCCTGGCGAATGCGGCGAAGTACACCGACAGCGGCGGCAGCATTCACGTCTCGGCCAGTTGTGACGATGACATTGTGAACATTGTTGTATCTGATTCTGGTATCGGCATCGCGCCTGACGCCATCGCCGACGTGTTTGGCATGTTCCGTCAGTCAGAAACGGCGCTTGAACGCGCCGAGGGTGGCTTGGGGATTGGACTTGCGCTTGTGCAGTCGATCGTGGAAATGCATGGCGGAAGAGTGACGGCAAGCAGTGTTGGAGTTGGGTTTGGCAGTCAGTTTCGCATTGCGCTACCGCGGGTGAAGAGTGCAGACAGTTCTGCGCGTTCGGTTGGTGTTGAGGCCGCAATCGTATCGACAGACGCGAAGCGGATCATTGTCGCCGACGACAATGCAGACGCGGCTGAAAGTCTTGCGATCTGGTTACGGATGCACGGACATAGTGTGGAGATCGCGCAGCACGGCGAGGAGTGTCTGAGCATCGCCGCGACGTTTTCACCGCATGTCATTTTACTTGATATCGGAATGCCACGACTGAATGGCTACGAGGTTGCGCAGCGAATCAGAAGCACGCCCGCTGGCGAGCGCGTGCGGTTGGTTGCATTGACTGGATGGGGGCAACCTGAGGACAAGTATCGTGCGTTACAGGCGGGCTTCGACGCGCACCTGACCAAGCCACCGAACCTTGAATTGGTTGGTGAGGAAGTGAGCCGCGCGAGTTTTTAGTGACTTGCAGTGATTAGACGTAAGCGGCACACGTAGTGCCACGAACAATGAACTCCGAACGGGTAACTGAATGAACGATAGTCAGACTGACTCACAGCACGAGTGGATGCGCATGGCACTCGCACAAGCCACGTTAGGCCTCGACGCGGGCGAAGCTCCGATTGGTGCTGTGTTGATCGATCGCACTGGTCGCGTGATTGGCGACGGATACAACACGCTGCTCAGCACCGGCAATCCCACGCTGCACGCGGAGGTTAACGCGTTTGCAGCGGCGGCTGGGCGAATTGATCCTGATGGCGGGCTGACGCTCGTCTCAACACTGGAGCCATGCGTGATGTGCACCGGTGCGGCGATGCAGAGCGGCGTGACAACGATTGTCTATGGCTTGCAGGCGCCCGCAGATGCTGGAACTGGTCGCGTAAAGCCGCCGACTTCGCCAGGTGCGACGTCACCCGAGGTACTTGGCGGAGTGAAGTCTGGTGAGAGTCGTGCACTGTTTGTGCGATGGCTGGCGATGCATGAGGGCGACGCATCGCGCGAAGCGCAGCGAGAATTTGTGCAGCAGTTGCTGGCGTTAACGAGCAATACCGCGTTGACGCAAGCGTGACTGACTCGCGTTTGTGTTAGCAATGCGCGTGATACTGGTCAATACGCACGCATCGCGCATATCGACCAGTGTCGCGTGGTGCATTACGGTGCGATAAACGTCCAGTTTGCCGTCTGCGTCGCGCCGCCGGATGTCACGGTGACCGTGCCGCTGACACGGGTGCCGCTGGCCGGTACTGGGCTGATTGCGAAGGTTGTCACCAGTTGGCCGCGGCTCGTCGCACGAGCGATGTTGGTAAAGATTGGCCCCAACGCGCTGGCGTCAGTCGCCGCGGCGTACACACCGCCGGTCCGATCAGCAATTTCACGGATGGCGGCGATTGCGGAGGTGTCGCGACCAGTTGTTGCCAAATCGGAAGCAGGGCCAAGACCAACCGTGTGCACTGTGATGTTAGCGCGCGTGGCGATTGCGAGCGCGGAATCGCGAACCGTACGTGAGTTTGGCTGACCGTCGCTGAGCAGAAGCATAACGCGATTGTCGTTGGCGCCCGAGAGGGTCGTATCGATCCAGAGTGCGGTTTCGCGCAACGATTCGTACAGCGGCGTACCACCTGATGCAACGACGCGTGCAAGCGCACTATCCAATCGTGTCGCGCTTGACGTGAACGGTACCAGCAAACGACTGACAGTGAAACCGGTGGTTGTGCCAGCGCCAAAGTCAATAAACGCGACTCGGTTCGTCGCACGGACCGGCAAAACGGCTTCCCAGAAGAGTTTCGCCGCAGCGCTGCGCAAACGCGTTGGATCAGTTGACGACATCGAGCCAGAGTTGTCCATCAGAATAGCGGCCTGCGTCGCGCCGTTCTGTGGGTTGTCTGCTTGCGTACCAACCGCGTTCGCCGTCGATGCGGTTGGCGCGGTGACGGCGGCGGTCACGTTCACCGACGTATTCAAGATTGCGTTGCCGTTCGTACCAGTGGCAAGCAAACCGAGTCCGAATCGCCCACTGGTGCGGAAGGTTGTTGCGTTGAGCTGAACGCCGGAGACGGCCAACGACTGGATGGGCGGTGTTTCGGCGCTCGTTGACGAGTCGGAACAGGCGCTGAGCAGGCCAGTTGCAAGCGCTGCAAGCGCGAAGGTGCGCTTCGTTCGGAGAGTAAAGTGGATGGGAGTCATTCTGTTTCGTCGTAAGTGGAGATGTGTGCGCGATAGTTCGATTGCTTTCAATTCGACATAACGTTGCACAGATGAGACCACGCTCACTAAACCGTAATTTCGTGTGAACTGTGGGGCGATGCTCCCCGGAAGTGGGAGTGTGAGTACCGATGCGATGCCGTCTGGCACAGGGATGCAAACTGTTGCATTCGCGCACGCGACGTGCGGCAACGGCGCAGCATCATGAAGGCACAAGCCGTTACGCGGCCACTACTGGTCCGCTTGAGTCCACTCGACGCGAGTCTCGGCCGTTACCTAAACCGATGGGACGTCGTTTTGCTCTGGAGAAACTGACCCCGTCCCTCAGGCGATGAAGCCCACCAAACCATTCCTGTTCTGTCTCGTCGCGCTAGCTGCCATCGGCGCAGCTGTGATTCTGCCTGTCTATACCGTGCGAGAGGCCGCGGCGCAGTCTGCAATGCCGCTGTCTACAGCGTTGACGCCGACAATGATCGATTTTTTCGGCTTGAGCGACGCCTTTGATCGTCCGTCGATCGCGGCGCTGGTGCAGTGCCGAGCAACGCCCACTTGCTCTGAGACGGATAGCTCACGGGTGCGTTTTTTCGACGCTAAGGGTGCCGAGATGCTGAGCTACGACGAGAAACCGACGACGACGATTGAACGGGTGCGGAGGCATCGCTCGACGTTAGCGAATGGTAGCGGTGAATCGCGCATGGCGGTGCGTCGCTATTCAAAGGACGCGCAGGGTAGACTGGTCATGAATGGAATCGATTCAGTTGTCACGACCGAGATCGCAATCGCGGGCAGCAAATCTGTTGTGCGCACGAGTATTCGCCGTTACAACGATGTGCGCTATTTATTGAACGATCCGGCATTTGTCTGGCCGATGACTGGACTTGTGGTGCTTGAGTTGTCGGAAAACGCGGTGCCGACCCGCGCCTCAGTGCGCCCTGCGAGCCACGCCGCTGTAAGCTTCGACGGTACGCAGTACGCGCACGTACTTACGACGGGTGCGCTGACGCATCGCGTGAACATGCAGGCGAAACGTCTTGAGACAACGATGCCGGATCGGTAACGCATCCACGGTTGGCTGCGCGCTGTGGTGCATTTCCCCAATACGCATGTCACCGCTCCAAGTTGCGCACTCGCGCGCAGAGTTCGCGTTGTTCAGCAGCGGGAAGTGGACGCGCGCCGCGTCGTCGCGCCAGCGCAGCGACCTCTTGATCGCCGCGACAGATGGCCAAGCTGAGTAGAACTGTGCCACTTCTCGTGTTCAGTCGAACCGCTGGTGGCGCGAGTTGTGCGAGTGTCGAGCGGCGAAGTCCCAGGGATAGCGTGATGACCGGCGCGGATGCAGCGTTACGCGACGCTTCTTGATCGCTCCGTGCAACTAGCGTGTGAAGAACATTCTCTTTCGCGAGCCGTTGAATTCGTGCCTGTAGAATCGCATCCACGCGCGGTGCGTCAGCAGGATTGGTAACCGCCTCGCTAGCGGCCAACACCAACAGTTCTAAAAGTGAGCCTTTGCTCGTGTCTGGATCAGTGTACACAACGGAGTAGCGAAGCAAGAAGGCGTCTGCTCGTAGCCCTGCACGTAGCGCGCGATTTAGCGTTGCGCTGTCACGTAGAAGCGTGCGCGCGATACTCGCCCATACAGGTACAAAACGAATCGGCCGATCGCGGCGCAACGCGACTGCTGCGAACAACTGCGGATCATCGCGCTCAAGTGCGAGCCCCAGCAGCAAGGGTGTCGAGACACTATCAAGCGTATCGCCGCTGCGCCGCAGCAGATCGATAATTGTGTCGTTGCCAATGCGTAGTGCGTGGCCCAGCGGAGTGAGACCGTCTGACAGTCCCGCGGATTGCACCGTAGCGCCGGCGCGAAGTAGGCGGTTCATTAGCGCCGCGTCACTGCCGGACACAGCCAGCATCAATGGCGATTCGATCACCGATACAGGTCGACCGGCACTATCCTTCTCAGGAACAACCGCCGCTTTGTGATCGAGCAGCCATGCGACAAGCGCCGTATCACGATCAACGATTGCAGTACTAAGAAAATATGCAGGAAACTGCTTGGGCGTCCAGCCACGTTCAAGCAGCGCGTCCAGCGCCGGAATTGACGGTGCAATGCGTCGCGTGATGCGCGACGCGAGCCAACTCGCGTCGCCGACCGTCGTGAAATGCTCGCGTGTAACGCTGCGCAATAATTCTTGCACGAATGCAGCGGCTGCCATCGAATCTGCGGCGCCCATATCGCTGCGGACTGTGGCCTCCAGCGCCATGCTCAGCGCCGATTTTTCTTCGTCGCCAAGCAACGGGTTCGCACCATGTGCCAGCAGCCAGCGCGACGCATTGTATGCCTTGGCCCGCACTGCCACCGCCAATGGTGTTCCTTGATAATTCGTCGAAGTTTCGAGCGGAGCATCAAGTGCTTTGAGTTGACGCAGCATCGCGACGTTGTCCGCATCAGCAGCAGCGTGCGCGATCGGCATATCACCGCTACTGCGGCCGAGTGGCGATGAACTCGAGAGCCTTGGCGTCGACGCGCTGGCGACGTCAGCGTTGTTGTCGCTCCCGGTATCGGGAGTGCGTCCGTACACACCGCGGTGGTGCTCTGGTACGTTTCGCACCACCCCCAACGGCCCCGGCTTCGACCATCGCATGCCACGTTGCAATAGAAGTTCTGCGATGCGCGCTGATATGTCAGTAGCAGACGCAATCGCT